>SVPO01000086.1 GCA_015065795.1 Oscillospiraceae bacterium | reverse complement strand
GAAAAAACGGGGTGAATTTCACTTCAAACTGTCAGCGAACACACATTCGCATCCGTAAATTCACAAAGAGTGCGCGGATTTATCAGAATTTGTCCGCCCCTGATGCCTGCGGAAACGGCGATCTTGAGGTTGCCGGGCAGAGCCTTGTTGAGAGCGGTGCGCAGACCGCAGACGCAGACCAGCAGATAGATGAGTCCGCCGACGAATACCACTGCCAGTGCGGCAGGATAGCTGTATCCCATTTCACCCATGATGGTGGTGGAGAAGTAGGCACACAGTGCCATGCTGGGAGCCACCGCAATGGGCAGATTTGCCAGCAGACCCATGAGCAGCGTACCGGCAAAGGCGGCGATGCAGGACGCGGTGTAAACACCGTTGTACAGTGCGCTGTCACCGTTTGCGATGGTCTGCGGAACGAGGAACAGCACATATGCGATGGAAAGGAATGTGGTCAGACCGGCGATCACCTCGGTGTGAACCCTTGCGTTCTTGCCCTTGAGGTCAAAGCCTCTTGCCTTGGTTTCGGAAAAGTTTTCAGACATTGAATGGCCTCCTTTTTCTTTTTGTGGTATCTGTAACAAGCGGAACGCTCCGCGAATTAACCGGGATTTATTGAGTCTCGCCCTTTTCGGCAGGCAGGTTTTCCTCCAGAACGATACGGATGAGTGCGTCCAGATCCTTGAGGTGGACAAGGTCGGCGCATTTGCCGCGCAGACGGGCAGCTCCGCGCAGTCCGCGCATATACCACGCCGCGTGCTTTCTGGCTTCTCTCATACCTATGTATTCTCCCTTGCACTCCACAAGGCGATGGATGTGTCTGTGCATGACCGTCATGCGCTCCAGCAGCGTGGGCGGCGGCAGCTCAGCACCGTGTTCATAGAGAGAATTGATCTGGCTGAACAGCCACGGGTTGCCCAGAGCTGCCCGTCCGATCATCACCATATGGCAGCCGGTCTCCTCCAGCATACGCATGGCATCCTGCGCCGAGAAGATATCTCCGTTGCCGATAACCGGCACGGAAACCGCCTGACGCACCTTTGTGATGATGCTCCAGTCGGCAGGGGGAGCGTACATCTGCTCCCGGGTACGGGCGTGGACGGTGATGGCGGCGGCACCTGCCTGCTCGCAGATCTGTGCCACCTCCACGGCGTTGATGGAGGCGGAATCCCAGCCCATACGGATCTTGACCGTGACGGGTGTTTCTCCTGCGGCGGCGCTGACGCTTTCCACGATGCGTCCGCACAGCTGCGGATCCTTCATCAGCGCGCTGCCGGTGCCGTTGCCTGTGATCTTGGGCGTTGGACAGCCCATATTTATATCAATAGCCTCCGGGCTGTATGCCAGCGCCTTTTCCACCGCCTGCGCCATGATCTCCGGCGAGCTGCCGAACAGCTGCACCGCCATGGGACGCTCCGGTGCGGTCACCTCAAGCAGCTCCGCCGACTTGCGGTCGTGCATGATGAGACCCTTTGCGCTTGCCATTTCGCCCACGCAGTAGCCTGCGCCGAAGCCGACGCACAGTTCACGGAAGGCACGGTCGGCAACGCCTGCCATGGGCGCGAGGGCGGCAATGCCCGTTGTCTGGAAATTTCCTATCTTCATTGAGAAAATACTCCCTGCGGAGGCAGAGCGCTTCGCCGGCTCTGTCCGCGAAAAGATAATTCTTTCGGGCGCATATCACACCCGAAGTCTATACATGAAATATAATACCATATTATGCCGACGGTTCGCAACAAAAAACGCAAAAGGCAATGCATTTTTTGACGGAGATTGACACCGCCCTATGTCGGATATATACTCAATGTGTCAATCAGTATCATTGGAGGGATCATCATGAGCCTGTCATTCCGCCGCGCTGAGGAAAAGGACACCGCCGTCATCCTTCAGTTCATCAAGGACCTTGCCGAATACGAAAAGATGTCCGGTGATGTGGTCGCCACGGAGGAGCTGCTCCGCGAGTGGATTTTTGAAAAGCAGAAGGCTGAGGTCATCTTTGCTGTCGCAGACGGCGAGGAGGTCGGCTTTGCGCTGTTCTTCCACAATTTTTCCACCTTCCTAGGACGGGCAGGCATCTATCTTGAGGATCTGTTCGTCAAGCCTGAACACCGAGGAAAGGGCTGCGGCAAGGGGCTGCTCCGTGAGCTGGCACGCATCGCTGTGGAGCGCGGCTGCGGACGGCTGGAATGGAGCTGTCTTGACTGGAATAAACCCAGCATCGACTTTTATCTCTCCCTCGGCGCACAGCCCATGGACGAGTGGACGGTCTACCGCATGGCAGGCGAAACGCTTATAAACTTCGCACAGTAACACAGACAATCACAAAAGCTGCCGTTCCCGGAGCGTTCCGGAAACAGCAGCTTGTTTTTATTTCTTTATCGGAAGAAGCACACGGGTGGCTCGTTTGTATTCGGCAAAGCCGGGCTTGCGCGACTGGCGACCGTCCGCGAGAGGGATACTGACGCAGAGGAAAAGGAGGGTGTTGGCGATCGCTCCGGCTATCAGATACCATCTGAAGCCAAGGGAGGAAACCGCCATCAGAGCCACCGACCACCACATGATTATCTCCCCCAGATAATTTGGGTGACGGGAATACTTCCACAGTCCCGAGCGAATGAATTCGCCGGTTCTGTTTTTGCGGAAGGCGTGCATCTGGCAGTCGGAGCTGCCCTGCAGGATAGCCGCGCCGATGGCGAACACAAATCCCGCCACGCAGCCTGCGTTAAACGCTGCATCCTCTGTCAGCATCACAACGCCCGGCAGCACGCAGCCGTAAACGACCAGCGTGGGCACCATATGTATACCGACGAAGTTGATTATCGGGTAGAACACGCCGGTCTTTTCGCAGAGCATTGTATATCGCCAGTCCTGATGTCCGAGCCCGTGGAAGGTGTACGCCCAGTTGGCGGTGAGGCGCACTCCCCAGACGCACACGGAGATGAGCAGGAGCACCCGGGGAAGTGTCAGGGTCTGTCCGACGGCGAAGGCGGCAAGTATCACTATGGGCTGCACGCTCCAGTAGGGATCGTACACCGAGGCGTTGCGGAATATCAGGCTGAAGATGAAGGTGAATACCGTGGCGGCGGTGTCGGCTATGAGCAGACTGAGCCATAAGGGATACGGCAGCATCCTGTAGGTCACGATGCCCACCACGGAAGCGAGGATATAGATGACGGCGACTATGAGGAAGCTGGCTCCTCTGCCGATGCGATCGTTCATTTGTTTCCCCTCCTGTCAGAGCAGCGCAAGGACGTCCTGCGCGTTGGTGTCCGGCTTGACCTTGGGCATGACGTGCTCAATGATGCCGTTTTCGTCGATGATGAAGGTGGTACGCACGACGCCCATGCTCACCTTGCCGTATAGCTTCTTTTCCTGCCAGACACCATACTCCTGTATCGCCTGCAGCTCAGGGTCGGACAGCAGAACAAAGGGCAGTCCGTGCTTTTCGGCGAATTTTGCGTGTGAGGCGGCGCTGTCCTTGCTCACGCCGATGACCGCCACGTTCTTTTCTCTGAAGCCGTCATATGCCGCGGCAAAGGCGCACGCCTGACGGGTGCAGCCCGGTGTGTTGTCCTTTGGATAGAAATACAGCACCACTTTTCGCCCTGCAAAATCAGACAGAGACACAGCGCTGCCGTCCTTGTCGGTCAGGGTGAAGCCGGGTGCTTTCATTCCTTTTTCCAGCATGGTAATTCTTCCTTTCCCGAATCTGTTTTCATTACTATTGATTATAGCATCCAACGTCTGTGCGTCAAGGGCGGCATGCCGGCTGTTACAGAATTGACATTTTTGCCGTGCGGTGATAGAATCGACAGCGTACCATTATTTCCCCGGAGGCAACACCATGAACAATATGCTCAAGTCCGTCAACAACCCAAAGAGCGACATGATCTATCCCCTGTGCCTTATCGGCACAATGATATGCGGCGTGCAGGCGCTGACCAATATAGCAAATCTTGTCTCGCTGCTGTACAGATGCTCCTCAGGCGGCGCCGCGGATGTCGTTTCCGCTGTCGATGCCGTATCCTCCGCCGATGTCATCGCTGCTCAGGCGGCTGCCGCGCCCACATTCTCCGCAGTGCTTGTGCGGCTGGTGCTGTCGGCTGCGGCGGCGTGTCTGTGCGTTCTTTCCTTCCGGGGAATGAACCATCCCGTGCAGAAGGGCTCTCTCATCGCCGCCGGAGTATGTCCGATGCTGCTTTCCGCGCTGCTGCTCGTCACTCTGCCCATGATTTTCGACGCCGGTACAGCGACCGTGGTCGTTGCCTGCGTCGCAGCCGTCATCGCCGCCGCGGCAGGTGTGATGACCATCACCGACAACTTCCCCATCGTTTATCCCATGGGACTGATGGCTGTATTCGCTGTTATCGCCATGATGCTCAACAACGTCCTGCCTGTCACCATGCTGGACGGTATCGCCGCACTGCTTGGTGTCTCCGCTGTGCTGATGGCTTCCAAGGATCCCAAAATGGCTTGATCTGTCAATCCGAAATATCGCGCGAAAAGACCGCTGCGGAATAATCCGCAGCGGTCTTTCTGTCAGCAGTGAAACACGCCTGTGACGAATATTCTCAGCCCGATGATAAGCAGGATGGCTCCGCCGAGAATGGAGGCTTTGCCGGCAAGCTTCGTGCCGAACTTTTTGCCCAGCGCAAGGCCGCCCATGCAGATGGCAAAGGTCACCACGGCGATAAGCAGGCAGCACACAAAGGCACTCAGCCAGTCGTAGTCGGGGATAGTGAAGCCCACGGACAGCGCGTCGATGGATGTGGCAACACCCTGTACCATCAGGGCACCGAAGCCCACGGCAGATTTTTCTTCGTCCTCATCGCCGCCTCTGATGCCCTCGATGAGCATCTTGCCGCCGATGAAGGCAAGCAGTATGAACGCCACCCATGGAATGTAGCCCTCGAAGATTGTGAAATACTGCAGCATGGTATGTACACACACCCAGCCGATCATGGGCATAAGGAACTGGAAGAATGAAAACGTGCCGGCGACGGCGCACATTCTGCCGCGCTTCATCTGCGGTTCATTGAGTCCGTTGGCAAGGGAGACGGAAAAGGCATCCATGGCAAGTCCCACCCCGAGCGACACGCTGCTTGCGAAAAAGGCAAAATCCCAGTTCATTTCAAATTCCTCCGATTTTTGTTTCCTGAAATACTTATTCGTTTCTGGCCTCACAAATTATAGCCGCGGGCGAAAATCAACCATACAAAATATTACTCCGTCCGCGCAAACGCAAAAAAGAAACCCGGTCACAGCAAAAGCCATGTCCGGGTCTGACGACAGATACAGAGACTCCATGCATAGCTTCGCAGTTACACATGAGTCTCGCAAATTAAAGCAAGCCAGGCATTGATGCCAGTATGTTGACTTGCTGCGCGCGGAACGGAAACGCCCCGACACGCTTGCTACTCCCTCATAAGGTCACCTTATTATACCACTCCGCCGTGGTTTGTCAATGATTTTCTTTCGGTCGCGTACTTGTGAACACCACGGCAATGTGTTACAATTCCCATAGAAAACAGCACAAGGAGAATATCCATGAAGAAAGCCCGAATTGCATTACTGGCAGCAGGTATCGCCGTGGTGGTGCTGCCCCTCGTATACACCATGATCACCGACACCTTTCTCGGACCTGTTGCTGCAAATGTCGTGCTGATCGTGTCCATGTGCTGCTTTGAGGCGGCAGCCGTGCTTCGCATCGTGGATGACAGACGATCGGGCCGACCCGTAACTACCGGCGTGATCTTCGCCGTCGCCATCGCAGTGATGGCAATATCCGCACTGATGGAGGGCTGAGATAATGAAAACTGTGATCCTGTACGGCTCCCCGAGAGAAAACGGCTATACATCCCGGCTGGTATCGTCATTCTGTTCCGCCATGCCGGAGGACACTCCCATCCGTTCCTTCAGCGCCTACGAGCTGCACGTTGATCCCTGCTGCAGCTGCGGATTCTGCGAGGAGAACTGGGGCTGCACCCATTCCGACATGGAGGAGATCATCGACGCGCTGCTGGAGTGTGATCTGCTGATCATCGCATCCCCCGTGTATCATCTGAGTTTTCCCGCACCGCTCAAGGCAATCTTTGACCGCACTCAGCAGTGCTTCTGCGCGTACCGCCACGGACGCAGCCCCTTTGCCGACAAGCAGCGGCAGGCGGTGGTGCTTCTGACCGCAGGCGCGCCCTCGGAAACAGGCGAAATCATCCGCAGACAGCTGAAATGGCTGCTGCCGCCGCTGAACGCTCTGCTGAGCGGCATGGTGGTGTGTGCAAACACCGACGAGGAAGGCATCACCCGTGACGCCATCGACCGCGCCATAGCACTTGCCGAATCGGTGTTCGGTACAGCAGGCGCGGATAAGGATGATGAGCCGGAATAGCCTGTCCATCACAATCACATCACAGGCATTGCGTTTCCGGCGCTTAAACGCATCACCGCTGCATCACATTTTTATCGTATTGTGGTAGCACAGGATGGATACTATTCCCGATGCATATTATATGGAGATGATTTACCATGAGTGATAATACCCGTTCCATCAGTATTCTTGTCGCAGACGACGAGGATCGCATCCGCAAGCTCATCGCTGACTTTCTTATCCGCGAAGGCTTTGAGGTGCTGGAGGCAGCGGACGGCGCTCAGACGCTTAGCATGTGCTCCGGCAGCCGCAAGCCCGACCTCATTGTGCTGGACGTGATGATGCCGTTAATGGACGGCTTTACCGTACTGGCCGAGCTGCGCAAAACCAGTGACATTCCGGTCATTCTGCTCACCGCCAAGAGCTCGGAGACCGACCAGCTCAGCGGCTTCCGTCTGGGCGCGGACGATTACGTCACCAAGCCCTTCTCCCCCAGTCTGCTGGTGGCGCGTGTTCAGGCCCTGCTTCGCCGCAGAGGTATGCTGGGCAGCCACAGTGCTCAGTGCGGCAACGTTCGCATTGACGAGCTGGCTCACGTCGCGTACGTCAACGACACAGCCCTTGAGCTTACTCCCAAGGAGTACGACCTGCTGCTCTACTTTATCGAAAATAAAGGCGTTGCCCTCTCCCGCGAAAAGATCCTCAACGGCGTGTGGAATTACGATTACTTCGGCGACCTGCGCACCGTTGACACCCACGTCAAGCAGCTCCGCTCCAAGCTGGGTGAATCAGGAGATATGATCGTAACGGTGCGAGGGGTTGGCTACAGACTAGAGGTGAGATAGCTTGAGCATATCCATTCGCTCGAAGATCTTTCTGATGATCTTCAGCATCATACTTGCCTTCGTCATGTTCAATGTAGTGCTCAACAGCACCCTTTTCAAGCTGTACTATTCCAAGATGAAGGAACAGGCGCTGGTGGATAATCTGCAGCGCGTGGCAAGCTGTGATTACAACGCCCCCGATCTTTTTGAGCAGCTTGTGGCTCTGGAGGAAAGCGAAAACATCCGTATACTGATTTTTGACGACGAATACAATACGGTTTTCTGCAGCACAAACGACGAGGAGATGCTCTACAGCTTTGCCCGTCACTGGAACTACGAGCGGCAGGTCGAGGTACAGGCTCCATGGGGAAGCTATGCCATAACCAGCTCTCACCGCCCCGGATACGGAGCGTCAGGATCGGTGTCATACCTCACCGTTTACACCAATGTCATCAAGCCGGAGCCCTCCGGGAATCAGCTGTACAGCGTGTTTGTCAACACCCCTGTCGGCGCAATTGAGTACGGAGCGGAAGTAGCCAACCGCTTTACGATAATAGTTGGTTTCGTGCTGCTTGTGATGGGCGGTGCCGCAACGATCTTTATCGGCTCGCGATTTGCTTCCCCCATTGTCATGGCAAGCCGTGCTGCCGATCAGGCAGCGCATCATATCTTTCCCGAGGAGCGTCTGCCAATCAAATCAAAGGACGAGATCGGTCGTCTTTCCGGCAGTATAAACGACCTTTCCGATCAGCTGCGAACCAAGATCGACGAGCTGTCGGTCGCCAACGAGCAGCTGCGTCAGGAACTGATTCACCGACAGAAGGTGGACGATATGCGCCGTATGCTCATCTCCGATATCTCCCACGAGCTGAAGACGCCTCTGTCCATTATTCTCGGATACTGCGAGGGGCTGCAGATGAACGTCAATTCCGACGAGCGCGAGTTTTACTGCAGCGTCATCGAGGACGAGGCCATGCGCATGAGCAACCTTGCCTCCCGCCTGCTGATGCTTGCCGAGCTGGAATCGGGCGAAGTGGAGCCTGAACTGTCCGCCTTTGATCTGCGCGAGATGGCTGCCGACCGTCTCAACAAGCTGGGACTGCTGCTGGAGGAACGCGGCATCTCCTATCGACTGGAAAGCAACACCGACGAGGCTCCCGTACTCGCCGACAGCGAGCGTATTGAGGAGGTCATCAACAACCTGCTTACCAACGCAAAGAACCACACTCCCGACGGCGGCGAGATCACCGTTTCAATCACCGCCGACACCGGCACCGTGACCTGCCGCATCCATAACACCGGCAGTCACATCCCCGAGGAGAGCCTTGAGCGCATCTGGGACAGCTTCTATAAAGTAGACAAGGCGCGTACCCGCTCCTACGGCGGCTCCGGTCTGGGACTGAAGATCGTCAGCTCCATCCTCACCGCGCATAACTCCACATTCGGCGCATCAAACACCGACACCGGCGTGGAATTCTTCTTCACTCTGGATCAGGCAGAGCCTATGACCTTCTGCGATGAACACGATATTCCGGAGTGCTGACCCAACCGTAATAATTTGTGAAAGGATCGACTTCCATGAACGACACCATTCGCTCCATACTTGACCGCCGCAGTATCCGCGCCTACAAGCCTGACCCTCTGACCGAGGAGCAGCTCAGGGTGCTGGAGGAGTGCGCTCTTGCCTCCCCAACCGCAGTCAATGCCCAGAGCTGGCATTTCACCTTCGTGACCGACACCGGTATCATCGACGATGTCGATCATGCCGTGATGGAAGCCTTTGCGGCAAACGGCGACACTGCCACCGTCGAGCGCGTAAAATCCCGGGGTGGCACGGTGTTCTACAAAGCTCCCCTCGCCGTGTTCATCTCCTGCGACAGAGACAGCAAGTGGGGTGAAGTGGACGCCGGCATCGCCGTCGAGAACCTCGCTCTTGCCGCTCATTCTCTGGGGCTTGGCTCCGTTATCATCGGCATGTGTGCTGCCGCCTTCAAGGGTGCGGAAGCCGAGCGTCTCGAAAAGCTGCTGAAGTTCCCCGAGAACCACCGCTTTGCCATCGCCATTGCCATCGGCGCACCCGATACCACCAAGGAAGCCCATCCCATTCACGAGGGCAGGCTGTGCCGCATCTGACGGTATAGATAAAGAAAAACGACCCGGATGCTGCGATCATCTCGCGCAGCATCCGGGTTTTTGTGCGACAGAAAAGCCGTACACTCAGCTGAGCGTACGGCTTTGATTTTGTGTTATCAGTGCTTACTGAGCCTTTGCCAGAGCCTGATCCACGTCGGCGATGATGTCGGCGGCGTCCTCAATGCCCACGGAGAAGCGGATGAGGTTGGCGGTGATGCCTGCCCCCTCCAGCTCGGCGTCGCTCATCTGACGATGGGTGGTGCTTGCCGGATGCAGACAGCAGGTGCGTGCGTCGGCAACATGGGTGACGATGGCGGCAAGCTCAAGGGAGTCCATGAATTTTGTTGCGGCAGCGCGTCCTCCCTTGATGCCGAAGGTCACAACACCGCTGGAACCCTTGGGCAGATACTTCTTTGCCAGCTCATGCTGCTTTGAACTTTCCAGATCGGGATAGTTGACCCACTCCACGCGCTCGTCCTTTTCGAGGAACTGAGCGACCGCCATGGCGTTCTTGCAGTGACGGGGCATACGCAGGTGCAGAGTCTCAAGACCGAGGTTGAGCAGGAACGCATTCTGGGGAGACATCATGGAACCGAGGTCGCGCATGAGGTGTGCTCTCATCTTGGCGAGATAGGCCGCCTTGCCGAAGTGCTCGGTGTAGGTGATGCCGTGATAGCTCTCGTCGGGGGTGGTGAGCATGGGGAACTTGCCGGAAGCAGCCCAGTCAAAGGTACCGGCATCGATAACGCAGCCGCCCAGAGCGGTGGCGTGACCATCCAGATACTTGCTGGTGGAGTGCACAACAACGTCAGCGCCGAACTCGATGGGACGCAGGTTGATGGGGGTGGGGAAAGTGTTGTCCACGATCAGGGGAACGCCGTGGGCATGAGCCACAGCAGCCCACACCTCGATATCAGCGATGGTCAGGGTGGGGTTGGACAGGGACTCGATGAAGCAGCAGCGGGTGCTGTCGGTGAACAGCGCGTCGATCTCCTCGTAGGTGGCGTCGGGAGCAATGAAGTCGGTCTCGATGCCCATCTCGCGCATGGTCTTGTTGAGCAGGTTGTAGGTGCCGCCGTACAGCGCGGTGGAAGCGATCACGCGGTGACCGGCAGTGCAGATATTGAAAATGGAATACATGGAAGCGGCCTGTCCGGCAGACAGCAGCATGGCACCGACGCCGCCCTCCAGCTCAGCGATCTTGCTCTCGACCGCGGCGACAGTGGGGTTGGCAAGACGGGTGTAGAAAAAGCCGTCAGCGGTAAGATCGAACAGAGCAGCCATTTCCTCGGAGGAATCATACTTGAATGTGGTGCTCTGGTAGATGGGCAGCACGCGGGCCTCGCCGTTTTCCGGCTTCCAGCCGCTCTGCACGCATTTGGTGGCGATTCTGAAGTCACTCATGGGACACACG
>SVPO01000085.1 GCA_015065795.1 Oscillospiraceae bacterium | reverse complement strand
AGACGGCAGATGCTGACGACGGCGAGCAGACAGGCTTCCGCGTCTACCGCAGAGGCGTGGCGGTGATCGCCCTGTGTGCTGTGTACCTCACCGTGGGCTGGTTCAACGCCCACAACGTGGAACGCACCCACTACGAGCTGACCACTGACAAGGAGCTGCCCGGCGGCAGCCTGAGGATCGCTCACATCGCCGATTCCCACATCGGCACCACCTTTGACGGCGAGGGCTTCGGAGAGTATCTTGAGGTCATTCAGGCGGAGAATCCCGATGTGCTGCTGATCACCGGCGATTTGATCGACGACAGCACCCCTCGCGAGGAGATGCTCGCCGCCTGCCGTCAGTTCAGCAGGATCAGCACCACCTACGGCATCTATTTCGTCTACGGCAACCACGACAAGGGCTACGGCAGACACGGCTACGATGCCAATGAGCTGGAAGCCGAGCTGGCAGCCAACGGCGTCACGGTGATGGAGGATGACGTGGTGCAGATCACCGATTCCGTCAGCATTATCGGACGCAGAGATCGTGATGACAGCCGCCGCAGAGAGTTTGTCGGCGAGGGCGCAGGCACAGAGCGCATGAGCATGGGGGAGATAACTCAGGATATCGCTCCGGAAACCTACACCGTCGTACTCGACCACCAGCCCAATGACTACGACGCTCAGGCGGAGGCGGGGGTGGATCTGGTGCTTTCCGGACACACCCACGGCGGTCAGCTGATACCTCTGGGACCCATCGGACGTATCATCGGTGCCAACGACCGCACTTACGGACATGAGCGCCGCGACAGCACCGACTTTATCGTTACCTCCGGCATATCCGACTGGGAGATAGATTTCAAGACCGGCACAAAATCTGAATATGTGATCATTGACATCACTCAGGAGAACGAATAATAGCAAACGCGCCGCAGAACGGTATTTTCCGTAATGCGGCGCGTTTGCTCAGGTAACAGTTTGATTCCTTTCCTCAATAATGCAATAACCCAGATAATCATTCACATCGATTTCTTCAATGAAGTCAGGTTCAATTTCATCATAGCATACCCACTGGCTGCCCATTGCGTGGACAAATCTGCTTTTATCCAGATGATATATATACCCTTTGCCGTTATAGTTCGGATGACAATTCTTAAAGAGCATTTTATCTCCATATTCCGGCATCATAATTCTTTCCGCATCACTGCCATCTTCAATGCAGCCCAAAGAAAACAGAATCGCCATTATTCTGCTGGTCGTCGCATACACCGCGTATTGACATCCTTCTTCAAATTGAACATCACACGCATGACCGGGTATTAACGTGTTGACCCTTACGGGACTGCCGTGGAATAGATATTCTTTTTTCATAAGCCCTCGAAGAGTTTCTGTTTTTCGATGGATTATACCATAAATGAACGGTATCTTCAATAAATGAAAACCTCTCTTGCCTTTGACGGACAAAAGAGGTTTTTCTGGCGGAGAAGGAGGGATTCGAACCCTCGAGACGTTTTTGGCGTCTACACGATTTCCAGTCGTGCGCCCTCGACCAAGCTAGGCGACTTCTCCATGCATATTATTTTGTGTGCTCTCTCGTGAGCGCTCAATTATTATATCGAAGTTCATGCATAATTGCAAGTGTTTTTTTGATTTTTCTGAAAATATTTTTCACGGTGCCGTTAATCATTGTAAACTGAAAAATTGTGTGATATAATTGATGACAGAAATTATGATTCGGAGGTAAAAGGTATGGCAAAGCCCAATAATGTTATTACTAAGGAAAGAAAGCGCTGGGGATTCCTTGGACTGCCCTTCACCTTTACTGTTTATTCCATCACCGACAAGAAGCTGCTCATCAAGAAGGGCTTCCTCAACAGAAGCTATGACGAGATCCTGCTTTATCGTGTGACCGACCTGCAGCTGAAGAACACCTTCAGCCAGACTCTGTTCGGCCTTGGTCTGGGCACTGTCACCGTTTATTCCAAGGATACTTCCGACGGCACTCTTGAGATCAAGAACATTCGCCACGCCAAGAATTTCTATGACACCCTCTCCGACAATCTGGAGAAGGAGCGTCTGCGTTACGGCGTGCGTGCCAGCGAGCTCATCGGTCACGAGGGCGGCAGCATGGATGGCCACGACTTCGACACTGTCGACGGCGCATTCTGATTCTGTATAATCCAGACACGCCACAAAGGCTACGGGCTTTTGTGGCGTGTTCTCACTTATCGGCTTGTTATTGACCGTTCGGTTCTGATATGGTGCAATATGGGCTGATCCTGCGCAGCAGCTCAGCACCGATGCCGTCCACCTCTGCCAGCTCCTCAACGCTGGTAAAGCCACCCATGCGTTCCCGATACTCAACGATGGCTTCGGCTTTGCTGCTGCCTATCCCGGGAAGTGTTTCCTCAAGCTCATGGGCTGTGGCGGTGTTGATGTTCACAGTACATTTGGCAGTGCCTGCGTCACTCGTAGAAATCAGCGGATTATCATCCAGATCTTCAACCGCTTCCAGCCGTGTGCCATCTTCGGACTGAAAGGAAACGTCATAGCGTCCTCCCGGCTCGCGCGCGATGATCATTCCGTCGGTGAACGGTCCGAAAAGCGCATAGCCTGCGGTGATAACGCACAGAATCACTGCAGTATAGACTAATCTCAGATTTTTCGATTTATTCATATACATACCACGCAAAGGAGTGAATTGAATGGGAAAGCTCAGAGAATTTACCATCAAGACGGAGGAAACCGGTGTGTACAACATCACACGCACAGTGACCGATGCCATCAAGGAGTCGGGCGTTGAAAGCGGTTTTGCTGTTATTTTCTGTCCGCATACCACCGCTGCGGTGGCGTTCAACGAGAACACCGACCCCAATGTAGGCGCAGATATGCTGCTGGGCATGGACAACGCCTTCCCGAAGCTGGAGGGCTACCGTCATTTTGAGGGCAACTCCGATGCGCACATAAAGAGCAGCAGCCTTGGTGCCGAACTGATCGTACTGATCGATGAAGGCTGGCCGCTGCTCGGTATATGGCAGAATATTTACTTTGTGGAGTTCTACGGACCCCGTGAACGTAAGTATTACATCAAGATCGTGGAGGATTGATCCGCCGATCAGTCGTAATAATCGTAATCGTCATAATATCCCTTGTTCTTCTCAGAGCCGCCGTATTCAAACAGGCGGCTCTTTGCTGTCTCCATACGATCCTCGCGGCGGCGTTTGCGTACAGCAATGATGATAAGAGCCACCACGGCGGCGATGCTGACGACAGCGATGCAGAGAATGACGATAGCGGCGCCCAGACGTCCGGTCTGGCGCAGATTCTCGATGAGTGAGGTGACGTTGATCTCCACCTGCGCGGCATCGCTTTCCACGCCGTCGGAGTCGGTCACAATGTAGGTGAATGTATCCACGCCGACATAGCCGCCGTCAGGGATGTAGGTGAACTCGCCTGTGAGGCTGTCCAGCTCAACTGTGCCGTGCTGAGGCTGCTCCATAAGGGCGAATCGGGTGATCTGTCCGTCAAGGTCATAGCCGGAAAGTCGTTCGCTGCAGTCGGAATTCTTGCTGCAGTAGAACACACCGCCGTTGGCAACGGGACGCTGACCGGGAATAGTCGCCACGGAAACAAAGCCCTCGGCGGTCACTGTACCGTCGGGCATCGTGGCGATGAAGGTGAACGAATCGGTACCGGAGAAATCCTGATAGGGATGATAGGTGACGATATCCGGTTCGCTCTCGCTGAACTCAAGGGTGCCGTAGGTAGGATGGCTGACGATGGAGAAAACCGGCGCGGGATCAACTGTTTCGCTGCCCATGAGCGCCACAAGACGGACACTGTTTGGCGTGCTGCTCTCGGTAATGATGGTTGTGTTGCAGACTACCGCCTCCGTCTCCATTTTGACCGGCAGGGTGATACGGGCGATGTTGCTTTCGTCGCCCATGTTGTCCACAGCGTAATAGCTGAAGCTGTCGATGCCCACGAAGTCTTCCTCCGCCTGATAGCTGAAGCGACCGTCGGAATTGAGCACCAGAGTGCCGTGCTCGGGCTGCTGCGCTATCTTGAGCGAGGCGATGTTGCCGTCGTAGTCAATGACGTTGACCTGATCTATGCAGTGATCATAGGTATCGATGGGAATGGTGGCACTGCAGGCGATGGGCGGCTTGGAGGCGGTGACGAATACTGTGACAGTCACTGGGTCGGAGACCACGCCGTCGCCGTTTTCCACGGTGAAATCAAAGCTCTGGAAGCCGCGGGTGTAATCGTAGGCGGTGTAGGTGAAGGCACCGTTTTCCAGCAGCTCGAAATCTCCGTCGCCGCTGCTCTTGCCCAGCCTGAAAATGAGCTTGTCGTCATAGGTCTGACCGAACAGCATCCAGGAGAATGATTTGCCTGCAGGGATGTTATAGGAGTTGGCTCGCCCCACGGGCTTTGACGCGTACTGTCCCAGACGGGAATAATCCGCAGGCAGCCACTCGCCGTCGTACCACGCAAAGCTCGAAGGCTGACCGATGCCCAGCGCGTGCTGCTGGGAGATGACAGGGGAGAGCGCGGTGTGTCCTGCGTAGAGCCAGTTTGACTTATCGCTGCCGGGCGCTTCCCATGAATATTTGCACTGCACCGGCTGCTTCCACCACAGCTCGGTGTTTTTCTTTTCCTCGTGACGCTGCCAGGCGGAGATGCGCTCGATGTTCTGGACGGTCATGCGTCCGTTGCCGATGTACACAGCGCGGTCGGCGGTGCTTCGGATATCAAATGAGCCTGCGCCGTCGATATAGAAATCGCCGCTGGCGGTTTCCACGCCGAAGCGCGCGCCCTGTATGTCGGCTTTGGCGCCGCCTGTCAGGCTGAAGGAACCGCGCTCCACACGCACGGCGGAATCGAGCTTACCCTCAGCAAGGAGGGTCGCGCCGTCAGACACCAGCACGCTTCCGCGGGAGGAAAGGATGCCGATGCCGCCAGAGCAGCGGAGTACCGAGCCGCCGGCAACGCTGATGTTGCCGCCAGCCGCCACAAGACCGATGTCGCCGTCGTTGATGATGGTCACATCCGCGCCGCCCTCAATGGTGACGCCGCCGCCCGAGTGTGCGGCGCACTTGATCTGCGCCTTGTCGGAGGAAGCGCAGGTGATATTCACCGTGCAGCCGTTGAGGGTGAGATTACCGCCCTGACCTTCTATCCACAGAGCAGGCGCGTCACCTGCGGAGGACAGCTCTGCGATGGTCGCTGTGCCGATGATCACGTCGGTTTTCGCGCGGATGGCGCTGTTCGCGGCAGAGATATCCACCGTGCAGCTTGCGCCGATCTTCACGCCGGCTGTGGCGGTGATGCCGTCTGCAGCAGCGTCGTTGATATCCAGCGTCACCTTGTCGTAAACGGTGAGCTGGGCGCAGCTGATGCCGCAGCCGCCGTTGGTTACCAGTGACGCGTTCTCGCTGATGGAGACATTCCCCGAGGAAGCAATGGCGGCGGATCTGTCGTTGATGGTGCGGTACATCACCGACGCAAGGCTGTCAATATCCACCTGACCGCCGTAAATTCCGCTGCCCCAGTTGGCACCGGAGGAACCGACGGTGATTTTGGCTCCCGAAAGGCAGATGAGCTTTTCCTTTGCGCTCAGGGCGGCGCATCGCAGACTGTCTTTATCGCTTCTGCTGTCGCACTGGGCGGTGACGGTGGTATCCTTGCCGATGGTGATAATCTTCGCGGCGATGCCGCAGTAGCTGCCTGTGACACCCAGACGGGTGCCGGTGCCGGTGGAGAAGGTGCATGACTGTACATTCACCGCCGCGCCGGGGATAGTGTCCGCCTGATTGGCCACGGCTTTGGGTGCGCTCAGGGAGAGCACGGTGTTATCCTCTGCGGCAATGTCAGGGCCGGCTGATTCCGACGGGCAGAATATTGCACACCCGTCGGCAGCGAGGATCTCCACCGTTCCGCGCAGAGAAAGCTTGCCGCTGCCGGGAGCGATGCTGATCATGTCAGTGCTGCCCTTGGTCTGGGTCAGGCGGATGTCGTGGATAAGCACGGTGCCGCCGCCTGTTTCCACCGTCACAAGGGCAGAAAGCCCCTCGGCGGCTGTCACAGCAACTCCGCCTGAGGTGAGATCACTGCCGCTGCGCATCAGGATGCCGTTCCTGCCGCTGAACATGACGCGCTCGCCGATGGTCAGCGAGCCCGAGATGCTGAGAGCGTGACCGTCGGGTGCATACAGACTGACCTCGCTCACCATCAGCTTGTTGGATGAGGTGACAGCGATATTGGCTCCTGTGAGGAAATTCACCGTTGCGCCCTTGCCTCGGATGGTCAGGGAACGGTTGACTTCCACGGTGGTGTCCAGCTCGTAGATCACATCGGGCTGCAGCTCTATGGCGGTGCACTGCCCGTCGCTGAGGGCGGCGGCAAAGGCGTCCGAGCCGGTGACCACGGTGATGCCTGCCTGAGCGTAGGCACGCGTTCCGCTCACCAGCGCCAGCACGGAAATCGCAGCCGCCGCAGCAAAGAATACTATCAGCTTTAAGGAGAGCTTCTTCATTTTCATATGCGTTATTCTCCGTAAAATCAAGTCAACACCGCACAAATGCAATCAAAGCCTTGTGCGGTGTTGGAATGTCGGGTGATTTACTGGGAAATCTTGCGGACGATGGCGATGGGAGTCTGCTGGGAAGCCTGTCCAAGGGGGTTATCCTTGAAGATGGCAGCCAGTTCTTCATCGTTCATCTTCTTGTCGGGCTTGCCGAGGATGTTGACGCCGATGTCGTTGGCGTCGATGATGATGACCTTGTGGCCGCCCATTGCCTTGGTCAGCTGCTTGGCGACCTCATTGGGCTTGTCGGGAGCCATCTTGGCGTAGGTGTTGTAGGGGGGCAGGGTGTAGTCGCAGGGACCGTCGATGGCGCGCACGCGCTCACCCAGCATATTGTAGAATACGCCGCGCTTGCCGAAAAGCTTGCACACGCCGGCTACCAGCGCGCAGGCAGTGATCTTGACCTTACCGACCTCACGGACGGCAAGCTCCATGGTCCACGGGCTGCCCAGACCGATGCCGTAGGGGGACTTATAGACGAACTTGACCAGGAAGTTAGCCAGCTTGGAGGGCTTGATCTCGTCAACGGGGAAGGCGCGGCCCTGGCTGATGGCAACGATCTTCTCGCTCATGAAGATCATATCGTCGCCTTCCAGATAGGGCTTGACGCACTCGTTGAGAATCTCCACGAGATCATCGCCGTCCATGACGATCTTGGTCTTGACCGGATAACGCTCATAGGAGCCGAAAGGGGTCTCGATTACAAGATTTTTTCCTTCGTTGGGCGCAAGCTGTTTGATATCCATTTTAACGCTTCCTTTTCGCAGTAAAAGATTTGTACATAGTCTAATATATTTTATCATAATCCGCACGCCGTATCAATACCTTGCGGCGAAAATTTGATATCCGCGCAAAAAATCGCCCATCCGCGGAGGGACAGGCGATACTGCGTGCAAATAACGTCAGAACAGGCGACCCATAAGCAGCGTGGCGATGAAATAAAGCAGGACAACCACCAGCACCAGACCGAAGTTGGAGCGTCCGTTGCGCTCAAGGGCGGCGATGTAAGCGTCGTTGTCGGGGTTAGCCTTGCGCAGCTTGCGGATGCGCTTGATGGACCAGTTAAGATAAAGTCTGTTGCTGAACAATGCCGAGAGAATGGCGATGGCGTAGGAGCCCAGACCAAACAGCAGCGAGCCGTAGAAGGCAACCGGGCACTTTCCCATAAGCTCCATGAGCGATTCGGAATCAAAGGATGCCGCGGCGTTATAGATAAGTCCCAGTTCTGTGTAAAAGAACATGGAGAAGAAATTGCTCAGGAGATTATACAGCAGGATGGAAATGCCGTGGACGTACATCTTGCGGTTGAGATACCAGAAGGAGGGGAAGATAAGGCCGAGGATGTTGAAGCTGACCTTCTTGCCGGTGATGTACATCTGATGGAACATGGGGGCGTAGATAACGCCGGAGGGTCCGATGAAGCGGCTGAAATCCTTGAGAGGTATCTCCTCGATCCTGTGCTCATAGCCCGGGCTGTCCTCGGTGCCCACGCCGGCTTCGTCGGAGAACAGGGGCTTGCCGCAGTTGCAGCAGTAGAGACGACCGTTGGAATTCTCCGCGCCGCACACTCCGCAGACGGTGCCGCCGCCCTCGGAGCTGCGGCTGCCGCTTTCATCATCTTCCGTGCGCGACCAGACGTAGCCCTCGTCGTGGAGAGCCTCGTTGACGCAGCCGCCGTTTTCTTTATAGCAGCTTCTGTGGTGTGGTGTACCGCAGACAGGGCAGGTTACGACATCGTCGCTTGCCGTGAATTTTTCGCCGCAGCAGGAACAGCTGCATCCCTCAAAATAGAACATTATATCCTCCAAATTTTCCCTGAATGACAATATTGTAGTCTATTGTTGTGACGGGTTGGTGATTATTTCGTGTCGGGGGCATCATTAATTCATATATCCGATATTATACGATAATAATCGCGGTTAGTCAAATCCCCGTTGACTGAATCGGCGGATGTGGGTATACTTTTGTTATACAATTATGATTATCTGCGAGGACGATTATGAATATACCTGATTTTGAGACCGCCCGGGAGCGAGCAAAGTGGCTGCGTGAGGAGATCGAGCGCAATAACCGCCTCTATTATGATCTTGATTCTCCCGTGCTGGAGGACAGCGAATACGACGCTCTGACCCGTGAGCTGCGAGCCATCGAGGCAGAGTATCCCCAGCTTGCCACTGCCGATTCTCCCACCGCGCGTGTGGGCGGCGAGGCTCAGGCAAAATTCTCTCCCGTGGAGCATCAGGTGCGCATGGAGAGCCTGCAGGATGTTTTCAGCAAGGAGGAGGTCGTTGACTTCTGCACCTCTGTGCTGGAGGAATATCCAGACGCCGAATTTGTCATCGAGCAGAAGATCGACGGTCTTTCGGTGTCCCTTGAGTACCGCGACGGCGTGCTGGTGCGCGGCTCCACCCGCGGCAACGGTGACGTGGGCGAGGATGTCACCGAGAACCTGATGACCATCCGCAGTATTCCGCACCGCATCGACAACGCCCCCGAGTATCTCGAGGTGCGCGGCGAGGTTTATATGCCCCGTGCCGCTTTTGCCGAGCTGAACGCCCGTCAGGAGGAGGCAGGGCAGAAGACCTTCCGCAATCCACGCAACGCAGCGGCAGGCTCGCTGCGCCAGAAGGACGCTTCGGTCACCGCCGGACGCGACCTTGATCTCTTTATCTTCAACGTGCAGCAGGCGAGGGGGATGAGCTTTGAGAGCCACTCCCAGTCCCTTGACTGGCTTGCGCAGGCAGGCTTTCCCGTGTCCCTGCGCCGCAAGCCCTACCGCACCATCGACGAGGTGCTGGCTCAGATAGACGAGATAGGGGAGGAGCGCCATTCACTTGCCTTTGACACCGACGGCGCGGTGGTCAAGATCGATTCCCTTGAGCTGCGCGCCGAGCTTGGCTCCACCTCGAAATATCCGCGCTGGGCCGTGGCGTACAAATATCCCCCCGAGCAGGCTGAAACCACCGTGCTGGATATCGAGCTGACCGTGGGCAGAACCGGCGTTATCACGCCCACCGGCATCTTTGAGCCGGTTTCCCTTGGCGGTACCACCGTTTCCCGTGCCTCTCTGCACAACGAGGAATATATCGCCGAAAAGGACATCCGCATCGGCGACCGCGTCATCCTCCGCAAGGCAGGCGAGATCATCCCCGAGGTCATCCGCGTGGTCAGCCACGGCGAGGATTCCGTGCCCTACGCCATGCCGGAGATCTGTCCCTCATGCGGTGAGCCCGTGGCGCACATCAACGACGAAGCCGCCCTGCGCTGCACCAATATGCAGTGCCCGGCTCAGCTGGAGCGTCGGCTGATCCATTTTGCCTCCCGTGAGGCTATGGATATCGACGGCATGGGGCCTGCGGTCATCACTCAGCTTATCGACGCTGGTCTGCTGGCTTCACCTGCCGACCTCTACCGTCTGGAAGCGGACAAAGTCGCCGAGCTGGAGCGCATGGGCAAGACATCGGCAAACAACCTCATCAAAGCCATTGACAAATCACGCTCCAACGATCTTTACAAGCTGATTTTCGCCTGCGGAATCCGCCACATCGGCGTGGCTGCGTCCAGACTGCTGTGCGATGCCTTCGGCGATATCGACGGCATCATGAACGCCACAGCCGATCAGATGTCGGAAATTGACGGCTTCGGCGGCACTATGGCGGCGGCTGTGAGCGAGTATTTTGCCCAGCCTGAGTCACGCAGGCTCATCGAGGAGCTGCGCGAGCTGGGGGTCAAAATGACGGCAGCGAAAAAGGAGACAGGGGACGGAGCGCTCAACGGTCTGACATTTGTCATCACCGGCACGCTCCCGAGCCTTTCGCGCACCGAAGCCGCTGCGCTCATCGAGCAGAACGGCGGCAAGGTGGCTTCCTCGGTATCCAAAAAGACCAGTTATCTGCTGGCAGGAGAAAAGGCCGGCAGCAAGCTTGACAAGGCAAATCAGCTTGGAGTGACGGTCATCAGCGAGGAACAGCTTCGTGAAATGATCGGATAAATCCTTATATAATGCGAAAGCAGCCTGTGCAGTAATTTCACCGCGCAGGCTGCTGTTTTTATTGATCGTCTTTGGGCTGCCTGAGCTTGCCGATGGGGTTTGCAGAGGCGGCTTTTTTCATCTGTTCGCTGGAAACGTGGGTGTAAATCTGCGTTGTGCTGAGGTTTTCGTGACCCAGAATATCCTTGAGCACACGCACATCGACGCCCTCCTGATACATCAGCGTGGCGGCGGTGTG
>SVPO01000084.1 GCA_015065795.1 Oscillospiraceae bacterium | reverse complement strand
CAAAGATACCCACAGGCAACCCATGGCTGCGAGTACAGAGCGCACACCTTTCGCCCGGTTCACAGATCGGACATACTCCGCGGAAAAACCGATCTTTCGATCGCAACCTCCCGCATCAACGCTGATCCAGTGTGCAGTCGCATTCTTCCGAATGCTTGAGTATTATAACAATTTACTCGCAACAAATCAATAGCTGACGCAAATTTCCGCAACCGCACGACGAAGAAATACAACGATCTTCAAACGAACTTTTTGTACACTTTGTATAGCGAACACCCGGCAGCGTGTGACCGGTCTTTTTCGTATCTTCCTTATACAAATTCGTTGAAATATATATGTACTTATTTGTCGATCAGTGCTATACTTTGCATAATAGGAACAAGAGGCATCGGATTTCGATGTCTCATATCCCGGCAAACATATACATTATATATAAAGGGGCGCTAAATTTCAATGGCAAAGATTCGTATTCTTGCTGACACTTCCACCGACATCAGCTTTGAGCAGGCCGCTGAGTACGGAATAGATCTGTTCTCCATTCCTCTCACCGTCGGCGACAAGGCTTATCAGGACGGAGTGGACTTCACTCCGGAGGAGTTCTACAAACTGCTCAACACCTCTCCCATCATCCCCACATCGTCCCATATTCCTCTTGCCACCACACAGGACGCATACCGCAAGGCATATGAGGAAGGCTGCGAGGCGGTCATCCATCTGTGCAACAGCTCCAAGACCTCCGGCATGTTCAACACCGCCAACCTCGCCAGGAAGTTCTTCTTTGAGGAGAACCCCGATGCCGAGGGCAAATTCCGCATTGAGCCGGTGGACACTCACTCCTTCTCGCTGGCATACGGAATCCCTGCCATCTTTGCCGCAAAGAAGCGCGACGAGGGCGGCAGCGTGGACGAGATCCTCGAGGTCATCGACGAGACCGTCAACCGCGTGGAGATCTACATGGCGCTCTACGATCTTAAGTTCGCCAAGCTTTCCGGACGCATCAGTGCCGCTGCCGCCATCGTCGGTTCGGTCATCGGTATCAAGCCCATCATGAGCATGATCGACGGTGAGACCAAGACCGTGGACAAGGTTCGCGGCGAGAAGGCTGTCATTCCCCGTCTGATTCAGGCAGCAAAGGACAACATGGAGGGCGACCCCTTCTTTATGGTCGCCGCCGGCGAGATTCTTGACACCGGTAAGGACTTTCAGAAGGCTCTGGAGAAGGAATTCAAGGTCAAGTCCTCCGGCTTCTTCCGTCTTGGCGCTGCAGTATCCATCAACGCAGGTCCCAAGGCTATCGCCGTGTACGTTCTGGGTAAGGATCGCCGCAAGGGCTGATGCACTTTATATAGCATAATTAAACGCAAAGTGCCGAGCTTTCCCGTTCTGGGATCGCCCGGCACTGATTTTTGCCGAAAAACAGACATATACAATATATAACCTGCTTACCATTTTCTGCTGGTCTTTTTGATGGAATGAATCAGAGCCACAAGGACGAGAAGAACCAGCAGAGCAAGTCCTGCGAGGATGACCGTCTCCATAGGGATAGGGCTCTTGCTCTCGTCTTCGTTCTGCATAGGTGCGGAATCGAACTCTGTGGTAGTGGTTGCCGCGGTCGTCTCAGCAGTGGTAGTTGTGGTGGTTGTCTCCGTTGCTGCAGCCTCGGGGATAATTGCCGTATCATCCGACGTCGGCGCGGTGGTATGAACCTCATGCGCGTAATTATCGCCGGCTATCTCGAAATACTTGTCGATGGTCTCCTGCTTTGTGCCGGTAAAGGCGCAGGAGGAGTCTATCCAGTAAGCCAGCCCGCCCAGCTCGATCTGGCACCATTCGCCGTCCCCGCGGATGGCAAGCAGAGGATAGCGGTCTCCCTTGAGGACCGTTCCCTGATTCTTGCCGCCGGTGTGCTTGTTGAACAGCGCCGCATCCTCGGTTATCAGAGCGTACTGAGCCAGCGAGGCCGCATCGGGCACCGAGGGGTCCTTGTCATAGTTGAGGTAGCCAATGTAGAGGATATCGCCCATTCCGTCGGCACGGGCGCCGATATCACGCTCGTAGGTGATCCTGCATACGCGATGTCCGCAGTTGCCCTCGATGGCGGTGATATGGCTGTCGGTGACATCAATGACCAGTGCGAGGTGGTCGGCGGTGTCGTCTCCGGAGTTCTCAACAAAGAGAATGTCGCCCGGCTGAATGGAAGCAGTGGATGTATAACCGATGTAGGGGCAGTTGACTGTCAGCAGTCTGGGCCAGATGGTGTCGGGAAACACCGAGCTGTCAAGACCTGCCTGACGAGCGCACCACCAGATGAAAGAGGTGCACCAGATGCTGCCGCTTTCGCCCATAGCGTATCCGTATTCGGAGAAGTTGTTGCACACCCGACCGTTGCCGCCGAAATCGCCTTCCATGCCGCCCTCAATGTATCCTTCCTGAGAAAGGGCAATATTGACGATGTCCTGTCGGGGATCGCCGGTCAGCTGAACCTCCAGCAGTCTGCGGTAGTATTCGCTCTCGGCGTAGCTGGGAGAGGGCTCGAACACCGGCTGCATGGCAGCTGCAGGCATCGCGCAGACGAGAGCAAGCAGCGTCAGCGCAAACACCAGCGACATCATTCTCAGAATTCTTTTCTTCATATCCGATCGTTACCTCCGTCCCGGATAGTACCGCAGCAGCTAATAATTCTGCTACGACAAATTATTATAGCATCATCCACCGGCTATTACAATGAAATCAGCCTGCATTTTGCGCGAAAAAATACTGTCACGTCTGATCAAAGCCGCGGCATCCGCATATCAGCGGACACCGCGGCTTGTTTTACACTCAGGAGCGATAGGTGGCGCGGTAGCCGTAGAACGATTCCGACGGCTGCTGCGCGATCTCGATCTTCTGCAGAACGATGCCTGCGTCAAGATGGATGAAGCGCAGGGAGTGGTCGCCCCCGGTCAGCGATATCTTCATCGACACGCGGCGGCAGTTATCCAGCACCTGTCTGCTCCACTGCTCATCGTCGGGATCTCCTGCGGCGTAGATATCCGGCAGGGAGTTGATCACCTCAGGCTGACCGCCGTCCAGCGCGAAGGCAAACTTCTGTCCCTCAAACTTGACGGGGTCGTTGGTGGGTGCGATGACAGCGGTGACGGTGTATTCGCCGGGGTGGTTGATGGTGAAACGGTATTCAAGCGCAGGCGCGGTGACGGGATCGGTGCAGAACGTATCCGCAGGCAGCAGCTTCATGCTGCAGGCGTCGCCCTTGCCGTAGTTGTCGATGAAGCACCACTCCGTATCGTCGCCGTCGAAGCGCTCGGCGTAATCCTGCGCGGGCATGCTGATGATGCCAATGGATTCGATGAAGCACTTGCTGTCAGCGGCGGTCACGGGCGTTCTTCGGGCGGTGACGGTCAGCTCGACTGTTCTGCCCTCGGTGGAGAGGGTGATCCTTCCTGCGGTATCACCATCGGGAATGTCTGTGCTGCTCCAGTCGGCGGCGACGGTATATTTCCATGTGGCACAGCCGATTTTCTCGGCGGTCAGGCTTATCCATGCCTTGTCCGCGTCAACGCTGAAGGACGGCGCATTCTCTGCGGTGGAGGTGACGAAGAAGAAGGCGGTGTTGTTCTCCAGATCGGAGAGCACGGGCAGCGCCGATTCGCCGTCCCACAGAGGAGAAGCATCCCCCGGAAGCAGAGCAAAGACCTCCCCTGCGGCAGGCAGGTTCAGCTTTTCGGTTCGGGGATAGTCGCTGCCATCGCCGTTCCAGTTGAAGAAAGCGACGTGCTTGGAGGACATCATCTTGTTCCACTTGCCGCCTGCCATGTCTTCGTTATACTGACGGCTCAGCTCCTTGTCACTCGCAATGCAGGCGTTGACCTGCGCGGAAAGCTCGTTGGCGTAGGATGAGCCGGCTTTGCAGAATATGCGCTGCAGTCCTGCAAGGATCATCATCCTGCGCAGGTTGGCAGAAGCGGCAGTGGGGAAGCCAACCAGACCGAAATAGCTGTCGGCACATTCCTCCGGCAGACGGCCGGCAATGTCTGCGGAAAGCTTATCCAGTCTCTCGGCACGCTCAAGCTCACAGGCGTATTCCTCGCAGGCAAAGCTGAAGGTATCCTCCTGAACCGCCTCGGGGTGGCTGTCGCCATTCATTCGGGTGTAGCCGTTGAGCACGGTGCTGATGTCGGCAAGGGTGGCTTCGTCGGCAAAGGCACCGAACTGCTGCCGTGTCCACTTCTCCAGCCATTCGGCGGTGCGGTTGGGCCGGCTCCATTTGTCAAAGTCATATGCAAGGTCGAGGAAATAGCTCAGGGGAAGCTCCACGGGGCGCAGGTCGCCCACGTTGACCACCCACAGGTCGCGGATACCGAAGGCGTACGCCGCCGTCAGCTGCTCCCACGCCTTGGTGATGGGCGAGGAATTGACCCACTCGTAGGAGATGGGACCGCCGTGGTAGTCGAAGTGGTAGTAAAGTCCCCAGCCTGCCGCGCGATCGCGGTTCTCCTTTGTGGGCAGAGTACGGGTGTTGCCGTAGTTATCGTCGGACAGCAGGAGCATCATGTCGTCAAGTCCGTCCCACCTGGAAAGACCCTCGGTGGTATCGTCACCGTGGTAGTAGTCCTCCACTTCCTTGTAGAGGGCAAGCACCTTGGGAGCATCGGCAAGACCGTTGTCGGCAAGGATCTTCTTCTGGTCGATGATGGTCTTTTTGATGAGGTCAATGTTGTCCTTCAGGGTGGCATTCTCACCCAGAAGCTTGCTGTCGCGCTCACCGCGCATACCCATGGTAATGAGGCTCTTGTGCTCCTTGTTGCGCTTTACGCTGTAATCCCAGAACTCGTAGATACCTCTGGTGTTGGCGTGGTAATTCCAGTCGGCACCGTAGCCGCAGTCGTTGGACGCGGTCATGGTGTGGGAGAATTCCTCGCCTGCGCGGAAAAGCGGCTCGTGGTGGGATGTACCCATGGTGATACCGTACTCGTCGGCAAGGTCGGCGGAGGCGGTGGGATAGGCAAGTCCGTCCTCGCTGAACACTGCGCTCCACATGGCAGGCCACAGGAAGTTGCCCTTGAGGCGCAGCAGCAGATCAAAGACCTTTTCGTAGAACAGCTCATTGAAGCCGCCGAAGGTATCGTGAGTCCAGCCGCCAAGAGACGGCCATTCGTCGTTGAGGAAAAAGCCGCGCAGTCTGATAGTCGGCTCCTTTGAGGTGATATCCAGTGCGGAAGCGTCCAGCTCCACGGTGTCGCGAAGCTTCGGAGCGACGTCCGCCCAGTAGTGCCACGGAGACACGCCGCACAGCTCGGAAATCTTATATAGACCGTACTCCAGACCCAGCAGATCGCTGCCGGCAACGAGAACGGCAGTACGTCCGTCCCCCAGGACAGCGGTGGTGATACGGTAGCACTCACGTTTTCCGGCGATTGCCGAGCAGACGATGAGACCGCGGTGCGCGGCTTCGTCTATCCATGTGCCCTCGCCGACAATACCGGCGACGATGACGGTGTCGGCGTTGGCAGAGACTCCCGTCAACGGGCTGCTCTCCCCTGCCACGCGGATGTCGCAGGGACGGCAGCCGGTGATGCGGCGCAGGTCGGCGGCAACGGCGGCTGCAACGCGCACGGCTCCACGGGGGCTTCGCTCAAGGCAGAACACGGTTTTTCTTCCCTGCGCTGCAAGTGTTATCTTGTTCATAGCAATCGCTCCTAACGTAATGCCCGATGCTGACCGGACATATGCACACAATAAAGATCACAGATGTTCGCTGGTATACTAGTTGACATCCGATTCAGAGTATACTACATACTTCCGCCATAATCAACCTGCATACTGAATTTTTCTGCTTTTGTTCGCTCACTCCTGAGGAACGGCGGTTCATCTGCCGCAGATCAGCTCCAGCGCCTTCTGCGCAAGCCGCTCGCCCAGTTCCTGCTTTCGCTGTGGGTGAAGCTCCAGTTTTTCGCCCAGATCGCGCGCGGAGACAACGGCACAGTCGGCGGTGAACTCCGGCTGCCGGAGCTGCATTTCCTGCATCCTTCGCCAGTCCGCAGGAACCTCGGTGTCGGCGGAGGTGGGGTCAATATAGTCGCACAGCTCCACGCACACCACCGGCAGCTTCTGTCCCAGCAGTTCGCGCCACGCGGTCATCATGGCGTCGAATTTCTCGTTGTAGTTGTCGGGATCCTCCACGTTGCTCTCGCCCTGATACCACAGCACGCCTGCAAACTGCACGTCTCTCAGCGGATAGAGGGATGCGTTGTACAGACCTGTGGGCAGCACCGGCGGAAAGAGCACCGGCGGTGCCGGCTGCGCGGCGCGGCTCTCCGGCTTCATCAGCCATTCGCCGCTCAGCTCAATGCGCTGTGTTCCGGTGTCTAGGAAGTAAGGGTGGTGAGGCACAAAGCCGCCCACCGTGCCGTCGATGACCATGCGGCAGGCGATGAGGTTCTTTCCCTTAGTGAGCAATCCTGCAGGGACAGGGTATTTGCGCGGAGGATAGCGGTAGAAGGTTTCACCCACCAGCTGACCGTTTATGTATGTGCGGTCGCTGTCAATGATATCGCCGAGGTAGAGCAGCCCCTCACCCTGCGGTGCTTCGTCCAGCTCGATCTCACGATAGAACCATACGCTGCCGCTGTATCCCTCCATATCGGTGCCGCGCGTCATGGACGGCACGGAATAAGGCTGTGCGCCCACGGGGATCGCCGCAGCGCAGGCGGCTTCGGCGTCGGTTTCCAGAGAGCGTATCCACTCGCCCTTTGCCTGCTCCTCGCCGCTGATGCGGCCGGCAAAGGCATCGTGGTCGTAGAAATCCATTATTCTGGCGGCGTAATCGCCGAACTGCGGCAGCAGTTCTTCCGGCAGCCACGCTTCGATGGTGGAGCCGCCCATGGCGTTGAGCACAAGACCGATGGGCACGCCCAGTTCCGCCTGCATACGGCGGCCGAAGAAGAAACCTGCTGCACTCATACCCATTACCTCGGGATAGACGCCCTTTTTCCACTGTGCAGGCACGATCTCATCTGCCTGTCTGCCGAAGAAATATCTCGGCTCAACGGTGAAATGTCTGACCAGAGGGCAGTCTGCTGAGAGTATCTCATTCCCGGAGACATCCATCACACGGGCGATCTCCAGCTGCATATTGGACTGACCGCTGAGCAGAAAAACATCGCCGAAGCATACGTCCTCCAGCACGACGGTCTCGCCGCCGCAGGTGATCTCCACTGTGTTTTCCACAGAAGCTTCCTGTGCTGGCAGAGACACCTCGAAGGTGCCGTCAGCGCATATCACAGCGCAGGACTGACCGTTGAGAGCTGCACTGACCTGTGCGCCCTGAGGGCAGGTCCCCCAAATCCTGCAGATCCTGCCGCGCTGGAACACCATTCCGCTTCCGAAAAAGCCGTCAAGGGAAAATGTATTGTTCAATAATATCGTTTCCTTTCCGATGGGAACCACAGCTGCACCATCCGTTCAGGTGACAATTCTGCGGCAGTCCCACTATTGACTTAAATTTTATATTAACTTATAATGTGAGCAACGTCAATCAATAATCCGTGCTCCGGGCGTTTTTCCGATCCCGGCAGTCCACGGAAATTCCTTGAAAGGAACAGTGAAAATGAGCGGTTCTGTTATTGCTGTTGCTCAGATAGTAACCAGCCTTGCTTCGGCTGTGTTTTTCATTGCGGCTGCGTGCGCCGTGATTCAGGATTTCACCTATATCCATCCCGAGGACAAGCCTGCGGAGGATGAACATTCCAGAAAGACCTTCAAAAAATGTATGCTGCTGACCGCAGGCGGAGTCTTCATGTATTTCCTTTCCCGTATCTGCGTGAACATTCCGGAAATGGCAGGCAGCTACGGCATCGCTGTCATCGCGTTTCAGGCTCTGCTGGACACCGTTTACAAGGTTGGCTTCCTGCTGCTCCTGCCCATCGTCATCAGATTCTGGCGCAAGTTCGCGCGCAGAAGAACCTACAGCTGAGTCTTCGCCCGTCATCCGGGCGGTATATTCAACAACGAATAATTCACGGAGGATAATCCCATGGTCAACGCCAAGAATCCCATCATTCCCGGTTTTGCTCCCGATCCTTCCATCTGCCGTGTAGGCGAGGATTACTATCTGGTCAACTCCACCTTTTCCTATTTCCCCGGTCTGCCCATCTATCACAGCCGTGATCTTGCCAACTGGGAACTGATTGGCAGCGCTCTTGACCGCACCTCTCAGCTGCCGCTGGAGGGTCAGGGTCATTCAAGAGGTCTGTTTGCCCCCACCATCCGCTACAACAACGGTACATACTACCTCATCTGCACCAACATCGACTTCGGCGGCAACTTCATCGTCACCGCCACCGATCCCCGCGGTCCCTGGTCCGACCCCTACTGGCTGGGCGAGGAGGCTTCCGGCATCGATCCCAGTCTGTTCTTTGACGACGACGGCTCCTGCTGGTACTGCGGCACACGCGGACGTTCCGAGGGCGAGAAATACTTCGGCGACAACGAGATCTATCTGCGTCAGCTGGATCTCGGCACCATGAAGCTCACCGGCGAGACCTACATCGTATGGCACAGCGCTCTGCGTGACGCTCACTGGCCTGAGGGTCCCCACATCTACAAGATCGACGGCTACTATTATGTCATGATCGCCGAGGGCGGCACCGGTCCCAACCACGCCGTATCCATCGCGCGCAGCAAGACCCTCACCGACTACTACGAGGGCTTTATGAATAACCCCATCCTCACCCACCGTCACCTCGGTTCGGACTATCCCATCTCCAAGGTGGGACACGCCGATCTTGTTGACGCTCCCGACGGCAGCTGGTACATGGTCATGCTTGCCAGCCGTCCTCAGCGCAAGGTCTGTCCCCTGGGTCGTGAGACCTTCCTTGCCAAGGTGAGCTGGGAGGACGGATGGCCCGTGGTCAACCCCGGCGTGGGCAAGCTGGAGGACGTTGTTGAGCTGCCCTTTGAGGCAAGCCCCGTCAATGACTGCGGAGGCGAATTCCGCTTTGAGGGCGACAGCCTTTCCACCGAGCTGATGAGCCTGCGTCTGCCCATCGGCGGACGCGCCGACCTGACCGCCAGACCCGGCAGTCTGCGTCTGTACGCTTCGGAGGCTTCTATCTCCGAGAGCGCTTCTCCCTCCTATCTCTGCGCCCGTCCCCGTACCCTTGACTTCACCTGCTCGGCGGTCATCTCCACCGACCGTCCTGCCGCTGAGTACGGCATCGCCGTGCTGCAGAGCGAGACTCATCACATCCGTCTGGTACGCCGCGGCGGCGAAGTCGCTGCCATTACCTGCTGTGCAGGCAAGGAGACTGTAGCCGGCACCGCTGCCGCTGAGGGCAGCGAGGGCGAGTTCGCCATCACCCTGCGCGACCTGTACGCCAGCTTCAGCTATAACGGCAAGGTCATCGCCGAGGGCATCAACGTGGATTATCTCTCCACCGAGATCGCCGACGGTTTCGTGGGCAACACCGCAGGTCTTTACTGCATCTCCGGCAACTCCTTTGACCGCAGCGGCAGCGAAGCGGATTATCTCGACTGCAAGGCTCTGATCATCCGCGAGGCATAATTTCCGATAAGAAACAAAATCCCACGGCGACGGTAACTCTAACCGCTGCCGTGGTTTTGGTATGGGTGCTTTTCTATGAACATAACCGGCAACAAAAGGATAATATACGCCGACTGCGCCGCGCAGTCCCGTCCGCTGCCCTGCGCCACAGAAGCGGCAGCTGAGGCAATGAATCTGTTCGGCAACCCATCAGGCGTACACCGCTGCGCAAAGGCAGCCGCTCGGATGCTGTTTGATGCGCGCAGGAAGGTTGCTGCAGCGATCGGCGCACAGGCGGCGGAGATCGTATTCGTCAGCTCTGCAACCGAAGCGGCTAACACCGCCGTGCTCTCCGCCGCCCGTGAGGGCAGGAAGCGCGGACGCACGAGGCTGCTAATATTCGCCTGCGAGCATCACTCGGTGCTCAACGCGGCGCACAATACTGCTGATCTCCTCGGCGCTGCGGTGGAGCTCATCCCCTGCCGAAGCGACGGCACGGTCGATCTTGCCGCCTTTGAGAAGATGTGCGGCGATGATGTGTGTCTGTGCGCGCTGATGAGCGTCAACAACGAGACGGGCGTTATCCAGCCCGTGAAGGAATTTGCTCGTATAGCTCACAGCCGCGGCGCGCTCGTGCTGTGCGACGCTGCGCAGTCGGTGGGGCATTTGCCTGTGGATGTGGGCGATATGGGCTGCGATATGCTCAGCCTGTCGGCACACAAGTTCGGCGGTATCCCCGGCGCAGGTGCGCTGTTTTGCCGCAACGGGCTGACTGTCGCGCCGCTTATCGCTGGTGGCGGTCAGGAAAGCCGCCGACGCTCGGGCACCGAGGCTCTGCCTGCGATATGCGCCATGGGCGCCGCCATCGAGGCCTCCGTGGCTTCCATGGCAGATGAGGGCAGGCGTGTTGCTGAGCTGCGTGACCGTCTGGAAGCAAAGCTGAGTGCGCATCAATCCATCAGCGTTATCGGAAACCAGGCAGATCGCGCACCGTCCATCCTGTGCGTCTGTGCGAGGAACACCGACGGCGAGGCTCTCGCCCTCTATCTTGACCGGGAGGGGATCTGCGTTTCCTCCGGCGCTGCCTGCACCACGGGCAGCGATTCGGCAAGCCACGTTCTGCTGGCGATGGGCATTGACAAAACTCTCGCCCGCGGAAGCATCCGTTTTTCGCTGGACACGGCGGTGACGGAGGAGGACGTGGATGCTGTCGCCGAGGCGGTCGTTCGGATCGTTGACAGCGGCGCGGTAAGAATCTGAACCGATAACTCCACTGCGAAAGGACATTGAATATGAAAATAACACCTACTCTGAATTTTGCAGGCACCTGTCGGGAAGCCATTCAGCTGTACGCGAAGGCGTTCGGCGGCGACATC
>SVPO01000001.1 GCA_015065795.1 Oscillospiraceae bacterium | reverse complement strand
CGCAGCCGGCAACATCTACGAGTCCTACGACTTCAATCCCATCGACATCCCCGGCTACAAGCTGGTCAGCGTCGAGGGTATTGAGGAAGGCAACTTCCCCGCAAATTCCACCAACATCGTTATCTACACCTACGAGAGATGCGTTGGTAACCTGACCGTCAACTACCTCGAGAAGGGCACCGATCTCATCCTCGCTGAGCAGTACAACGAAGTCATTCCCACTCTGGTTGAGGTCGAGGATCTCCACGAGAAGACCATCGCCTACTACAACCTGGTCGAGAAGAACATTCCCGACAATCTGGTAATGACCGAGGACGGCATCGTCATCGATTACTACTACGCTCAGGTCGCAACCGGCACCGTCACCGTCAACTATGTTGACGAGGATTACAACCCGCTGCTCATCCCCGAGACTGTCAACGGCGTTGTCGGCACCGAGTTTGCATTCACTCCCGAAACCATCGATGGCTACAAGTACAGCAAGACCGAGGGTCAGCCCGAGGGTGCTATCACTGAAGAGCCTCAGGAGATCTTCTTCATCTACGTCAGAGAGCAGGGCGTCCTGAACATCTCTTACCTTGAGGAAGGCACCGATAAGGTCCTGGCCGATGGTTACACCGAGACCATGGAGACCGGCGAGACCGTTACCGATCTCAAGGCCAACAGCATCCCCGGCTACGTCAGAACTACCACTGAGAAGCCCGAGAGCCTGGTCATGACCGCTGACGGTATCGACATCATCCACTACTACAAGGCAATCCCCATGGGTAAGGTTACCGTTTCCCACGTTGACGAAGAGGGCAACGAACTCGTCGAAGGCGAATCTCTGGTAGACTTTGTCGATGTCGAGTTTGAGTACGGTCCCGAGGAGATCCCCGGCTACGAGCTCATCGAGGTCGAGGGCGAGCCTGAGGGCGTCATCACTGAGGAAGATCAGGATGTCAAGTTCATCTACAGAAGACTGAACGGCACCCTCCACATCACCTACATTGATGAGACCACCGGCGAGCAGATCGCTGAGTCCTACAACGAGGTATTCAATGTCGGCGAGACCGTTAAGGATCTCAAGGAACAGGATATCGACGGTTACACTCTTACCAAGTCCGAGATCCCCGAGGATCTGACCATGACCGAAGATGGCATCGACGTGGTTTACTACTACACTCCCGATACCTACACCGTAAGCGGTACCACCTGGATCGAGAGCAGCGGCGATTCCACCTATCAGGCAGCTAAGGACGTTGCACTGAGCGACATCAGAGTCGTTCTGTACGACGGCAACAAGACCATCGTTGGCACCGACGTCACCGACAGAAACGGTGAATTCGAGATCGACGGCGTGCTGGCTGGCAGATACACCGTTTCCTTCGATGTACCCAGCAAGTACAAGGTTGTTGATTCCCTGCCTTATGCAGCCGAAAGAACCAACAGCATTGCCAACTATGTTGGCGATACCGGCGTTCTCACCGTCAAGGGTGACACCCCGAATGTTGGTATGGGCGTTGAGGGTATCGTTCTGGGCAGCACTGCTACCAATGAGCAGCAGATCGTCCAGCCTCAGACCCCGCAGGTCGTCTACACTCCCACCACCTCCAAGCAGGAGAACGCTACCTACACCAAGGTCCTCGGCGACACCGGTGTTAACCCCTCTACCGGTGACACCACTGTTACCGAGAACAACGACGACCTCACCGTTGTCGCTGTCATGCTGGCTTCCTGCTCGCTGTTCGTCCTCACCCTGACCAAGAAGAAGGGTTCTGCAGCTCGCAGATAATCAGAGGCTTACAGTTTACGGAAAGAGTGCAAAGCGCTCAGGAAGTGAGACACTAAGCAAATAACCCAGGGCGGCTGTTCCGTGATCGGGACAGCCGCCCGATCTTTTCGCGCAAAAGAGATGAACAAAAAACGGCTGCCACAAGAATTGGCAGCCGGCAGTAATGAAGGGATCACACACATGATAAAAAGAAAATCCGCACCGACAGTAATGTCGATGCGGATATAGCACTTATCATGCTTTCACTTTTTTCTTGCGGAAGAATATTGCGGCAACGCAGTTCTTGAAGGGAGCCCAATTGATACAATAAACAAGGGGATAAAGAACCGCGAGCTCGATGGCGGAAACGACACAATCAATGATAGAATGCTGCTTGACCAGAACGGTGGAGCAGATGATCATTGAAGCAAACAGAATATAGTAAGTGTAGTAGAGAGCCTTGAAGGGACTGCGCTTGACAAAATCAGAAGAAAGTACAGCCAGCGTAACAGCGAGAGTAGAGGTGCAGTGCAGGCTGGGCAGAACATTTCTGGGGAGGTCAAAACCCTCGTATGTCAGCGCAAGACCGCCGGAGCAGAATGTGTCGTAGCCGATCTCCTCGGGAGAAGGACGGAAATCAATGGCATTGGGATACAGCACATAAGCAACAAGGCAGATCCCCCAGCTGACAAAGAAAAGCCAGATAAAACGGTTGAAATCCGTGTGTGCCTTTGGACTGTCATCGTCGCGATGCCACAGCATCTGAATGAATCCTCCGGGCAGAAACGCGAACCAGAAAACATACACCAGAGCAAAGTCGGCAAAGAACGGGATGTAATCATCGAGTGCGCAGTGTATGAAATTCGTAGGCTCCACAAGGTGATTGATCAGCAGATAAACGCCAAACCCTGCGAACAGGGAACCGATGGAAAGCAGCCAGATAGGCTGCGTAACTCGTCGGAACAGGGTGTTCCGGTCACGACATACAGTCGCAGTTGAAGTGCTCATATTTAATTCCTCAAATCCGATTTCTGATTTAACAAGTTCTATTACCCGATTCACAGTCATTATAGCATTACTCAGATCGATTTGTAAATACCAAAAATACAAAAATTCATTTATTGACATCAAAAAACTGGCAAGTATAATATAATTAACATAAATAGAGAGGACGACAAAATGAGTTCAGAGCGTCAGAACAGAGCCATGCGTCTGATCACAATACTATTCTTGACCTTCCTTGCGCTGATGACCGGAGGATTGTCGGCTTCGGCGGAAGGGGATTCGCAGCCTGCAGAGGATTTCATCAGACGCTGCAACGTTGCTGCCAGCAAGAAAAAAGGCGACTACGCCATCCTCTGGAACAACGAATACGAAGCGGCTTTCAGTGTAACAGGCGAGGGTGAGCAGCACCTGCAGATTGATCTTGCAGGCAATGCGGCGGAGGGACTGTACATCCGCTGGTCAATGAATCCACCCCAATGGCGACTTGAAGCCACCCTTTCTGATGGCAGTGTTGTAAGCAGCCAACAGGGAACCTTTGGATATGTTCAGGAGTATGTTCAGCTGCCGAAGGACACCGTCAGCTTCAGAATGGTCACCGATGACGGCAAAAGCCGACCGCTTTCCATGGTTGAGCTGGAGGTGTACTCTCCCGGAGTGCTGCCTGCAAGCGTGCATAAGTGGCAGCCCACACCATCCACCGCGGAAATGCTCGTGCTGTCCACCCATCAGGATGACGAGATACTCTACTTTGGCGGAACCATCCCATATTACTCGGGCGAGCTGGGTTATGATACAGTGGTTGCCTACGCCGCTTATGACAATGATCTGCGTCTGCACGAGGCAATGGAGGGTCTTTGGACCTGTGGCCTGAGACAGCATCCGGTCTTCATGGGCTACAAGGATAAATTCTGCTCAACAATCGACAGGGCACGTACCATCTGGAATGAGACAGAGGTCATCCGCGGGGTGACCGAGCTCATAGTGCGCTATCGTCCTCAGGTGATCGTCTCGCACGACATCAACGGCGAATACGGGCACGGTCAGCATCTGCTTCTGGTGCACTGCCTGAGAAACGCACTGGTGTATGCAGGCGACAGCAGTTATGTGGAAAAGAATCTCCCCGGCTGCAGTCCGTGGACGGTGAGCAAATGCTATCTGCACCTCTACTGGAAAAACAGAATTGTCATGCAGTGGGGCGACATGAAGCTGGAAAGCGCGGGAGGTAAAACCGCCCTTGAGGTAGCAAGACGCGCGTACGACTGCCACGTCAGCCAGCATATCTTTGACTATGTTGTGGGCACCACCGACAAGACATTCGACTGCCGCAAGTTCGGTCTGTATATGACAAATGTTGGCGAGGATGTCAGCAAAAATGACTTCTTTGAGAATATCACCCTAAGGTATACCGGCACAGAAGAGCCACAGGAGGTGTACAGCTGGATGCGCCGCACGGAACGAAACGGCTGGCATTACCAGGTGGATGCCGAAGGGTGGTCATCGGGAAGCCAATATGTCAGATACTGCACGGTCAACGGAAAAACCGGCTGGTACAGTTCGGATATCACGGGCAGCCTCACCGAGCCCATTACGCAGGTGGACATGGTGCTCGACGACAACTCGCTGGACGTCACTCAATATGAAACCCTCACCCTCGTGAACAGCTCACCGCGCGTGTTCAATTACAACAACGGTATGCTCATCAAGGATCTTCCCGTGAGATATTGCGCTGTCCAAGGCGGTGAACCGTCGTTCTATATCGTTTCCGGAAGCGACGGAAGGCTGGTCGAGCCAGTCACCGCGGTACACGTTTCGCCTACAGCGATGGGCGATATGGAACTGCCGGAACTGGAGCTGAAAATGTCAGGAGGATGCTCCGGCGGTTCGGGCAAGACCGCGATATTGATCCTGTGCGCATTGCTCGTGCTTACCGCCTTTGCGCTGAGTGTGTCGGTGGTCAGACTCATGGCGATCAACAAGAGCAGACGCCGTGCCGCAGCGCGCAGACCCCAGACTCGCGGCCGCCGAAGGTATTATTAGTCGTGCACATTTCCCTTGAAATATTGCACCGCAAACAGTATAATAAAATCAGGCCAATGTGTGCATCAGGGCGGCATCCCTGCTGCAACGAATAATAAGGGAGTTGACTGGCAGATGGCAAAAAAAGAACGCAAGAGAGTCAAAGGCAAGGAGTTTTTCAATTACAAAAAGAAGCGCGGAGACCGTACCGACGGCTGGCGCATCAGATCGAACGATCCGCTGTTTGACGTTATCCCCCACGCAATGATCGACCGCAACGATGCGCAGATTTTCTTTGAGGAGGAAGTGGAGACAGAGGCCCTGGACAATTTTGTCCGTAAGGTCAGACGCGATCCTTCCATGGAGATGACCGACCTTTCCCGTCTTGCGGTAATGATGGCAGCCTGCGTACGCGCGTTTTCCCGTTATCCCAAGATCAACCGTTTCTGCGCAGGACGCAAGGTGTACGCCCGCAATCACTTCTGCATCGCTCTGACCACCAAGACCAGCATGGATCTTGACTCTGCAGAATCCAACATCAAGCCCCAGTTCATGCCCAACTACACCCTCAAAGAGGTGTACGATGCCCTGATGGGCGAGCTGAACAAGACCAAGAACGCCGAGGACAGCGATACCGACAGCTTTGTTGACAAGATCACTTCCATTCCACAGTGGGTGCTCAAGCTGTTCTTCTCCTGGGTACGCCATAAGGACGCGCGCAAGGGTCTGCCCAGGTCGATAGTGGATATCAGCCCCTTCCACACCTCGGTATATATCACCGACATCGGCTCCACCGGCATCAACTCGATCTTCCATCATATTTACAACATCGGCACCACGTCCATCTTCATTTCCATCGGCAAGCGCGGAAAGAAGCTGGTTCTGGACGAGGAAGGAAAACCCAAGTACATCAACGTCATCAAGTTCTGCTACGTTGTTGACGAGCGCATCTGCGACGGCTTCTATTACGCCAAGACCGTGCGCTACATCACCCATCTCCTCAAGCATCCCGAGGAGCTTCTGGAGCGTCCCGAGGTCATCAACGAGGACAAGCTCTGCTGAGCTATATAGAATAACTGTCATTTGAAAATTGCAGCAGCGGTCGAATTGTTCGGCCGCTGTTTGTGTTAGTATGTGGAAATAAAGGAGGAACTGACAATGAAAGGATATGTAAGGCCTGTGGGCACCCTGAGGGCAGCCGCGGCTGTAAGCATGGGCTTGCAAAGAGAAGAACACGAGGACAACTTTCTACTGGACGGAAAGCTGCTGATGCCCTCGCAGGCTCGCGGCATCACTGCTGACATCAGCGTTTTCGAGTTGCCAGAGGAGACCTACGGCGGCCTGTTTGCCGTGTTTGACGGCATGGGCGGCGAGGAAAGCGGCGAGGTGGCGGCGTATATGTGCGCCTGCGAAGCGGCGGCACTGCGCTGCAATCTGCGCGACTGCTCTCCATCAGCCGAGCGGATGCTCATCAGAAGCTTCTTTGACAGCACCGACAGGAAGGTGTCGGAGAAAGCAAGGGAGCTGGAGGCAAGCTGCGTAGGCTCCACAGGTGTGATGCTGTGGGTGAGGGAGGATCAGGTGACCGCCGCCAATCTCGGCGACAGCCGCAGCTATCGCCTGCGTGATGGTGAGCTTCGCCGCCTTTCCCATGACCACACTCCTTCGCAGGAGCTGGTGGACGCCGGCGTATACACTCAGGAGGAAATGGACAGCTATCCCAGAAGCAGTGCGGTATCCGGCTTTTTCGGCATGGCACACATCGGCCGCAGCGTGGAGCCGCTTATCCGCAGCCGATTTACAGGCGACAGCGGAGATGTCTATCTGCTGTGCAGCGACGGTCTGACCGATATGCTCACCGAAAACCGGATCAGGGAGATAATGACAGCCTGCGACCGAAACCCGGAGGATATCGCCCGGGCTCTGGTGCAGGCGGCTCTCGACAGCGGCGGTGAGGATAACGTCACCGCTCTCGTGGTGTGCATGGTCTGACATCTGAAACAACTGAAAGCTTATTGCTGTGGCGGATTTCCTGTCCGCACGGCTGTAAACGACGAAAAAAGCCGCGCGCCATGCAGCTCTGTACTGCGTGACGCGCGGCTGATTATTTTGGATGATATGCTTTACTTGCTCTCGGGAGCGGCAGTCTCAGCTGCAGGAGCAGCCTCGGCAGCGGCAACGACCTCAACAGGAGCGACGGCGGCTTCGTCAGCCTGCTCGGCAGGAGTGCCGAGGAATCCGGGCAGATTCAGACCTGCCATGCGGAAGGTGTCGCTGAGGGGAGGGATGGCGTTCATCAAACCGCTGAGAAAGCCGGCAGTGGAGTTCTTGCCGTCGGCGCCTGCGCCGCTGTCCCACACGGTGACCTTGTCGATCTTGACGTTCTTGATGGCTTCCACCTGAACCTTGACCAGCTCCTCGATCTTGTCGGCGATGATGAGCTGAACGGCACTCTGGGGATCGCCGCCTGCGGCGTTGACGATCTCGGCAAGACCGCTTGCCTGCTTGGTGAGGATCTCCTCCATACCCTGTGCCTGAGCCTGCATCTTGGCGAGGATAGCGTCCGCCTCACCCTTTGCCTGACGGCGTGCAACCTCTGCGGCAGCCTCGGCTTCGATCTCCATGCGCTGCTTGTTGATCTCGGCAGCGACCAGGACGTCTGCCTTCTGGGTGGCAAGCTCTCTCTGAGCACGGGATTCTTCGGCTTCCTTTTCGGCCTGATAGGATTCCTCCAGAGCCTTTGCCTTGGCTACGTTTTCGGCAGCGATGGCGCGGCGTGCAGCCTCAGCCTCGCGCTCACGACGGGTGGCGTCGGACTGGGCGATGGCAGCCTTGGCTTCGTTTTCACCGTTGACGGCGGTGGCGTTGGCGGAAGCAACGCTGATACGCTCGTCTCTCTGGGCGTTAGCCTGACCGATGGAACCCTCACGGTTCTGCTCGGCGACGGAACGCTTGGCGTCGTTGATGGCTCGGGCGGCAGCTTCCTTACCCAGAGCCTCGATGTAGCCGGACTCGTCGGTGATGTCGGTGACGTTAACGTTGATGAGACGCAGACCGATTTTCTTCAGCTCGCTCTCCACGTTGTGGCTGACCGCCTCAAGGAACTTGTCGCGGTCGGTGTTGATCTCCTCGATCTCCATGGTGGCGATGACCAGACGCAGCTGACCGAAGATGATATCCTTGGCAAGCTCCTGGATCTCAGCCATGCGCAGACCCAGCAGACGCTCGGCGGCGTTCTGCATGATGCCCGGCTCGGTGGAGATGCCGACGGTGAATCGGGAGGGAACGTCGATACGGATGTTCTGACGGGACAGAGCGTTGGTCAGATCCACGTTGATGGAGATGGGGGTCAGGTCGAGGTACTGATAGTCCTGAATGACCGGCCAGATAAAGGCAGCGCCGCCGTGGAGGCACTTGGAGGAAGCGTTCTTGCCCTCCTTGGAGCTGACCTTACCGTAGATGACCATGATCTTGTCCGAGGGACATTTGCGATAGCGGCGCAGTATGACAAGGATCATACTGAACACAAGGATGGTGATGACTGCGATGGTGATTAAGATTTCGGGATGCTGCGGCATAATGAAACCCCTTTCTGATTTCCTGATAAATTACGCGTTCTTTGCTTCGGCGGAGACAACAGGCTCGACAACCAGCGTGTTTTCGCCGATGGTGCCGGTGACCCTGACCTTTTCGCCGTAGCGCAGCGCGCGGTCTGCATAGGTGACTGCGGTCAGCTCACTGAGCTGGCTCTGCAGAATGACGTTGATCTTTCCGCTGCCTTCGCCGTTGGCAGGCACGGTGATATAAACCTCGCCGATGCTGCCCACCGCGTTGGAAAGACGCATGGTGCCGTTGTGCTGGATTCTGGGGATGAGCTTGAAGAACAGCGCCACAAGATACAGCGCAGCGATGCCCATCACAAGGGCGATGATCGTCGCCACCAGATGATTAGCGCCGAGCTTAATGGCAGAAATGCCTGCCCAGCCGCCCACAGAGAAGAACGCAACCATGCCGCGCACGGTAAACATTCTCAGTCCGGTGTCGCCGTCGAAACCGCCGTCCATCTCCCCGTCGACATCGTCGGGCAGGTCGGCAGAATCGGCGTCACCCAATCCGCCGGTGTCGCTGTCCAGATCGCCGTCCTCGCCGCCCACACCAAAGAGCAGCAGAATGGTCTGCAGCACCAGAATGATGGTGGCAGGAATGGCGAAAAGGTACATCAGCGCCAGCACGGGATCGTTTCTGAACCACTCTGACATAAATATACCTCCTTTTACAACCTCTTATGCGCCCGATGTGACGGGACACATGAATTAACATAAGTCACACGACATAATTATTGTAGCAGGACGGAAGCCCGTTGTCCAGTATTTCGACGGGCTTCAGCATTATTTAAGTTAACATAATAACACGAATTCCGATACAGACAGCAATATCTGCGCCGAAAAATACAGATCGTTCAGGTCAGATGTCCCTCACGTCGAATCCGGCAGAGCGGATGAGCCGGTTGTAAACCGCCAGCCCCACACCCTCGGGAGTGCAGCAGCGGGCGTAGGCGACCTTCGCACCGGCATCGCTCAGCTGGCGCAGGGCGGCAAAAAGTCCGTGTGCCTGAGAGAGCAGATCGTCCTCGCGACCGTATTCGATGTACGGCATCTTCAGCTCCGCGCCGTCGCCCTCAAAGCACAGAGCGTACGCTCCGTCCTCCGCGTGGGCGTTGCAGTAATCAATATATGCTTCCCTGCTGCCGCGCAGAATAATCACCCTTGCGGTGGGAGCGTAATGCTTGTACTTCATTCCCGGGGAGGCGGCCTGCTCGCCCTCGGCAAGCTCGCTGAGAACGGCGTGGTTGATGCTGACGCTTCCGCAGGCGGCTTCGATCATCTCGGGAGTGACCGCGCCGGGGCGCAGCAGCTGCGGCACGTCGCCGCACACCGACACCACCGTGGATTCAAGTCCCACCGCGCACTCGCCGCCGTCCAGCACCGCGTGGATGCGTCCGTCCATGTCATCGGTGACGTGGGCGGCTGTGGTGGGGCTGGGACTGCCGGAGAGATTGGCGGAGGGTGCCGCCAGGGGCACGCCTGCCGCGTCGATGATGGCGCGCGCCACGGGGTGAGAGGGCATACGCACGCCCACGGTCTCAAGACCGCAGGAGACCTCGTTGGGGATAGCTTTGCCCTTGGGCATGACGATGGTCAGCGGACCGGGCCAGTATTGAGCGGCAAGGGAGAGAGCATCCTCGGGTATCTCCGAAACGATGTCCTCCAGCTGCTCAAGGCGTGAGATGTGCACGATGAGGGGGTTGTCCTGAGGTCTGCCCTTTGCGGCAAAAATCGCGGACACCGCCTTGCCGTCCAGCGCGTTGGCGGCAAGACCGTACACCGTCTCGGTGGGGATGGCAACAAGACCGCCGCTGCGCAATATTTCACCGGCGGCGCGAATGTCCTCCGGTGATGAAGTAAGCTGCTGTGTTTTCATTATGTAAGCACTCGGTTCGTAATGGATTTTCCTCGGTCGAGGATGTATATGCGCCGCGGAAAAGCTTCGCAGTGAGTTTGGTTGGATTATTACTCAAAATATCAGGAAGCACGCAAAAACCGTGGTATAATGGAAGTGTTGCAACTCTTATGTAAGGAGGAAAGCATAATGAAGCTTCCCGAAATGATCATCTTCGATTACGGCGGCACGCTGCTGTACGAGCCGGGGTTTGACTCCATGGCAATGGAGCGCGTCGCCTGTGAGCACCTCACCGCCAATCCCCTCGGACTGACCGCAGAGCAGATACACGAACACGCTCAGCGGATGTTCGCAAAGGTGGCTGAGCACCGAAAAGCCGGCGCGGAGATGCACCAGCACCACTTCATGGCGCTTGTCTACGAATCACTGGGGCTGGAATTCGACATCCCATACAGCGAGCTGGAGGAGCTGGAATGGAACGCAGCTTCGTCGGGAGCGGTGATGCCCCACGCTGACGGGATGCTGGACTATCTCAATTCCGTGGGCATCCGCACCGCCGTCGTCAGCAACATCGGCTGGTCGCAGGAAGCGCTCACCCGCAGGCTTGACCGCCTGCTTCCGCGCAATCGATTTGAGTTCGTCATAGCCTCCAGCAGTTACGGCGTACGCAAGCCGGACAGGCTGCTCTTTGACATAGCTCTGCACAAGGCAGGACTGTCTGCCGAAAAGGTCTGGTACTGCGGCGATACGCCTGCCGCCGACCTCATCGGGGCCCACAGTGCAGGGATATTCCCCGTGCACTACACCGGCGACGCGCCCGGAGGTACATACCGTCCGCCTCAGTGGTACGAGCAGACGGATATCGACTTTCCGTATCTCGCCATAGACGACTGGCGCAAACTGCCGCTGAGGCTGGAAGAACTGCGCGGTCCGACGGAGTAAAATTTCAAAAATTGTCAGCAGGGGCGGATGCTATATCCGCCCTGTTTTTGTCACTCTGCAGCAGCCGCGCCTTCGGTCAGCATCTTCACGACCTCCGCCGCGCACAGCAGACCTGCCGCAGGAGCGCAGAATGACGCGCTGCCGGGTGTGGGTCGTCCGCTGTATCGGGCCTCGGCTTCGCCCTTGGGCTCGATGGCAGGCTCCTGGGAATAGACCACACGCAGCGACGGCACGCCGCGCTTCTTCAGCTCCTTGCGCATCACACGGGCAAGAGGGCAGAAGGTGGTCCTGTTGATGTCGGTGACCTCAAAACGGGAGGGATCAAGCTTGTTGCCTGCGCCCATGCAGCTGATCATGGGCACGCCAGCCTTGTAGGCAAGCTCGGCGAGCATCAGCTTGGAGGATACCGTATCGATGGCGTCCACCACGCAGTCAAAGGCGGAGATATCCACCTTGTGGGCTGTTTCGGCGGTGTAGAAAATATCCAGCGTGTCGATGCTGGCAAAGGGAATGATATCCAGCAGCCGCTCACGGCACACGTCCACCTTGCGCCGCCCGATGGCAGCCTGCGTGGAGATGAGCTGGCGGTTGATGTTGCTTCGGGAAACGCTGTCGCCGTCGATGAGCAGCATATTGCACACACCGGCGCGCAGCAGCGCCTCGGCGCACTGACCGCCCACGCCGCCCAGTCCGAAAATGACCACACGGCTGTTCATCAGCCGCTCAAGGGCAGGCTCGCCGATGAGCAGTGCCGTGCGCGAAAATTCTTCAGGTATCATCATATCAGTAAACAAAGCCGCCGGTCACGCGGAAGCCCATCTTCTCGTAGTATCCGCAGTAGCCGGGCAGACAGAAAACATACACCTCGGTCTCGGCAGGGATACGGTTGATGAGGGCACGGCAGCAGGTCGCGCCGCAGCCCTGCCCCTGCAGGGTGGGGATGGTGGCGCACATGGTCAGCAGCGCCACATTCGAGGCAAGATGCACCGCAGCGCAGGACACGGGGAGAACATCCCTGTGCAGCACTGCGGACATGGCGGTACCGGCCTTGGTGCGGCGCAGCATATCGGCATAGAACGGCTCAAAGGCAGGCACGTTGAAGCCCAGACCGGGGCACCGCTCCATCACCGAATAAAGATCCTCGATGGGAGGGGCGATATCCACCTCGTCGGAGGACGGAGGCAGAAATTCCCTGTCCAGACGCATCATCAGACCGTCGGCAGCCTCTCCCTTGCGCACGGGACGCAGCGCGCCGTTCTTTCCGGCGAGCATCTCCACGAACAGGTCGATCTCCTCAAAGTCGTAGTCGCCCTTTGCGCAGACGGTCAGTCCGTTGTCAAGACTGCCCACCACGGCGGTGACCTTTTCGTGCTCGTCCACCTGCAGCCAGAACTGAGCAAAATCGTTGCCCAGCCCGTAGGTGTTGTATGTAGCCATGATGCGGCAGCCGTAGGGGTCGCCCTTGCAGTATTCCGCCATGGTCAGAATGGAATCGTTCTCTACAATTCTAAGCATAAATCTATCCTATCGGTTATGTATCGGGCGGCGGTTGATGCCGCCCGTTCTGTTCGGTTTATCAGCCTGCGGTGATCTCGCTGATCATCTCGAAGGCAAGTTCGTATGCCGCGTCCAGATCGCTCTTTGCGATGAGGGACGCAGGGGCGTGGAGATAGCGGCAGGGCAGACTGATGGCAAGGGTGCGCACACCGCCGCGGGATTTGTGGATGGCACCGGCGTCGTTTCCGCCGGCGACAGCTTCCTTGACCTGTACGGCTATGCCCTTTTCTCTGCCCACGTCAAGCGCACGGGCAAAAAGCTCGCGGTCGTAGATGGTGCTGCGGTCCATAAAGCTTATGACAGCACCCTCGCGCACGCGGCACACCTGAGCGTCGCGGTCAACGCCTGCGATGTCGGCGGCGGTGGTGGATTCCAGCACCAGAGCGTAATCGGGAGCCACGGTGTAGGCGGCGCAGGTGGCACCGCGCAGACCCACTTCCTCCATGGTCACAAAGGTGAAGTAAACGTCACCGGGGAAGTCCTGTTTCATCAGCTCAAGCATGATGGCGCAGCCGGCACGGTCGTCAAGAGCCTTTGCCTTGATAAGCCCGTCGCCGAACAGCTCAAAGGCGGTGTCAAACACGCACACGTCACCGGGACGAACGTGCTTTTTTGCCTCCTCGCCGTTCTGCGCGCCGATGTCGATGGTCATGGCGCTGATCTTGGGCACGCGATCCTTTTCGTCACCGGAGGAAAGATGAATAGGCACCACGCCGATAACGCCGGGGATGCGCTCCTCGCCCACCAGCACCGTGCGTCCGCACAGCACACGGGGATCGATGCCGCCCACGTTGGCGAACTTCAGCATACCGTCGTCGCATACTCTTGTGACGATCAGACCGACCTCGTCCATGTGAGCGCTGACCATCATCCGCGGACCGTCGGAGCGCTCGCCCTTTTTCAGAGCGATGACCGAGCCTGTGGGACCTACGATGACCTCGTCGGCAAGCTCACGGACCTGTTCAAGGATATATCCGCGCACAGCGTCCTCTCTGCCGGAAACGCCGGGCAGCTGACAGAGTGCCTCCAGATGCTTAAGCATTGCTCACACCTCCCGTTCTCACAAATCGAGCCAGCAGCTGAGCCGTGGCTTCAATGTCGTTCATATCAACGATCTCAGCCGCCGAGTGCATATTGCGCTGGGGGATGGAAACAAGACCGCAGCGCACGCCCTCACGGGAGATGGAAATGTCGTCGGCATTGGTGCCGGTGCGACCGCCCATGACCTCGAACTGCCAGGGCTGCTCCAGCTCGTCGGCAAGAGCGGCAAGGCGGTTGGAAATGGCATGGTCAAGGCAGGGGGAGAAGCCGATCATGGGACCCTTGCCCAGCTCGCCGGATTTCTCCTTGGATACACCGGGCTGAGCGGCGAAGCTCACATCCACGGCGATGGCCTGAGTGGGCTGAGCGGTAAATGTCGCCGCGCCTGCGCCCTGTCCGCCCACCTCCTCGCGGCTGCTCAGCAGCACGGTCAGACGGCAGGGAATGGGGGCGTTCTCGCTGACCAGCAGCTCAACGGTGCGGATAAGCACCGCCGCGCCTGCGCGGTTATCAAGAGCCTTGCCGGACACACGGTCGCCAAGCAGGCGGTAGGGCTTGGTTTTCACAACGATCCTCGAACCGGGAGGAACCAGTTTCTTTGCCTGATCGCCGGGATAGCCGATGTCAACGTACAGCTTGTCCCAGGCAGGGGACTTGCCGTCCAGCTCGGCGGAAAGATGGGGAGGCACGGAGCACACCACGCCCGAAAGCTTACGGGTGCCCATGACGTACACCTCCGCGCCCACCAGAGTGCGTCGGTCGGCACCGCCGCAGCGGTCAACGTGAATGAATCCCTCGTCGTCCACCGAGGTGACGATCATGCCGATCTCGTCGATGTGAGCGTCCAGCAGGATGTGCTCGGCGGCATCGGGATCGCCCAGCTCGGCGATGACGCTGCCCAGAGCGTCGGTGCGGCTGGGAGCGTAGTCGCTCAGCAGCTCCATTGCCAGCCGTGCCGCGGAACCCTCGGCGCCGGCCGGTCCGATGGCTGCGGACAGCCCGGTGAGAATATCGATCAATGCCATGTTGTTACTCCTTGTCGTCTGTAGTTGTAGGTTTGCTTTCGTCCTTTATGAACCAGCCGAATACCCTGAGGGCTGCCTTGTAGGCAACGTCCTGCGCGCCCTCGGGGAGCATATCCAGCAGTGAGAGCTTGAAGCTGTTTTTGATGCGCACGCAGCGCTTCGGTCTGCGCCTGCGCAGCTGACGGTCGATCATCCGCGCGAATATCGCAGGGTCGTAGCCCTTTTCCAGCTCGCCGGTCATGATGGGCGCCAGCACTGTCAGCTCGTGACGGTAGAGCCTGGTGTCCTCCAGCAGCCGGTCGTACTGGCTTCGAGCAGCTGTGAGCATCTGCGTGCCGAAGGAGCCTGCCTGTATCTTGCACACGGGGATGCCGGCAAACATCAGCTCCCGGCGGATAACGTCGGTGTATGCGTCCACCGCGTGCTTGGAAACGGCATAGGGGCCGTTGAAGGGCTGGGGGGAATATCGGCCGATCTCGCTGCTCATGTTGATGACGCGGCTTCTGCCCGGCTTGAGCAGCGGCATGACGGCGCTGTTCAGGCGGCACATACCCACCACGTTGACCTCCAGTGCCCTGCTCAGAGCGTCGGCACCGCCCTCGGAAAGGGTGGTCATCAGGAACACGCCTGCAAGGTTGATCACCGCGTGCAGACAGTCGGTGTGCTGCTGTGCCTGCCGCACGCACTCATCAACGCTCTGCTGATCGGTAACGTCCAGCCGGATGGGAACGATGCGCTCGTCCTCAGGTTCGGAGGGAGAAATGTCGCAGGCGAGCACGCGATAGCCGCGATCTGCGAGCCGGGCGCATACCGCCCTGCCCAGACCGCCCGAAGCACCGGTCACAAGGACCGTTCTGCCGTTTTCCTTCTGCGCTCGCTTCATTGGCTGCTTCCTCCGATATTATGGTAAATGTATATCTATAGTATTCTACCACCATACAGTTCGTATGTCAAACGGCAGAGAACGCAGAAACGCCCCGACTTCAATAACAGTCGGGGCGCAGGATGGGCGGATTATTCGGCGTCGGCGACGGAAACAGCGTCGGCAGGGCTGACCGGCAGGCTGCCGGAGAGCACGAGGCTCTGGGGGTCGGCGGCAGAGATCTCGCCCAGCAGATCCCACTGGGTGCTGATCTCACGGTAGGATTCCACCACGGTGGAGGTGACATACCACCTGCCGTCGATGTTGGTCAGAGTGTGGGTCAGAACGGTGACGCAGGGGGTGAACTTGGATGTGTGATCCTTGCCGCTCAGCGGTGCGGGAATATCGCTGCCGCTTACGTCGGACGCGCTCACGTCGCTGCCGCTGACCGGTGCGTCTGCCTGCTCCGCGACGGGCAGAGTGGTCTGGGTAACAGTGACCACCGCGGTGGTGTCATCAAGGCTTATGATGTCCACATCGTCAATGGAGACGGATAGACGGTAATGGGCGAACATATACTTTGCGTCCTCAAGGGTGATGTCATACACCTCGCTGTCCGGGTCGACGGTTGCCATATACGCATCAAGGTCGCGCACATTGATGGCTTCCGCGCCGCTGTAGACAGCATAAACAGGGCCGGTCTCGTCCTCGGAGAACAGCGTGTCGGAGGAGCTGGTATCGGAGCTGCTCGCATCAGCACCGCTCACGTCGGCAGATGTGACCACGGGAGCGAGAACCGCAGCGTCGCCGCTTTCCTTTTCATCTCCGCAGCCGCAGGGCAGTGCCAGCAGCGAGCATATTGCCGCGGCAGCAAGAATCTTTGCAAACATACTTCTGATCTTCACAGTAAAGCCTCCGTTGCACCGTTTTCAGGCGTTATTGTAATCCGCAGAGATAATACCACAGTTGCGTCCGCAAGTCAACCATGCATGATTTTGTAATTTACTATTGCAAAGAAAGGGAATGTATTATAAAATAACAGTTAGACTTTGGCGCTGAAGCGCACAGGAGAGGGGAGGGTGTCAACTGATGAGCAACAGGGAAAATCCTGCAGGTGTTCCGTCTGATATCCGTCTTGACACCAATGGTGACGGGATGACCGACACCATCCTTTCCGATCTTGACGGCGACGGCGTGACCGACGCCATCTATCTGGATACCAACCACGACGGCAGCTTTGATACCGTGCTGCTGGACATCACCGGTGATGGTCAGCCCGACCTGATGTGCTCCGACACAAACGGCGACGGCAAACCGGACGTCATCGCTCCCATAGCAGGCGCCGACGAGGGCTATATGGCAGACGTCAACGGCGACGGTGGGCAGGACACCTACATGGTGGACAGCGACGGTGACGGTTTTACCGATACCGCTGTGATGGATACGACGGGTGACGGTATTGCCGATATGGCGTTCATCGACATCGACGGCGACGGTGTCCCCGATCTCGCTCTTGAGATCGAGGAGGATATCGATATCGAAGGTGCCCCGGACGAATGATCCACAGGATTTCCGCCCGGAAGTCAAACAGTTATTTCCGGTAAGAAACCGGAGCAATAATTTTGAAACAGGAAAAGAGAGGGACATCAAATGAAGAAACTTCTGGCAGTGATCCTTGCAGTGTTCATGCTGTTCTCCGTGTGCGCCTGCAGCACCTCCAAGGACGACGGTCTCAAGAGCGTTCTTATCAAGGACAAATGGGTTCTGTACTCCATGGAAACCTTTGGAATGACCATCGACTACAACACCCTGAAGGCAACCGGTTATTCCGGCTGGCTGGAATTCAGAGAGAACGACGAGTTTGAGCTCAGCATCGATATGGGCAGCACCACCGGCGGCGTCGGCACCTATGAGTGCGACGACGAAAAGAATATCGTTTCCATGGACGACGGTACCACCGTTGTTGAGGCAGCGTACGCTGAGGACAAGCTGACTATGGAAATCAGCGAGGCCGGCATTTCCATCACCTGCGAGTTTGTCACCGAAAACGGAGACATTCTCAAGGAAGCCAACGCCGAGATGGAGGTTCCCGAGTACGACGGCGGTCTGGCGAATACCAGCTGGTCGCTTCATTCCGTCGAGGCTGAAGGCGCTGTCTTCAGTCAGTCCATGTTTGATCAGTTCGGTTTTTCCGGAAAGATCTCCTTCACCGGTGACGCCTTCGTCTTTGAACTGCTGGGCGAAACTGTCGAGGGCAACTACGAGGAGAACGGCAGCAAGATCATTCTTCTGGTCGACGGCAATGAGGTCTCTGAGCTCAGCCGTGACGGTGGCCTGATCTCCTTTACCGAGGACGGAACCGTCTTCAAGCTTGCGTACGACGCAGGCAGTAACTGATTTTGTCGCAAATTTCCCAACATAAACATTTTTTAGGAGGAAAACAAAAATGAAGAAAGTATTCGCAATCGTTCTGTCCGTGGTCATGCTGTTCGCACTGGTCGCCTGCGCTGGTGGTTCTTCCCTCGCCGGTACCGAATGGAAGCTGACCTCCATGAAGGCCGAAGGCATCGAAGTCGGTGCTGAGTTCCTTGAGGGTCTGGGAATCAACGGCAGCCTGACCTTTACTGATAAAGAGGTCACCATCTCTGCTGCCGGCGAGTCCGAAACCGGTACCTACACCGTTGAAGGAAACACCATCACCATGACCGCTGACGGCGAAGACATGATTGCTACCATCGATGGCAACGACATCATCATCGACATGGGTGCTGACGGCATCATGACCTTCACCAAGAACTGATTACAGACTGATCAGACTTTGTGACATCAGGTAACAGAAAACCGACCGTGTTCGCCACGGTCGGTTTTTTTGTCTGCGAAGGATAGCAGACCGACGCCCATTACGTATTGATGCTTTGTTTTTGTATTGCCATTCCGTCTGTGACATGCTATAATACTATCATCTGCAGGAGTTTCTGAAAAGCGTCTGTTAAATGCCGAAAATCCGACAAAGCGGATCCGATTTCGGCTTTTCAAAGAAGGCGCGGGGTGTTGGAACCGTCGTTCTCCGGGTCAATGGCAATGAGGTCTTTTAACTCAGCCCTGACGAAGATCCGATCACCTTTTCCGAGGACGGAACCGCCTTCAGCCTTGCGTACGACGCAGGCAGCAACTGATTTTGTCGCATATTTCCCTCATATAAACATTTTTTTGGAGGAAACAAAAATGAAGAAAGTATTCGCAATCATTCTGTCCGTGGTCATGCTGTGCGCTTTGGCTGCCTGCGCGGACTCTCCCTTCGCCGGCTCCGAATTGGAACAGATCTTCAACGATTTTGAAATGGAGCAGCCCGTCGAGGTTCCCGATGAGAAGCTGCGCCTGGCAGGTACCGAATGGACACTGACCTCCATGGAGGCTGAGGGCATCCTGGTCGATTCAGAGTTTCTGGAGGAGCTGGGAATCAACGGCAGCCTGACCTTTACTGATAAAGAGGTCACCATCTCTGCTGCCGGCGAGTCCGAAACCGTTCAGTACACTGTTGACGGCAACACCATTACCATGATCGACAACGGCGAAGAAATGACCGCTACCGTCGAAGGCAACGACATCATCATCGACATGGGTGCTGACGGCATCATGACCTTCACCAGGAACTGATTACAGACTGATCAGACTCAGTGACGCTATGTAACAAAAAACCGACCGCGGTCACCGCGGTCGGTTTTTCTGTATGCAGAGGATACCCGACAGGCGCGCAATGTATATATGCTTGATTTTGTATGTTGCCAATGTGTGTGTGCCATGCTATAATTATCGCGAACACACGGATTTTGGGAAAGTGTTTGTAAAATGCCGTGAAACTGATGAAACGCAGCGATTTACGGCTTTCGGAAGGTGGTGCAGATCGATGAAAAAGATCGTTATCCCGGTTGCAATGTTTCTTCTGCTGCTTGCCGCCGCCATAGGCTACGGTATCGCGCGATCCACCAACTACATGACACACCAGCGCTGGTGCAGTGACCATCTCATCAGCGTCGCGCAGGATAACTGCGTCGCCATCGCCGAGGACAGCGAGGGCGTGCGCACGTCCCTGACCTACAGCAATGTACGGGCGTTCCTCAATGCCGTGTCCCGCACCGAGACCACTTATACCATCTTTGCTTCAGATCTGGATGAAATGCCGACTGTGACCGTCACCTTTGCCGACGGCGCGGTGATAGAGGTCTTTGACGCAGGGGAGAAGGATGGCGACGACGTGGTGTATATCCGCCACAACTGGCGGGATTCGTCGAAAGTATTCAGCCTTACCGGATATAATACCTTTGAACGGGTCAGCAAGACGGTCAGTCTCACCGGCTACAACGAGAAGAATTCACCGGCTCCCGAAGGACAGTAGCGTTTCCGGCAGCCGTCGGTGCGCTGTGCAAAGTGATTATTTTCTGGATTCGTCCTTTGGCGATTCGTTCAAATATGAGCCATTACCCTACGAATTTAGCAATTTTATTTGACAAATGCTATAAAATTTTCTATAATATCCGTGTGCGACAGTGAAGTTTCAACGAAGTAAAGCGTTAAATGAACAGTGTGTCGCATGGATCTCAGGGGTGCATTTGTCAGAGGAAGGAATGATACAGGGCAATGTCCTTTCGCAAATACGTCGGTGATTACCGGCTGGAAAATGTACCCGACAAATCAGGCAGGCTAAAAACCAAAGCAGTGTACAAAGGAGACGGCTACGAGCTCTCTGCTTCTCCGGAGGATACCGCCGCAGCGAAACCGCTGATGATCGTCTGCGTGCTGCTGTTCTGGGCGGCACAGCTGGTGGCGCTGCTGCTCAACACCCGATGCGCACGCTGTATGTGGGTGCTGATGCCTCAGGCGTTTGCTCTGCTGGCGTTCGGTTTTGCTTCTGTGGGAGCATGGATGTTCCTGCGCGCGCAGGCTCCCATGACCCGTGAGTACGCCGAGCGTATGCGCGACCGCTTTTCCGGCGGCTCGTTCATGGCAATGATACTCAACGGCGCCGCTCTCATCGGAGCTGTGATCGCCGCTTTCCTTTATAAGGACGAGCTGTTCATTCCGCAGGACATTGTATACATCGCCATGCTGACCCTCGCGCAGGGTGCGTGCGTGTACAGCTTCATCAACCGGAAGGCAGCCGATGTGCGCGCCATCCCCTCCGACTGCGAATGATCCGCTGTCCCATACTTATGGATATATCCGCAGAGTATTGCGGTATATAGAAATTTCTATACTGGAGGAAGAAAAATGAAAGCAAAGTTCAAGAAAGCTCTTGCGCTTGTTCTGGCTTCTCTCATGACCGTGTCTGCTCTGGCAGCCTGCGGTGAGGAAGCTGCGGAGCCCGTAGTGGTTCCCAGCGCAACCGACGTCAGCGAAACTGACGTTGACACCTACAAGGGTGCAGACACCATGGTTGTTGGCTATGCCAACTTCTCCGAGAAGTTCAGCCCCTTCTTCGCCGACTCCGCCTATGACCAGGATGTCGCTTCCATGGTATCCGTCGGTCTGCTGGGCAACGACCGCGGCGGCAACATGATCCTCAAGGGCATCGAGGGCGAGACCCGCGATTACAACGGTACCGATTACTTCTACAATGGTATCGCTGACTGCGAGATCAAGGAAAATGCCGACGGCACCGTCGACTACACCTTCACTCTCCGCGACGACATCGTCTTCTCCGATGGCGACGACCTGACCGTTGACGACGTTCTGTTCAACATGTACGTCCTCTCCGACCCCACCTATGACGGCAGCAGCACCTTCTACGCTCTGCCCATCGAGGGTATGGATGAGTATCGCGCAGGTATGGAGTCCCTTTCCAACCTGATCCTTGCTGCCGGTCCTGAGGCTGTCAGCGAGTTCGCCACCGAGGAGCAGACCCTGTACTACTGGGCCGCTTTCCTGAAGGGCGGCACCAACTTCGCTCAGGAAATCGTTGACTACTGCATGGCCAACTATGCCGACTACGGCGCAGTTGACGTATGCACCTCTGCTGCCCTGTGGGGCTACGAGCTGCCTGAGGATGCCACTTCTGAGGACTTCTTCGGCGCTATTCTTGACACCTACGGTCTGGATCTCTCCGATACCGGTATCAACTACGAGACCGCCGGCACCTCCATCACCGCCTTCATCAACGAGGCTCTGGGTGATCGTGCTGACGAGTTCGCAGCCGGTGTTGCAACCTCCGAGTCCGCTCCCAACATCAGCGGTATCACCAAGGTTGACGAGAACACCATCAACGTCCACCTCACCGAGGTTGACGCCACCGCTATCTATCAGCTGGCTGTTACCGTCGCTCCCATGCACTACTACGGCGACGCTGCCAAGTTTGATTACGACAAGAACATGTTCGGCTTCGACAAGGGCGACCTGAGCGGAGTCAAGGCCAAGACCACCCAGCCTCTGGGTGCCGGTGCCTACAAGTTCGTCAGCTATGAGAACGGCGTTGTAACCTTCGAGAAGAACGACCTGTACTTCAAGGGCGCTCCCAAGATCACCAACATCCTGTTCCAGGAAGTTTCCGATGCTGACAAGATGACCGGTGTTGCCACCGGCAGCCTGGACGTTTCCGATCCTTCCATCTCTGACGACGTCGTCAACTCCATCAAGACCTACAACGGCAACGATGCTCTGGTTGGCCCCGTCATCACCACCAACACCGTTGACAACCTGGGCTACGGCTACATCGGCATCTGCGCCAAGACCGTCAACGTCGGCGGCGAGCCCGACAGCGATGCTTCCAAGAACCTGCGCAAGGCTTTCGCCACCATGTTCTCTGTCTATCGTGACACCGTCATCAACTCCTACTACGGCGAGCGCGCCTCTGTTATCCAGTATCCCATCTCCAACACCTCCTGGGCTGCTCCCAAGCCTGCCGACGAGGGTTATCAGATCGCTTACTCTGTTGACGCAGAGGGCAAGTCCATCTACACCGATGCCATGAACGACGAGGAGCGCTATGCCGCTGCTCTGGATGCCGCTATCGGCTTCTTCAAGGCTGCCGGTTACACCTGGGACGACGCTGCCGGTAAGTTCACCGCTGCTCCCGAGGGTGCTTCCATGACCTACGAGTTCACCATCCCCGCTGACGGCGTTGGTGACCACCCCGTATTCGGTATTGCTACCGCTACTTCCGCTGCTCTGGCTGAGATCGGCATCGACCTGCAGGTCACCGACCTTGCTGACTCCTCCATCCTGTGGGATGCTCTGGATGCCAACACCTGCGAGATCTGGGCTGCTGCCTGGGGCGCAACCATCGATCCCGATATGTATCAGATCTATCACAGCTCCAACTGTGCCGGTCTGGAGAACTCCACCAACAGCAACCACTACTGCATCACTGATGCTAAGCTGGACGAGCTGATCATGGCTGCCCGTTCCTCCACCGACCAGAGCTTCAGAAAGGCTACCTACAAGCAGTGCCTGGACATCATCCTTGACTGGGCTTGCGAGATCCCCACCTATCAGCGTCAGAACGCTATCATCTTCTCCACCGAGCGCATCAACATCGATACCCTCACTCCCGACATCACCACCTTCTGGGGCTGGATGAACGATCTGGAGAAGCTGGAGATGAATCCTGCCGAGTAATCTGAATCCTTTCAGATCAGGCAGCTCTGCTGAGCGAACCTTGCTCAGAGATAATCGTTAGTTTATTTTCCGTCATCAGCGCTCCGTCACGGGGCGCTGATGACACCCTTTTATGTAATACCGCGCAGTATTTACTGGTCCCTCCCGATTTTTCCGCGCACCAGTTCCCCGGGGTCAGTATCAACGCCGGAACCGAAGGACAAAAATCTTTTTGGTAGGTGTGTTTTATGACAAAATTCATAATCAAACGATTACTGACCTGCACAGTAATTTTCTTCTTCGTTATGTTCATCGTCTATGTTCTGATGTACTCTCTTCCTTCGAGCTACGTCGAGAACATGGCACGTGAAATGGCTGCCAAGCCCGGCTCACAGAAAAGCGCCGCGCAGTGGCTTGCCGAGCTCAACGCCCAGTACGGTATGGACAAGGGCGTTTTTGAAGGATACCTGACCTGGCTCAAGTCCGCCGTCAAGGGCGACTTCGGCGACAGCTGGGCATGGACCGTTCCCGTCACCGAAAAGTTCCAGGACGTTGTCTGGTACAGCTTCGCTCTGGGCGCAGTTTCCTTTGTTCTTGAGATAATCATTGCCATTCCTCTGGGCGTTCTTGCCGCAAGAAAGCAGTACAGCCTTACCGACTATTCCATCACGGTGGTATCCCTGATCGGTATTTCACTGCCCACCTTCTTCACGGCGATCATGCTCAAGATGGTCTTCGCCGTTCAGCTGGGCTGGTTTGATATCGGCGGCTTCCAGAGCCGTGACTATATCAACATGACACCTGTGGGACAGTTCTTCGACGTTGTTTCCCACTTCGTGCTGCCCGCTCTTACTCTGACTATAGTCAGCATCGGTGGTCTGATGAGATATACCCGCGCCAACACCCTCGAGGTGCTCAACGCCGACTATATCCGCACCGCACGCGCCAAGGGTCTTCCCGAAAGCAAGGTCATCGGCTACCATGCGTTCAGAAATACGCTCATTCCCATCGTTACCATCCTCGGCGGCTCTCTGCCCGGTCTGTTCTCCGGCGCACTGATCACCGAGCAGCTGTTCTCCATCCCCGGCATCGGCTACACTTCCTACCAGTCGATGATCCGCGGCGATATTCCCTTCACCATGTTCTATCTGGCGTTCATTTCCATTCTGACGCTGCTGGGAACACTGATTTCCGACATCCTGTACGCTGTGGTTGATCCTCGCGTCAGAGTTCACTAAGGAGGTGCCACATGAAAAATTTCAATGAGGTCCTTAAAGAAAAGGAAGCCCGTGAAGGCACCGGCCGCACCCTCCGCGACGGCGAGATCGCCCTTGACGATACCCAGCGAGTCAAAGTGCTCAGCCCGGGACGGATGGTTTTCAACCGTTTCGTGCGCAACAAGCTGGCAATCGCCGGCACCGTCATCCTCGCCACCATGTTTCTGTTCTCCTTCCTGTGCCCCGTGTTCTACAAGTACGGCCAGACCGAGATCTTCTACAAGTACGACAAGCTGAACGTGGATTACGCCAGCGTTGCCGAGCGTACCTCCTACACCAACTACATCGTTGACGAGGAAGCTCAGATCCACTACACCGTTCAGAACAAGATCACTTCCTTCATCAACGAGATGGAAGCTAATGGAGAGACCGAGCGTGAGATCGTTGATGAGTCCTCCGGCACCGTCTACAACCTGAACAAGCTGGGCGACAAGGTCTATCAGCTTTCCGGTGTCCTCGTTGTTGAGGAAGGCAAGCTCAGCGGCTTTGCCGACGTGGCTAAGTACAACAGCCGCGTGGACAAGTACGTCTATCCCGAAGGAACCGAAGCCAACGCTGCCTTTGAAAAGGACTGCGCCGCCGCCATCAGTGCCGGTGAGACTTCCTTTGTCAGCGGCGAGCTTACCTACATCATCGAGGATGCAGGCAAGGGCTTCTACAACATCAAGGATTCCTCCTCTGCCGTGCTGAAGCTCAGCGACGGCTCCGAGGCAGACCCCGCTCTGCAGGAGGCAATGCTCTCCAATCTGGGCGGCTCCTTTGATTACAACGGCACTAAGTACACCGTTGTGGGCGACAAGGGCTCCTTTACTCTCCAGAGCACCGGCGCCGCTCAGCCCCTCATCGTCAGCTCCCTGTTCGTTTTCGACTCCTATGAGATCGGCGCACAGCTCAGCGACGCTGTCAAGGTCGGCGCTCTGCTGTCTATGTACGACGACGGCAAGTTCACCGCCGACGGTACCGACTACACCGTATCCAAGGAAGACGGCGACTTCGTCATCAGTGCCGGCTCCGATAAGCTCGCCGAGCTGGGCACCTACAGTATCCGCCGCTACAGCGGTGAGGACTCCCTGAGCCTCGAGTTCAAGGAGATCGCCGCCACCACCGTTGACGACATGATCGCCAACGGTCAGACCACCGGCTCCTTTACCTTCGCTCTGCCCCGTATTGACGAAAACGGTCAGTATGTGCTGGACGAGGAAGGCAACACCACCACCGAGGATTCCACCATCACCGTCACCCGCAAGGAAGGACAGTACGTCCTCAACTGCGAGCAGGTCACCTACCTCATCGACATCTACGCCGAGCCCTCCAGTGAGCACATCTTCGGCACCGATGCCGACGGCATGGACATCCTTGCCCGTATGATGTACGGCGGCAGAATCTCCCTGATGGTCGGCTTCGTTGTCGTCATCATCGAGCTGCTTATCGGCGTTGTGCTGGGCGGCATCGCCGGCTACTTCGGCGGCTGGGTGGATACCCTCATCATGCGTCTGGTCGATATCTTCTACTGCATCCCCTCCATGCCCATCCTCATCATCCTCGGTTCCATGTTTGACTCCCTCAAGCTGGATTCCTATCAGCGATTGATATGGATGATGGCGGTTCTGGGATTCCTTGGCTGGGCTGGCGTTGCCCGTATGGTCCGCGGTCAGATCCTCTCCCTGCGTGAGCAGGAGTTCATGACTGCCGCCGAGGCTACCGGCCTTTCCACCTCCAGAAGGATCTTCCGTCACCTCATCCCCAACGTCATGCCTCAGCTGATCGTTACCGCCACCATGGGTCTGGGCAGCGTCATCATCACCGAGTCCACCCTGTCCTTCCTGGGTCTGGGCGTCAAGCATCCGCTGGCAACCTGGGGCACCATGATCAACTCCATTACCTCGTCCAACGAGAACATGATCCGCTACGCATATATCTGGATCCCCGTCGGCGCTCTCATCTGCCTTACCGTTATCGCCTTCAACTTTGTCGGTGACGGTCTGAGAGACGCGTTCGATCCCAAAATGAAATAAGGAGGCGGGCAGAAATGAGTGAAAAGAAATCCGGCTCCAAGAAAAGCTCTTATATTTCCGGCAGAGAGTCGAAGAAAATAATCCGCTTCAACCGCAAGCTTACCCGTAAGCTGGAGAAGCAGCGCGAAAGCGCAAAGAACAACCCCGAGATGTACACCACCAAGATGAAGGACAGCGGCAACGTGGTCGAGTTCGACAACGTCTGCACCTACTTCTTCACCGACATCGGCACCGTCAAGGCTGTTGACGGCATCAGCTTCGAGATCCCCAAGCAGACCACCGTCGGCGTCGTCGGCGAGTCGGGCTGCGGCAAGAGCGTTACCTCCCTGTCCCTGATGCAGCTGCTTCAGCGTCCTCAGGGTCAGACCGTCGGCGGCGAGATCCGCTTCAACATGGGTGACGGCGAAGCTTACAACATCGTCAACACTCCCACCGATGCCATGCGTGACATCCGCGGCAACAAGCTGTCCATGATCTTCCAGGAGCCCATGACCAGCCTCAACCCGGTCTTCAAGATCGGCAAGCAGCTGGACGAGGTCATGGAGCTTCACGGCGAGGTTCTCTTTGGTGACGATAAAGACAAGAAGCTCACCAAGGAAGAAAAGAAGAACCGCCGCGCCAGGATCAGGCAGCACTCCATCGATATGCTCAAGATGGTCGGTATCGCCAACAGCGAGGGCGTCTATAAGATGTACCCCCACGAGCTGTCCGGCGGTATGCGCCAGCGCGTTATGATCGCCATGGCGCTGTCCTGCAACCCCGAGCTTATCATCGCCGACGAGCCCACCACCGCGCTGGATGTCACCATTCAGGCACAGATCCTCGACCTGCTCAAGGGTCTGAAGGACAAGATCGGCAGCTCCATCATGCTCATCACCCACGATCTGGGCGTTGTCGCCGACATGGCTGACTACGTTGTGGTCATGTACGCCGGCCGCATCGTGGAAAAGGGCCTGAGCCGAGACATTTTCCACAACCCGTCCCATCCCTACACCATCGGCCTGATGAAGTCCAAGCCTGTGGTCGGCCAGAAGGTGGACGAGCTGTATAACATCCCGGGCAGCGTTCCCAATCCTGTGGATATGCCCAACTACTGCTACTTCCGTGACCGCTGCGAGTATTGCACCGAGGCGTGCAAGGGCAACTATCCGCCCACCTACAAGATCAGCGACACCCACTATGTTGCCTGCTATCGCTTTGCCGAAACAGGTGAGGAAGTCAGCGCTCCCAAGTCTGTGAATGTGGAGGAGTTGTAATATGAGCGAAGAAATCAAGACCACTGTCAACGAAACCGCAGCAGACTACACCGCGGAACAGACTGCAGACACCGCTGCCGAACCGGCTGCAGCCCCTGTTGAAGCAAAGAACGACGACCTGCTTGTGGTGAGAAATCTCAAGAAGTATTTCCCCATCAAGTCGGCATTCTTCAAGTTCACCATCGGCAACGTCAAGGCTGTTGACGGCGTTTCCTTCTCCATCAAGAGAGGCACCACCATGGGTCTGGTGGGCGAGTCCGGATGCGGCAAGTCCACCATCGGACGCACCATCCTTCGCCTCCACGAAAAGACCTCCGGCGAGGTTCTCTTCAATGGCGTGGACATCTTCAAGCTCAACCATGACGAGCTGCGCAAGATGCGCCCCAAGCTGCAGATCATCTTCCAGGATCCCTATTCCAGCCTTTCTCCCCGTCTGCCCATCGGCGAGATCATCGGCGAGGCAGTCAGAGAGCATAAGATCGTTCCTGAAAATGAGCTGGATGCATACGTCACCCGCATTATGCGTGCCTGCGGTCTGCAGGACTACCACAAGGACAGATATCCCCACGAGTTCTCCGGCGGTCAGCGTCAGAGAATCTGCATCGCCAGAGCACTTGCTCTGAATCCCGAGTTCATCCTCTGCGACGAGCCGGTCTCCGCTCTGGACGTTTCCATTCAGGCTCAGATCATCAACCTGCTCCGCGACCTGCAGAAGGAATTCGGTCTGACCTATCTGTTCATCTCCCACGACCTGTCCGTTGTCCAGCACATTTCCGACACCGTCGGCGTCATGTACCTGGGCTCCATGGCAGAGTATGCCGAGACCGATGAGCTCTTTGACAATCCCCTGCACCCCTACACCAAGGCTCTGTTCTCGGCGATCCCCGTGCCCGATCCCGACGCCAAGATGAACCGCGTCATCCTTGAGGGAAGCATTCCCTCTCCGGCAAATCCTCCCAAGGGCTGCAAGTTCCACACTCGCTGCTCTCAGTGCATGGAGATCTGCAGCAAGCAGACTCCCGAGTTCCGTGAGGTAAGACCGGGTCACTTTGTCGCCTGCCATCTCTACAACGAGCAGTAAGTCAAAGTGAAAAAGGATAAGGTAAAATTCGAGGACGACGGTCGTACCATTGCCAACATGAATGTTGAGGGTATGCCGTGGTACAAGGGTCCGTCGGCTCCGAAGCTCAGCGACGGAGCGCAGGACGGTCAGAGCGGCGAGCAGCCCGAGGAGCTTACCCCCGAAGGACGCCGCGCCATGACGGGAGGAATTCTGGCAGCGTCGCTGCTTGTGGGCAGCATATACGCTGTGGCTATCTTCCTGTTCATCCTGTTCTGCATCTACGTCTGGTTCTGATAAACTGATTACAGCCGTCCGGTCTGCATCCGCAGCGCCGGACGGCTGTTTTATGTATCGGGATGGAAATATAAAGCATTTTGCCCGCGAAAAACGAAATGTCAGACTTTTGTTAATGCTCGCGTAACATTGGCTCTGTACAATACAGGCGAAAAGGGATGATTCCCTTTTACTCCCTTTCTGATACCGCCTGTGCAAACACCTGTTTCAGATGCTCCAAATTATGTGTGTATTGCCTTGCAGTGCCTGTCCTCTGCCAGGGACGGCACCGCCGTTCTTTCCGGTGTCTGCCAACACCGGAAGTCAACTTCCTTCCTATTTCTATTCCGTACAGGCGGAACGCCGCGAAGTCTGAATGCCACAGACTTCGCGGCTTTGTTTTGTCAAAGTGACGTTTTTGTCCGTAGTTACTTGTAAAAAGAACAAAAAACGTGTATTATATAATCATAATGTGCAGGTATGCGAACTTGCGCAATCAAAAAGAAAGGATCGGGTGCATGGAGCGGACAGGGCTTTTCCGCGGGCGCCCGTGGTGACGATTATGGGTATTATCAAGGTTGCACTCAGTGCCATCGGAGGAACTCTCGCCGATTCATGGCTGGAGGCCATCGAATGTTCGGACATGGGCGACAGCACGCTGTTCTGCCGCGGCACGCTGGTTCATTCCGGCGACAAGCGTCAGGGCAACAAAAAGCGCACCGTTGACACCGTTTCCAACGGTTCCCGCATCCATGTCGGTCACAACCAGTTCATGATCCTCACCGACGGCGGCAAGATCGTCGACTACACCGCAGAGCCGGGTTACTATGAGGTCAACAATTCCTCCATGCCCTCCCTGTTCAACGGTCAGTTCGGTGATATGTTCAAGGACATCTGGGATCGTATCAAGTTCGGAGGCACTCCTTCCTCCGCCCAGAGAGTTTACTTCATCAACCTGCAGGAGATCAAGGGCATCAAGTTCGGCACCGCCAATCCCGTCAACTACTTTGACGCCTTCTATAACGCCGAGCTGTTTGTGCGCGCTCACGGCAACTACTCCATCAAGATCACCAACCCCCTGCTGTTCTACGCTGAGGCTATTCCCAAGAACAAGGACAAGGTTGACATCAACGACATCAACGAGCAGTATTACGCCGAGTTCATGGACTGCCTCCAGTCCTCCATGAACCGTATGTCTGCCGACGGTATCCGCATTTCCTACCTGACCTCCAAGAGCCGCGAGCTCTCCAAGTACATGGCAGACGCCATGGACGAGGAATGGAATCAGAAGCGCGGTATGGAGATCCAGTCGGTGGGTATCGCCAGCATCTCCTATGACGACGAATCCAAGAAGCTCATCGAGATGCGCAACAAGGGCGCAATGATGGGCGATGCAAATATCCGCGAGGGCTACATCCAGAGCACCGTTGCCGAGGGCATCAACGCCGCCGGCAGCAACTCCGCCGGCTCCACCGCAGGCTTTGTGGGCATGGGTATGGGCATGAACATGGGCGGAAGCTTCATGGGTGCCGCCTCTGCCAGCAATCAGGCAGCCATGCAGAATCAGGCTGCTCAGCAGGCTGCTGCCGCTCAGCAGGCTGCCGAGGCGTCCAAGGCAGCTGACGGCTGGAAGTGCTCCTGCGGCAACGAGAACACCGGCAAGTTCTGCTCCGAGTGCGGCTCTGCCCGTCCTCAGAACGCAGCCGCCGACGCATGGAAGTGCTCCTGCGGCAGCGAAAACACCGGCAAGTTCTGCTCCGAATGTGGCGCTGCCCGTCCTGCCGCTCAGCCCGTCTGCCCCCAGTGCGGTCAGACCTTTGAAAAGCAGCCCAAGTTCTGCTCCGAGTGCGGCCATAAGTTCTGATACGGCAATACCCCATGAGCAACAATCAGATTCTTAGCTATAAATGCCCCAGCTGCGGCGGTGGAATGAAATTCCACCCGGGCAAGGGCTTCAAGTGTGAATACTGTCTGTCGGTGTTCACTCAGGAGCAGCTGGATGCTGTCAATGTGGCTGAGGCTGATACGGTGCAGACCGATCCGATTCCGCAGGGAAGCCAGTCCGACCAGACCGCCGGAGCTGCCGCGCAGCCCGAAAGCGAGAGCGAGCAGAGCGGCGAAGCAGTGATCTATTCCTGCCCCAACTGCGGAGCGGAGGTAATAACCGACGCCACAACAGCAGCCACCAGCTGCCACTACTGCCACAACCCGGTGGTGCTGTCCGGAAAGCTGTCCGGAGAGTATAAACCCGACGTGGTAATACCATTTGTACTCACAAAAGAACAGGCTGCGGAGCAGTTCCGCAAGCACTGTCAGGGCAGATTCTTCCTGCCCAGGAACTTCTACTCCGAGGAGCAGATACAGAACCTCTACGGCGTGTACTATCCTTATTGGATAGTGGACTCGGAGGTTTCCGGCAGCTACACCGCCAAGGGCGAGGTGGAGCGTGTTACCCGTCAGGGCGACGACCGCATCATTCACGTCACGGTTTACGATGTGGAGCGTGACGGCGACCTTTCCCTGCGCGATATGACCGGTTCTGCCATCAAAAACAAGGAGTCGGAGATTCTGGATTACATTCTGCCCTTTGAACTGGGCAAGGCTCAGCCCTTCTCCATGACCTACCTTTCCGGCTTCCGTGCCGAAAAGCGCAATCTTGAAAAGAAAGACCTGCAGCCCCAGATCGAGGAAACCAAGAAGGATCTTACCCTTCAGCTGCTAAGGCAGGATGTGGGCGGATACTCTCGTCTGTTCTCTGAAGCCGTTCACCTTAACACCAACGGCGAGCAGTGGAGATATGCCCTGCTGCCCGTGTGGGTGGTGACATACTGCTTCGGAGAGAAGATATTCATGTACGGCGTCAACGGCCAGACCGGCAAGGCGTTCGGTGAACTGCCGGTCAACCGCCTCAAGCTGACGCTGGTGAGCATAGCCGCAGGTATCGCCGCAGCGGTGCTTGCGTTCTTCGTTTTGATGATGTTGGGAGGTAGTGACGTATGATCCTCATTGCCATCCTCGCCGGTGTCCTCGGCGGTATCCTGTGCTACAGCGGCGTCACTGCCAGCTACAAAAAGGCAGGCGCAGGCACCACCTACCGCATCGAGAGCAGCACCGACGTTCGTCTCAACCGAAAGACAGACAATCGCTCCGGAACCCGATCCCATGTGGATCACGGCTTCTATTCGGGCAGCGTGTCTGCGTCCGGACGTTCCGAGGCCTACCGTATGCCGGGAAGCCTCAAGCATACCATCGAGCAGGCGGTAAAGGACGTCGCCATAAAGGATCTTTCCGCAAAGATCAATCAGATGAATCAGGGAACCCGTCCCCGTCCGCCCTTCGGGCCGATGAACCGCCCGGGGCAGAACAACCGCAGGGACAAATGATCAGAAATTATGCCGGTTGCCAAGCAGAACAGCTGGCAGCCGGCATTACGTTTTGTAATATTACCCCAGTCATAAAACTCGGAGGAATCGGAAATGTTCAACATTCTTGTTGCAGAGGACGACCGCAATCAGCGCAAGCTGATCGAAGCGGCACTCCAGAGAGAAGGCTATCGTGTGCTCACCGCCTGTGACGGTGACCGCGCGCTGGAGATAATGGACACCGAGAGCATCGACCTTGTGGTGACCGATGTGATGATGCCCAACACTGACGGTTTTCAGCTGACGGAGGCGATCCGCGACGCACGCATGAATCTTCCCATTCTCATCATCACCGCCCTTGAGGGCTTTACCAACAAAGAACGTGGATTCAGTCTGGGCGTGGACGATTACATGGTCAAGCCCATAGACATCGGGGAACTGGTGCTGCGCGTGCGCGCCCTGCTGCGCCGTGCTCAGATAGCCAATGAGCACCGCCTGACGGTGGGCGACGTGGTGCTGGACTACAACGCGCTGTCGGTCAGCCGCGGAGATTACAGCGAGACCCTGCCCAAAAAGGAATTCTACCTGCTGTTCATGCTTCTTTCCTATCCTGACATGATATTCACACGCCGCCAGCTCATCGACGAGATCTGGGGCATGGAGACCGACGTGGACGAGCGAACAGTGGACGTGCACATCCGCCGTCTGCGCGAGCGCTACGAAAACTGGCAGGAGTTTGAGATTATGACCGTGCGCGGACTGGGATACAAGGCGGTCAGAAACGCGTGACGGAACAGCGATCATTCGGTATCTGGGAGGCTGATTTATGAACCGGAACATGGGATTCAGGTTTGTGGTGTATTTCTTTCTGATAATGCTTGCCGCAACGGCGATAACCAGCGGCGCATCGGTAATGTTCCTCAACCATACCCTGAAGGATGACGTCAGGAAGGCGCAGGAGGTCACTGCAGAGGCGCTGCTCACGCTGGATACCGACGAATTCGGCAATATCGTCGAAACCGAGGGCATCGGTGTCTTTGACTCCTACAACGTGCGCCGTGTGGATGATACCAATGCCTATGTGGCAAAGAATAAACCGCGGCTGGATGCCGGGGAGATCCTCTGCGAGGAGACGTGGGGATTCCCGTCGGTCAAAGCCACATACGTCATGCTCAACGGCAACTACTACCGCATTTCCAACACGCCGGATACATCGGTGGTGTGGCAGACCGTGATATCCCTTGTGCTGTCGGCGGTGTCGGCGCTGCTGCTGGGCACCTTCATGGCAGCCCTTGCCGGAAAACGCTTCCTGCGTCCCATCAGAGAACTTAACAAGGCGATCAAGATCATTTCCAGGGGCAACTTCAACGTGCGCGTTTCGGTACCCAAAAACGCAGAGATGCGCGAGCTGGTGGACAACTTCAACCGCATGACACGAGATCTTGGCAGCACCGAGACCCTGCAGAAGGATTTTGTCAACAATGTTTCCCATGAGTTCAAAACGCCCCTTGCGTCCATAAACGGCTTTGCAAAGCTAATGCAGAATGAGGATCTCGGCGATGAGCAGCGCAGGGAATATGCTGCCATAATCGCCGAGGAAAGCGAACGGCTTGCCCGTCTGTCGGCAAGTATTCTCCAGCTTACCCGTCTTGACAATGCCTCGGCAATGACCAATGTTGCCGAGTATTCCCTTGACGAGCAGCTGCGGCGAACCATCGTGCTGCTGGCATCCCAGTGGGAGGCTAAGAGTATCGAGATGGAGGTCGAGGTGGACAGCATCACCGTCAGCGGCAACAAGGAGCTGCTGGGCGAGGTGTGGATGAATCTCCTCACCAACGCCATCCGCTACACTCCCGAACACGGGCATATCACCGTTCGTGCCACCGAGCTGCTGGACGACATCCAGGTGGAGGTGGAGGACGACGGCTGCGGCATGACCCCGGAGGTCGCATCGCGCGTCTTTGAGCGCTTCTATCAGGGAGACAGCTCCCGCAGCGGCGAGGGCAACGGACTGGGTCTGGCGCTTGTCAAGCGCGTGGTGGAGCTCTCGGGCGGCAGCGTCGCCGTGGAAAGCACACCCGGTTCCGGCTCCATCTTCCGTGTGCGTCTGCCAAGGGACTGACCGAGGAAGTCAGAGCTCGTTTACCGAAACGCAGCCTGATATGATACAAAAGGACGCTGCCCACTGCGGACAGCGTCCTTTCTGCGTCATTTTACCATCAGTATCATACCAACGGCGCACAGCCCCATGCCCACTGCCTGCCGCAGGGACAGCACCTCCTTGTACATCAGCAGCCCCACAATAAGCAGCACGCAGGCGAGGGAGATATTTGCCACCAGCGAGGCGACACTTACCTTCCACCCGGCGCGATAGATGCAGATATAGCCGAATTCCAGCCCTACTATCGCCGCGCCCAGTGCGAGAGTCGACCAGTTTGTTTTGCCTATCTCGGCAAAGATATTCCTGTTTTCCGCAGTGACAAAATACAGGATCAGCGAACACACCGCCGCCACAACATAGGATATGGCAAGGGACGCAAAGGAGTTTATCTCCTCCGGCGTGGATTTTGCCGAGATGTTATAGAGCGTGTTTGCCGCCACAACGATCAGCACAGGCCAGATCATATTCCACATTTGATTATCCTCCTCAAAACAAAAAGTCAGGCTGCAATAGCCTGACTTTCGGTAGGTGCTCACCCGTGGCTTTATTATACCAGAACCGCCGCGATTTGCAAGGGCAAAAGCTAGAACACAAAATTAATCAGCAGCATATATCCGATAGTACCCACCGAGATGCTCAGCAGCACGCTGCGCTTCCACAGATGCATCACGGCGGTCAGTGCCACGCCGATCAGCTTGGGCAGCAGCGAGGTCCACTCAAGGGCGGAGAAATCCCCGATGCCGTAGACTATCAGGATGCCCAGAATGGCAACGGGCAGGATCTTACCAAGATAGATAACCACCTTAGGCGGTTCCTTTTTGCCGCCGAACAGCACAAAGGGCACCGCTCGGGTGGCAAAGGTGCATACCGCCGCCACAAGGATGGTGGCAATGAGAAATCCGGTGGTCATTCCTCCTCCGCCTCCTTTCTGCCCAGCACAGGCTGCAGAGCGAACAGCAGCAGAACAGTGAAGATAAGTGCCGGGAGCAGGAAATTATCATAGCCGAAGCATAGGATGCACACCACAGCAACAGTGATGCCCAACAGTCCGCACAGCCGGCTGTTCAGATCGCGCATCAGATCGATGAAGATGATCACGAACAGTGCCGTCATGGAAAAATCGATGCCCGTCAGGTCAAAGGGGATGCTCATACCCAGCAGCGAACCGGTCACCGACCCGAGGATCCAGTAGAAGTGGTTGAATTCGCCGATGAGATACCGCGCCTTTATCTCGTCCACGCCCTCGGGCACATCGTTGATGGACACGTTCACCGAATAGGTCTCGTCGGTGAGGGTGAAGATCATAAATGGATAGCGCCAGCCGCCCTGCCTGAACTTCTGCACAAAGGAAAGCCCGTAGAACATATGCCGGGAATTGATGAACAGGGTCATCAGCGCCGTCGTGGGCAGAGAGGCGCAGGAGGTTATCATGGACACCAGCAGGAACTGGCCCGAACCTGCATACACCAGCAGGGAGATGATCACCGCCCAGCCCACGCTGTAGCCTGCCTCGTAGAGCATGATGCCGAACGCCGATCCGAGAAACAGATAGCCGAACAGCACCGGAAGGGATTTTTTCATGGCGTACCGAACAGTCGCCGATTTGCTGTGTTTCATATTATACAGTCACCCGATGTCTGAAAAATCAATTATCTATTGTAGACCTTTGTCACGAAAAGTCAAGCCAAAAGGCATAATCGGCACAAATCGGAAAAGGGAGATATCTCACCGCGCACCCTGCGGTTGCGCATCGTCGGCAAAACGCGCCGCGCGGTTGGTGGAATACGCCCCGTGACGTGCTATAATGTGAACACAGACAACAAGAAAGCAGGTGGAGAGCATGAGCTTCGGCAAAAATCTTCAGTTTCTCAGAAAGATGAGAAACACCATGACGCAGGAGGACCTTGCGGAAAGAATGGGCGTATCACGTCAGACCGTGTCAAAATGGGAGCTGGATATGGCGTATCCCGAAATGGAAAAGGTGCTGGAACTGTGCCGGCTGTTTTCCTGCACCATGGATCAGCTCATTCGCGAGGATATGGGCGTTTATGACGAGGCGTATTCCGATATCCGTATCGAGCAGGTGGACGCGTTCCGTTACATCAGATATGCCGTCATCAGCACCGAGCCTGAATCGGACGCCATAGACCACGTGCGCAAATGGGCGGAATCCCTCAATATTGCCGCTCCGCGGATAATCGGCTGGGATTTCCCCGTGCTGTCACAGGAACAGATCAACGTACACAATATGCACGGCTATGCAGCAGCGCTCATCCTTGAGGACGGCGTGGAACCCACCGATATTGCCGCAGAGGTCATCCGTCAGGAAGCGCAGAAATACATCGCCATCACCATCAGGGATCCCTTTTCTGCGCCTTTCACCATCATACCGAACGCCTACAAGGCGCTGGATGCCTATATGAGGGCAAACGGGATACAGCACAGGGGAGAAGGTGTCATTCCCTGCTTTGAAAAGGAATACAGCATCGACGGCGTGGATTACATGGACGTATGCATCGCCGTGGAAGACTAAGAGCGCAAAAAACGCCCCGACCTGTGAGCATCGTCACGGGTCGGGGCTGCTGATGTTTCCTATGGGCGATCAATAGTAATTGGGCATGGGGTCCTCGGGGTACTGTCCGCACATATTGAGCACATAGGGCCACTTGCCGTCGTCGGCGATGATGAAGCCGTAGACAATGCCCATGTGCCGATGCCAGTGGCGTATCTGCCCCATGATAAGGCGCATGCGGCTCATGTCGCAGCCCTGCGGAGCTTCTGTAAGCTCATCGTCGGTCAGAGCATCGAGATAATCGCCGATCTTTCGGCGAATGTGAGCGAGATATTCCTCAAGCTGAGCGCGCTCCACCGTTTCATTCCCGGGAATGACGTTCAGATCGTTCAGCCCGGGCATATGAAAATCCGGATCGCGGTAGTCAGGGTCGCAGGGATTGATATACCACCTGTCCATGGAGTACATCATGTGATAGAGATACTTCCACATGGGGATGGCGTCATATCGTTTGTGCCACAGCCGATCGGGCACGCATTTCATCAGATTTTCCGTTTCCCAGATGGCACGCTCGGTAAGGAATCGGATGTCGTCACACAGCATAGGAGACAGCTCCTTTTTCTATCGTATTATCAGCAGGAAAAACACCGCCCGAAACGTCCGCACAGGGTCGTTTCGGGCGAATTTTTGTAATTATCAACCGACGTATAACAAGGTGTAATTGATAAGCTGTCCGTCGGTATTGAAATAGAGGGTCATTTTGGCACTGGCACCGTCGGCGTAGCCGGGGGCGATATACTCCGCGGCGTAGCGAGCGGTGGTGGAGGTGGTGACAAACTCGGCGGTCAGCCAGACAAATCTGCCGCTGGGAGCGGTAAAGCCGTCACCGTAGAAGGTCACATCCTGCTCGTAGTTGCCGCCCAGCATAGCCGCGCTTCCGGTGTAGATGGTCTCCACGGCAACGTCGGCAGTGGTGCCGAAGGGGATACCGGTGGGGGCATAGAATACCGTGCCCTCCACGGGGCTGACGCTCACCTCGGTGAGAACAGGCTTGCTGTCCTTGCCGCCGTTGAAGATAAGGTGACCAAAGGGATATTCTGCAGTGACGATGGTCAGGGCGGTGAATTCCTGCGTGTCCACAGAGGTGGGCTCGCCGAAGCGGATGCGGATATCGTCAAGGGTATCGGTACCAAGTCCGAAGCCCTCGGCAACCGCGTGATTGAGACTGAAGCCGGTTCCGGTGGGTTCCTGAACAGCGGCGGTCGTGGTGGTGGAAGTGCCGGCAAAGTCATTGCTCTGCTCCGGCTCCGAGCCGCAGGCAGCCGCGCTGCACAGCATGAGCACAGCCGCAAGACCGCAGAGGATTCTCCTGATGGACTTCTTCATGATAAGCCTCCGTTATCTGACAAACTCGCCGCCGATGATGACGCGGTCAAGAGAGCGGTCGGCGTTGAGAATGAGGATGTCGGCGTCGCAGCCGGCTTCCAGACGACCCTTGTTATCCACGCCGATCAGCTCGGCAGGAGTACGGGTTGCCATGCGCACAGCGTCCTCAAAGGGGATACCGAAGTCGTTGACCGCCACGTTGACACACTGCCACAGGGTGGAGGTGGAACCGGCGATGGCACCGTCCATGGTGCGCGCGACACCGTCGACGACCTGAATGGTCTGTCCGCCGAATTCGTATTCGCCGTCGGAAAGACCGGTGGCTCTCATGCTGTCGCTGATGAGCACCATGCGCTCCGGACCGAACAGCCTGTACAGCATCAGCACGGCAGCCTTGTGCAGGTGCAGACCGTCGCTGATGACCTGAGCGTAGATCTGACGCTCGGAAGCAGCACCGATGGGGCCGGGGTTGCGGTGATGGATGGGAGGCATGGCGTTGAAGGTGTGGGTCAGGCAGACCGCGCCTGCTTCGATAGCCTTGATGCAGGTGTCGTAGTCGGCGGCGGTGTGACCGATGGAGCAGGCGACCTTGCTGCGGGAGATGAATTCCATGCTGCCCTCAAGCTCGGGAGCGAGGGTGACGATCTTCACGTTGGGCAGGGTCTCGAACTCCTCGATATCGGGGGCCTTGATGAACTTCTCGTTCTGTGCGCCCTTGAATTTTGGGGAGATGTAGGGGCCTTCCATGTGGAAACCGAGGATGTCCGCGCCGGGGCAGTCGGTGTCGGCGGACATGGTGCGGCGGATGGAGTCGATGTCCATGGTCATGGTGGTGGGGCACCAGGAGGTGGTGCCGTTCTCGGCAAGGAATTTGCACATTCCCGCGAACTCCGCGTCCATGGTGTCATGACCGGCGCAGCCGTGGGTGTGGATGTCCACAAGACCGGGGATAGCGATGGCACCGCCGAAATCCTCGCCCTCAACGGAAGGATCGTGAGCGGTGATCTTTGCGATCTTGCCGTCCTCGATATAGATGTCACTGGGATTGCCGTTTATGCTCAGATTCTTAAGGATCATGATTGTCTGTCCTTTCTGTAATGAAAGTGTTTTGGCTGAAAGTCGGAAATCCGTTTGCCTCCCTCTCAGAGGGAGGTGGCACGACCAACGGAAGTGACGGAGGGAGAAGAACGAAAGTCTGTTCAGAAACCTCTTTCTCGCTTCCGCCTGCGCACGACCGCATGGATTTCGTAAATCTCCGGGAAAGGCGAATAATTACAGGCTCACAAGACTTGCTGCCGCCACGGACTGACCGATTCTGCGCTCGTATTCACCGGGCAGGAACAGATTGATCTTCTCGTTCAGCTCGGGATACTCGGCGGCGAGGACCTCGCGTGCCTTGTCGATGATGATGCCGCCTGCGCGACCGGAGGTAACGCGTCCGGAGATCTGCAGGTGGTCAATGTCGTAGAACAGGGAGTAGTTGGCGATGGCATAGCCGAAATAGGTACCGATGCTCTCAAAGATCTGCTCAGCGCCCTTGTGACCCTGCTCCAGCAGATCCTGCACGACCTTGAGCTTCTCGGCAGGAGTCAGCTCCTCGGCAAGGTCGATGCCTGCCCTGGGAGCCAGACGGATAACGGCGTACTGGGAGAAATAGCTCGCTCCCACGCCGAAGTCCAGGGACCAGTCGTCGCGCTCTGCGTTCACGTTGTAGTCAACGGGGGCAAAAGCCAGCTCGTTCTGCCAGCCGGTGACGTGACCGTCGCGGTCAACATAGCCGCCTGCCTCGCTGGTGCCCATGGCGATGCCCAGCACCGCGTTCTTATCAAGAGCCATGGAAGCTGCCAGAGCGGCGATGTCACCGTCGTTGGCGACTACCATGGGAACGCCCAGCTGCTTTCCGGTCTCAAGATAGATGTTGCGGAAGGATTCTCTCTGCTCCTCGGTGTCCTTGGGGACAGCCATGAACAGGGAACACTGCATGGGACGGCTCTTGACGATAACACCGGCAGAGCTGACGCCCACAGCGTCGCATCGGGGCATCTTGGAGGCAGCCAGCTCGATGGCTTCCTTGACATGCTTGTAGTGGTAATTTACGTCGGAGTTGACCTTGGGCAGCCATACGATCTCCTGAGAGAAGACCACCTCGCCGTCCACAACGCTGGACACCTTGATGTCGCTACCGCCTGCGTCAAAGCCTACGCGGCAGCCGTCCAGATGACGGCCGATGGGCAGGGGATTGACCGAGGTCTGGGGGATAGCGTCAAAATCGCGTTCCTCGACCTCAAAGGGCTTCTGGTATACGGTGCTCCAGAAGTCAACGTCAAAGGCACGCAGACCGTCGGCGCTGTATGCTTCTTTTATGTATTCATATATCTCGTGGTCGCCTGCCAGCAGGACCTTCCAGCCGCCTGCGGCCCACAGCATGGTCTTGATCTTGCGCTCCACAAAGAACTTGTTCTTTTCGACATCGTCGCCAAGGAAGGTGTCGATGCGCAGCACCAGACCGTCCTCGCGCTCAACTGCCATGCAGAAGGGCTTTGTGGCTGTTTTGAGGAACTCGTCGTTCCACACGCGGGCAGGAATAAAGTCGTGGTCAAGTACGGGCTTTATCATCAGCAGTAAATCTCCTTGTATTTATTAACAATGGCCATCATCTCGTCGCAGCGTGCCTCCATGTCGGCAACCAGCTTGAACTGGGCACGGGCGCGGTCGAGATTGTGATCGGGGCGATGGATGCGGAAATAGGTGTCGCCGTTGAGGTGGTCGGTCAGGAAGCGCATACCGCACTCCAGTGTGATGATCTGACCTGCCATGGGCATGAGCTCGATCTCCCTGTCGGTCAGCTCCTTGCCCAGCACCTCAAGGTAGCCCTTGGTGAACTGCTCGAACAGCTCGAGGTCGCAGTATACGTTGTCAAGGTTCTGATCGTCCTCAGCGCCTGCGTTGGTGCCGAAGCGCAGGGAATCGCCGTAATCGTACAGCATTGAGCCGGGCATGACGGTGTCCAGATCGATGATGCAGATGCCCTCGCCGCTCTCGTCGTCGATGAGGATGTTGTCGTACTTGGTGTCGTTGTGAGTGACGCGCACGGGAACCTCACCGGCTTCGATGGCGTTGAGAATCAGTGCGCACTTGTCCTTGCGGTCCAAGGCGAACTGCAGCTCTGCCTCCACCGAGGCACGCCGTCCGGCGGTGTCGCTCTCTGCTGCCTTGAGCAGATCGTTATAACGGGAAACGGTGTTGTGAAAGTTAGGAATGGTCTCGTGCAGCTCAGCTGCAGGGAAATCGGAAAGCATATTCTGGAACTTGCCGAAAGCGCGCGCCGCATTATAGAAATGCACCGGCTGCTCAACCTTTGGATAGGAACGGGCACCGTCCACAAAGGTGAACACGCGGAAATAACCGGCGTCCTCGTCGTGGTAATGGTTTCCGCCGTCTCGGGTGAGGATCACGTTCAGTGTCTCGCGCGTGGGATCGCCGCCTGCCGCGCTGATCTTGGCGGCAAGATGCCGGGTGATACGCAGGATGTTCTCCATGACCTGCACAGGTCGGGTAAAGACGGCGTCATTGATGCGCTGCAGGGTGTATTTGCTGTTTGCGCAGGTGACAAGGTAGGTGTCGTTGATGTGACCGCCGCCGAAGGGACGGATGTCGACGACCTCGTCCTCAACAGCAAAATTGCTGAAAATTGCAAGGGCTTTTTCTGTGTTCATAAGGCAGTCTCCTGTCTGTATGTGCTCTGCGGCAGCCATGCCGCAAAATTAGTGAAACGCACACAAATATACAGGATAATATTAGCAAAAAACGAGCGTATTGTCAACGGCAGTTGTGCCTGATGAACAAAATAATGCGGCATCGGAAGCATAAGCACCCGACACCGCAGAGGTCAGTCGTCGATATCGATGAATCTGAAATCCTTCGCCGCCAGCATATCGAGAAATTCATCGAAGCTGTCCGCGATGACCGAGAGCTGATCAGGGTCGTGGAGGAATCTCACGATCTGTCCCCTGACGCCCTTTTCGGAGGGAGTGAAATCGACGAAAAGGCTTGACGTGCCGCCGTTGTTCATGCAGTCGGAGAAATTCAGCCACCGCAGTTCATCGGCGTTCATGTGTATGCGCTCGTCAATGAACGGACCAAAGACCTCATCAGGCTCCTCGAGGAAATAATAGAACAGATCACCAAAGTTAGATGCGGCATCCTTGTTGTCCATGATATCCTTCGCGGAAAACAGATAGTAGGGATACTCGCCGTCGTCCACATCGGAGCCAAAGAAGTAGAAGGTGACCTTCTCGCCGCCGTAATCGCGCCAGTAGGTTCCGTCCACTGCTTCCAGTATCTCCATCAGGCTTTCGGGGAAATCAGGATACTCCGCAAGAAGCAGCTCCCTGTCAGCCGCCGATATGCCGTGGGCAATGCTGAAAAGATGATTGCATTCTTCGGCGAGTCCGCGCTCGACATAGGCTTTTTTCAGCTTTTCAATATATTCTTTGCCGGTCATGTGATAAACCTCCCAGTCGTCAGAATATAATAATTATACTACAGAAAACAGCAGGCGAAAAGCCGCCGCGGCGCAATAATACACAATGTTAAATATTTGTGAAGATACATATTTTTACCAATTGCCTATTGATTTTTCACGGAAAATGATTAGAATAGATTTAGCACTCGGGGGCGTCGAGTGCTAACGACATGATAAGCAATGATTTTACAGGAGGATACAAGCATGACTATCAAACCGTTGTTCGACCGCGTGGTCGTTCGTCTGTGCCAGGCTGAGGAGACCACTGCCAGCGGCATCATCCTTACTGCAGCCGCTCAGGAAAAGCCTCAGATCGCCGAGGTCATCGCTGTCGGTCCCGGCGGCATGGTTGACGGCAAGGAGATCACCATGACTGTCAAGGTCGGCGACAAGGTCATCACCAGCAAGTATGCAGGCACTGAGGTCAAGGTGGACGGCGAGGAATACAACATCGTCCGCCAGAACGACATTCTCGCTGTTGTCGAATAATTAAGCTAACACATAACGGAGGTTAATATATTATGGCAAAACAGATCCTTTACGGTGCAGAAGCACGCAAGGCTCTCCAGTCCGGTATCGACCAGCTGGCCGATACCGTCAAGATCACCCTCGGTCCCAAGGGCCGCAACGTGGTTCTTGACAAGAAGTTCGGAGCTCCCCTCATCACCAACGACGGCGTAACCATCGCCAAGGAAATCGAGCTGGACGATCCCTTTGAGAACATGGGCGCACAGCTGGTCAAGGAAGTTGCCACCAGAACCAACGACGTAGCCGGCGACGGTACGACCACTGCCACCCTGCTGGCTCAGGCTCTCATACGCGAGGGCATCAAGAATGTCACCGGCGGAGCCAACCCCATGTTCCTCAGACGCGGCATCTCCCTTGCTGCCGACGAGGTCGTCAAGTCCCTCACCGCCAGCTCCAAGAAGGTCTCCGGCACTGAGGACATCGCCCGCGTTGCCGCTGTTTCTTCCGGCGACGAGGAGATCGGCAAGCTCATCGCCGAGGCTATGGAGAAGGTCAGCGCCGACGGCGTCATCACCGTTGAGGAGAGCAAGACCGCCGAGACCTATTCCGAGGTCGTCGAAGGCATGATGTTCGACCGCGGCTATATCTCCCCCTACATGGTCACCGATACCGAGAAGATGGAAGCCGTCATCGACGACGCTTTCGTTCTCATCACCGATAAGAAGGTTTCCAACATTCAGGAAGTCCTTCCCCTGCTGGAGCAGATCGTTCAGGCAGGCAAGAAGCTGGTCATCATCGCCGAGGATATCGAAGGCGACGCTCTGTCCACCATCCTGGTCAACAAGCTGCGCGGCACCTTCACCTGCGTAGGCGTCAAGGCTCCCGGCTTCGGCGACAGACGCAAGGAAATGCTGCAGGATATCGCCATCCTCACCGGCGGTACCGTCATCAGCGAGGAAGTCGGTCTTGTGCTCAAGGAAGCTTCCATCGATATGCTTGGTCGTGCCCGTCAGATCAAGATCACCAAGGAAAACACCATCATCGTTGACGGTGCCGGCAACGCCGACGCCATCAAGCAGAGAGTCGGTCAGATCCGCACCCAGATCGAGAACACCACCTCCGACTTCGACCGCGAGAAGCTGCAGGAGCGCCTTGCCAAGCTGGCAGGCGGCGTAGCCGTCATCAAGGTCGGTGCTGCCACCGAGATCGAGATGAAGGAAAAGAAGCTGCGCATCGAAGACGCACTGGCTGCCACCAAGGCTGCCGTTGAGGAAGGCATCGTCGCCGGCGGCGGCGTGGCTCTGCTCAACACCATCGATGCCGTTGCCGCCCAGATCGACAAGACCAGCGGCGACGTTCAGACCGGCGTGCGCATCGTTGTCCGTGCTCTGGAGGAGCCCATCCGTCAGATCGCCTACAACGCAGGCCTCGAGGGTTCTGTCATCATCGAGAACATCAAGCGTTCCGGCAAGATCGGTTACGGCTACAACATGGCTACCGACGAGTATTGCGATATGCTCACCGCCGGTATCGTCGACCCCACCAAGGTCACCCGTTCCGCCATCCAGAACGCCTGCTCCGTCGCTTCCGTCGTGCTGACCACCGAATCTCTGGTCGCCGACAAGAAGGAGCCCGTTCCTCCGATGCCCGCTGATCCCACCGGCGGCATGGGAATGTATTAATTCCACGATAGATAAACAAGCAACCGGCTGCTGCAGAGCCATTCTGCGGCAGCCGGTTTTCAATATGAGGTCAAATCGTCGGAACGCTTCAGCAGAGTGATATTTTTCCTGCCGTTGGTTCCTCTGCGCTGTGCGTATGCCAGAAGATTAGCGGTGTTTCCTGCGCTGCGGCTCATATACGCGATGATATATCCTGAATGATCTACAGCGCATTGATTGGCTCTGACGATCGCGATCTTTCGCGGCACAGTTTCCATATCGGGAGGATAATATGAACCGTCAAATACACATGACAGTTTTACTGGTCTCTCTGTTGGATGATACGGCAGGAGCATAAGGAGACTGATTTCAGGATGAGTTTTTTTACAGAAAGTGACCGCACTGGCTGCGAGCTTGTCAAACTGTCCGTAATTGCCAACTATGAAACACTTAACACCATACTTCGATATGTGATTCTCCACAGCAGAGATCAGTAAGGGCATGATCCCGCTCGGGCTGTCTCTGTGCCCGAACATGAAACAGGTACAGCTGCGAATGATAAATCCCTCCTCATATAGTTGCGTGCAACGTATTTATTATACGATTAAAAGCACTAAAATGCAACGACTTGTTGAAGTATAATTAACGAAAAACAAGAGGGGGGAGCACCGTGAAAGACATACTGGCATCCATTACCCGTTTGCGCTCCGATCGGGGCTGGACGGAATACCAGCTTGCTGAGCGCTCCGGTCTGCCTCAATCCACCATTTCATCATGGTACCGGAAAAATATGATCCCAACTGTGCCCTCTCTTGAGAAGATATGCGATGCCTTCGGGATAACCCTGTCCCAGATGTTTGCCGAGGGCGATACGCCGGTTTCCCTCACGCCGTCCCAGAAGAAGCTGCTGGAAAACTGGTCGCGGCTGACTCCGGAGGTGCAGGACGCGCTCCTTGAACTGATGAACAAAATCTGATAATCAACGGCTGCTGCAGAGCCATTCTGCGGCAGCCGTTTTTGCGTGAATCAATCGATATCTGCACACCGAAATCTGCATCACTCAGCCAATTTCGGTGGAAGGGAGGTTGTTTTCATCCTCCCTTTTTCACTGCGCGGAAAATCCGCTCCGGATAAAAAGTTCAGAAAATTTCGAAAACTATGTTGACAGACGACATATGTCGTGCTATGATATAGTCGTCGGACGACATAGCGAGTTATGACATAACGAACGACGACACACGGAGATCAGAGTATTATGAGCACAGACAAGAAGATAAGATGGCTGGCGTTTGCAGCGCTGATAATGGCTCTGCTCAGCCTGAGCATGGACAGTGACGGGCACAGTCTTGTTGCTGCCACGGTAATTATGGGAGCGTGCGTTGTGCTGACCTTCGCGCAAAGACAGATCAAGGAGGAAAGATAATGGAAAAGAACAACAAGCTTGCAATGATGAGTATGATTACTACCACATTAGGCGTGCTGTTGATGAATGTGGGGCACCTTGAGGGCGTTGCACCCGATTGGGTTGTCCGCGTCATCGGTATAGTCACTATGTTCTGCGCGGCATTATCCATATTCTTCACCGTCCGCGAGCTGGCAAAACACAGCGCAAATAAGGATTGTAAAGACGAGCAAACGTCGGAAAAGGAGTGAATCAAAGTGAAAAAAACTGAACCTATATCCGAGAGCTATTACTACATCCTGCTGTGTCTGTCCAAGGGAGCCAACCACGGCTACGGCATCATGCAGATGACCGAGCGGCTGTCGGGCGGCGATGTCAGGATCGGCTCCGGTACCATGTACGGTGCCACCAGCAACATGATGAAGAAGGGCTGGATCACCGAGGTCATGTCCAACGAGCCGGGAACCGAGCGCAAGCGTATGTACAGCCTGACCGACGACGGCAGAGAGGCGCTGCGCAGCGAGATCGCCCGCCTGAGAAGAATGCTTGAGAATGTAGAGGAGTAAGAGTATGAGAAAGTACAAGACCACCCACAAGCTTTATTCCGCATGGAACTACGAGCGCGAGATAGAAGACCTCAACAAAATGTCCCAGCAGGGCTGGCAGCTGGTGAAGGGAGGAATGTTCTCCTGCAGATTCAAGCGTGATGAGAGCGTCCGTTACCGTTACCAGCTGGACTACCGCCCCAAGCTGGAGGATAAGCCCGGTTACATCGAGAGCTTCCGTGAGTTCGGCTGGCAGCACGTCAGCTCCAGTGCCAACGGCTGGCACTATTTCCGCAAGCCCTATGACCCCGAGCTTCCCGAGGATGAATACGAGATATTCTCCGACCGCTCCTCTCTGCAGGAGATGAACAGCCGCTGGGCAAAGCTGGGCACCTTCGTGCTGATTTTCGGCGGAATCATTGCCGCCCTGCTCATCGCGTTACTGATTTACCGTCCGACCCTTTCCACTCTTGCTCTGTTCATTGAATACGCTCTGCTGCTGTTCTTCATCGGACGCGGTGTGTATATCATGAAGAACCCCGACCGCAGCAAGAACCGCAAGGGTGATGTTGCGCTGACATCTGCGGCGATTATCCTCATCCTTCTGTGCGGTATCGGCAGTACATGGCTTTCGTGCAGCCGCGCCAATACGCAATCCAGCATGAGTGCAGGATATATGGATGCTATCCCTGCCGAGCTTGAGGATGCCTGCCTGTGGAACACCATCGAGGTAAGCTATCCCGACCTGTATTACATCGATCTTGACGTTACGGCAGACGCTCCCATGACCTTCACAATGGTGAACGAAGCCGGCGAAACAGTCTACACCGCCACCGGTGCGGACGTGCATGAGGAGGATATCCGCGTACTGCTGCACAGTGGAGAGTACAGGATCTACATCTCTGACTTTGCCGGCGGCGCAATGGAAGTCGATTTCGGTATGTAAAGATATCTTCAGTCAAGCCATAGGAGGCAAGAAAATGTACGAATTCTGTTCGGCGGCTCTGCCGTGGGTATCCCTCGGCGTGCTGGCTGCCGTGTTCGCGGCCTTCAGCGGCGGCAAGCTTGCCCACCGTCCCGCAAAAGCCTGCATGGGCTTCTTCGGCGGCATCGTTTTAGCCTCGCTGATGGGAATCAACCCTGTCTACGGTATGCTTTTCGGCCTGACCGCCGCACTGCTGCTTTCAGGCAAGGAAACGTCGGCGGAGCAGGATAACAATCAGGCATAAAACCAACCGCGCATCCACCGCAATGCGGCATCGGATGCGCGGTTATTTATGTGCAACAGAATCCGCGCGCGATGGTTTTGACAGGCATCACGTGAGAGACTGGCAATGTATTGACAAATTGATGTGCTAGAAGTATACTGCAGATGTATTCACGTATGGAGGATGGGATTATGAAAAACACAAAAAAACTGATACTGTTGTCAATGGTATTGCTGCTTGCTGTGATAATAATGACAGTTATCGGCGTGCTTTTCTGCAGTGAAGGCAGAAGCGATACAATTGCTGAAAATGTATCGTATTCTGATGGTGCAGAAGCGACTGAAGCAAGTCAGAAAGCAGAAACAACGGGAGGTTCGATTACGCAGACAACAGAGAATCCGACACAGAGCACTGCAACAACAGAAGCTACAACAAATTCCTTATCTACTGGGGCGGTGATCGTAACCACGGAAAAATCAAAGAGCACGCGTACGGGTGCTGCAGTCACGACTGCAACCACGATGTCAATTGATCCCGAACCTTCCCAAAACGGAGAAAGCACGGCATCGACTTCAGAGGAGACCGACGGATCTTCGCAGAGCACAGAAGAAACGACCACTACATCCTCTCAGGCAGGGGTACGAGTGTCGGGGAAACTGCTGACAGCGATAAGACTTACATATTCCAATGGTGATGTTGTGAGGCAGTTTATTCCTTCGGGAAACTCCTCTGTGAAGATTATAGGCGATGGCGGCGTGAGTTATTCTGCGACTACCGACATGAACGGTGGATTCACATTTCATAACGTAGCACCCGGACATTATGTGTTTTACTACGGGAGTTGTGCACTGAAGTCTTTTGATTGCGCCGATGCAGACGTCAGTATCGGAAGCGTTAGGTTCGATATAGAAGAACATAAAAAATGATGCCTGCGAGAAAACAACGCGATAATCAGGTGCGTCAGACGTTCGGTCTGATATAGTGTCTGATGAATTTGACTTACAAACCAACCGCGCATCCACCGCAATGCGGCATCGGATGCGCGGTCATTTTATTGCGTTCACACGTCCAGCTTTTCCAGATACTTCACCGGCACTGATTCCACCAGCCATACGCCGTTGACCGAGCGGTAAAAGGTGAATCCGTCGCGCGCCATTTCTCCGCTCTTTACGCGGTAGATCACAGGCGTGCCGTGCCTGATGCCAACAGCCCGCGCGGTCTCGATATCGGAGGACAGGTGCACATACAGCCTGCTCCTGCGATCAAGTCCCGTGCGGTCGATGGATTCGGTGAACTTCGCGCCTGTGCCGTGCAGGAGATATTCGGGCGGCTCTGTAACAGGCAGCTCCACGTCCACGGGAATGGAGTGCCCCTGATTTGCGCGGATGAGTTTGCCGTCCTCGCTGTAGGAGAAACGCTGCTTGTTGTCGGTTGCCACGACGTCATCCAGAGCGGCTCGGTCAAAGGCAGGCTCCTTCACCTTTCGGATGGCATCGATGAGTTCGTCAACATTCGCCCAGCCGTGTTCGTCCACTTCGAGAAATCCTGCCGACGGTTCGTGGCGCAGCACACGGGTCATATAGCGGCCTACTGCAGTCTTGTTCATAATGATCGTTCCCTTTAAATATGTAGAATGTTGTTTGCATATTACCACATGGCGTAGTTTATGTCAAGTGATATGCGGTTGAACAACGCCTGCCAAAGTGCTATAATTATTATGATTACAGGATAGAGAGGAAATGAGGTTATGACATCATTCCATGAAGTGCTCACAGCTTTGCTGCCTGGCTGCGATGCATCCATCGACGTATTCCGCGTCAGCAGCGGCGGTCGTGAGCTTATCGCCCGTGAGGGAGAGGGCAAGGCTGTGCTGGAGGTCTGGGACGGAGAACGCTGTGCCTCCAGAGAATACGACTACGACAATGCGTACAAGGTGCTCGCCGCGCTGCGTGACGGCACCGCCACGCTGAAAGCGTGGTTTCCGCCGGTACCCGGCAAAATGGCTGTGACCGGCTCAATATTTGGCAAGATAATCGGCATCCTGCTGGGCTCGGTGCTGGCGTTGGGCTCGGCGTTCTGCAGCTTTGCTGTGCTGATGGCAAGCCTCAGGTACGGCAGTATGTCGCTGCTGATGGATGTCGCTTTGCAGGTATTCTTCGGCGGCGTGTTCGTTGCAGGCATCGCTCTTGTGGTGACCTGCGCAAGAGGTACGTTGACCGTGAAGAAATTCTTTGGCGTGGGTGTTTCGCTTGTAATGTGCACCACCCTGCTGTCGCTGATTCTTGGCATATGGTCCACCCGTGCCGACGACCCGGAAACTCCGCTGCACGTCTATATCGCGCTGAACATCGCCTTTGGAATCTTTGTTGTGATATTCGCGGCACTGGTGATCTATACCCTGCGTACGGCAAACGGAAGAACTTCTGCCGTCAGCAGCCAGCCAATCTTCAGAGTGGAGCCCTCTGCGCAGACCATCGCTCCGGTCATCGCTGCCATCAAAGAGCGTACCGCCTGCGAGGCTATCCGCATCAGGCTGGATTTCGACCGTCAGCCGGCACTCTCTGACAGCAAGCTGGGCGGACTGCCCTACTGGGACACCTCCGTGACTTACCCCTGCGACGAGGAGTCGGAGCATGAGCTGGCAATGCTGGCTCAGATAAATCTTTCCCAGCTGCCGCAGAACGACATCTTCCCCTCCGAGGGTATGCTGCAGTTCTTCATTTTTCCAGATATGGAATACGGCATCAGCAGCACCAAAAAGGTCGTATACCACAAGACCATCAACCGCAATGTGTACGAAAAGCAGATAAGGGAAATGAAGTATCCCTGCTCGGACAATGTGTCATACGGCGACTTCCCTGTCACAGGCGAGCTGGCGATGGATTTCGAAAAGGTCACCACCTATATGACTCCCGACGACTGGCGCTTCGATGCTCTGCTCCGTGAGATCGCAGGCGATATGGGCGTGGAGCTGTTCGACGGTACATCCCACTCGGTAGTATCGGAAGCCTGCGATGGCGATGATTTCTATAAGGAAAGCTCGGGACACCGTATGGGCGGCTATCCCTACTTCACCCAGTACGATCCGCGTTACATGGAGGAGCTGCACAAGTACGATTTCCTCCTTCTGCAGATCGATACAGATGACAAGGTTGGCATCAGCGACAAGCTGGTCATGTGGGGCGACTCCGGTGTGGGTCAGTTCTTCATAAACAGCGAGGCGCTCAGAGAAATGAAACTGGACGATGTCTATTACACTTGGGACTGCTGCTGACCGATATAACAAATGCTAATCAAATCAAGCCGCCGCGGATGCGCCTCTCAGCGTGTCTGCGGCGGCTTTGCTATGCCAAAATACTCAGGGCATGACCTCAAGACCGTAAAGTCCGGTGTTGGGGTCGGCAAACAGTCCCAGATGGGGTGGACTGACCGTAAAGCAGAGCAGCATTACAACCAGCAGCACCAGCGCGGCAAGGGCGATCAGGTAATAATCACGGGTGGACCACCTGCCGTTGAGCACGCGCATACTCACGATCTCGCCTGCCAGCAGCCACACCGCAGCGGAGAGTATATCCACCCACGCCACGTTGTATCCCAGAATACCTGTGTAGATATAGAAAAAGCCGATGACCAGCGCGCCGATGAGATACGCGCCTGCCGTGCGCGCCGCGATCAGCCGGCGCACGTCGGGCTTGAGAATGTAATAGACCGCAAAGCTCCACAGCAGATAAGGCCACAGAAGGATCTTGACGTGCTCCCAGACGCTCTCGTTGACCGAGGCAAAGATGGCGACCGGACGGAGCTGTCCGCTCCATTTGTAGATGAAGTGGAGAAGCGACGCCAGCGCAAAGGAGATGACCGTGCCGCCGATGGCGGTGAGTACCTGCCGCAGCCGTTCCCCGAAAGCAGGACGGGCGCGTCCGGCAACCAGAGCGTGTTCCATAGAGATACCTCCAAAATATATTTGCAAATCATCTATATGCGCTTGTCTGCGCCGTATGACCTCATATCAGCAGACATATCAGAAATGCCGCCGCCGCTCCTGTCAGCCCGGCGATAACAAGAGGCAGAACCGTGCGCAGACGGGTGTATGCGCCGCTGCGGACGGTGCCCTCGGAGGGCTCGATCTGCTCCACCTCATCGCTCAGCCGATCCATCATGTCCAGCGCCGCGCGGTGCAGATCGACCCGTTCCGCCCGTGCGTACTCAGGACGCACAAAGCATATCGCCCGTTCAAAATACGGGCTGCCCGTCCCCTTGATTTCCACCGAATATCTGCTCACTCCGCGTATCATGGCTGTCCCTCCCGTGGGTGCTTTCGGCACAACAAATGGTATTGTCCGATGTGGATATTATTACCTGTACAGCCGCCGCGTATGCGCGTTGACAGCGATTTGAATGGGTGACGCAAAGCTCGTTGACATAATGATTGTGGAAAACTCTGTGGAAAGTGTGAAAGATGGGAAAATGCTGAAAACCACGCGGTTTCATTCGCCGAAAGAGGAGGAAAACACGTGATTATGTATCGAGCGGTGCAGGCTCGAAATAGCTGAGAAACCGCATGGTTATGCTGTTTACCCGTTTTGCCGAAGCGGTCGGAGCGGCGACTGTTTTCCCCATAACGCGCACGGTGAACAAATCCGACAGCAATGCGCTTTTCGGGATATCTTCCACGGACAAAGGGGATATCCGCAAAGTTTTCCACCCACCACGGGGGGATTTTTCCGGGATCTGAGCAGGGTTATCGGTGCAAAAAAGCATCGGACAGAGAACGCGCTCTCTGTCCGATGCTGATGTGGTTTGTCGATTGTGATTGATCAGCTTTTGCCGATGATATGCTCGCCGCAGCCCACTGCGGAGGAAACCGTGTATCGTTCGCCGAACATGACCAGCTCACCGAAGCACTGTCCATACTCGCGCCGCCGCTCCGAGCGCAGCGGACCCAGCTTGATACATTCGGTGCGTTCTGCGATGATGGGCAGATACAGCTGGATATGCTCGTCGGGTGTGGATACATACCAGATGCTGTCGTCGCGCCTGATGGTCATCTCCTCGGGGCGATAGGTTTTGCCGTCGAATACAAGGGCGTTCTCGGTAGTGAAAACGCCGCTGTCCGACGCACACAGACCAAAGCGCACATCGCCGCAGAAGCCGCTGATGGACAGTCGTGAATGTTCGCCGATCTTGCCGTAGTTGGAACGCTCACGCTCCAGCCAGCCGATGGAGCTGTCGGAGGATAGTTCATATACATCCGCGCCGATGACGATCTTGCCCGAAGCAGGCATGGCGTAAACACCGTGGCGCAGCAGGAATTTCTTGTCTTTCTTGCCCACAGGCACAGCGGAGAAAGCCGTCTCGCTGCCCATATCCTCCACCACGGTGTTGACGTACAGCGACCGCACGTCGTCAAACCGCTCAAAGTACGCCCGGACGTGCCATTTGCCCGGCGCGCGCAGAACGTCCACCGAAACGCCCTCCGAGCGATACATCAGATCGTCGGTCTGCGAGGAAACAGGCAGCCCGACGCTTCCGAGGGTGAAGGGGTAGAGCTTGGTCTGGGAACGCTCACGGTTTTCGGCGTGGTTGACCAGAGTGATGCACACCGCGCCGCAGAATCCGTAATCAAGCACGCTGATGGAAAGGGTGATTTCGCGGTTGCCCATAACCACGCAGTCACGGGTGCGCAGCCGGAACATGGTCATGGGCGGAGAGATCTCGTGGCGGTTATATGTCAGCATTTCCCGTGAAGCCCTGCTGCATTTCATGGGAATGTATCGGCTGTCGGGCAGTGAGCCCTCACGGGTGATTTCGGTTATGGAAACAGGTTTTTCGTTACCGGCAGGGGTAGTGTTTTCGCTCATTATCCGGAACTCCTTTTGGTTGTTGCCTGCCGCGGAAGACCAGTGTGCGCGGCACGCCTACTCCATATTTTACCAAACAGCCGCACACCCGTCAATGGTGATATGCCCTGCTTTCGGGCAAAAAGCAACGCCCGCCGATGCACGGCAGGCGTGTGTTGATCCTTTTTCGTGACAATGTCAGAATTCCAGTCCCAGCCTGTAGGCACGCTCCAGATGGGCGGCGGCAGCGGCGGCGCGTTCTTCTGCGTTCCAGTGAGTGATGCGGTCAAAAATGACCATCTCACGCAGCTTTGCACGGTCGCGTATGCGGTCGCCCAGCATGACCGTCTCCATAGCCTGACGCTCGCCGGTCTCCTCAAGGGACTGCAGGGTCTTGCCCGCGCAGGCGATGCACAGCACCTTGTCCAGCTGCTTCATGGAAGGCTCGGGGGAATAGGCAAAACCCGTGGTCCACACGCGGTCGAACCATCCCACCAGCTTTGCCGGAGCTTCAGTCCAGAACACGGGATAGATAAACACAGCCGCGTCGCAGCTCTGCAGCTTCTGCTGCTCGGCGGCAACGTCATCGGGCAGAGGCAGGTCGGCGCGATAATATGTCTCGCGCAGATATTCCTCCTCGGTCATGTCGGTGCGGAAATCCATGTCGTACAGGTCGGAGATCACCGCTTCGTGACCGGCGTCGGCAAGACCGTCGCAGAATCTGCGCAATACGTTATAGGTAAAACTGCTCCGCGAGGGATGACAGTACACGATCATTACTCTCATAGGGAAGCTTCTCTTTCAATCGGTTTTATCATCGGAGGGCGGACGCCATTTCGGTCTGTCCTTGCGTGTGATGCGCAGCTGTCGGAAGAATTCTGTGAGCAGCGCGGAACATTCCTCCTCAAGACATCCGTGCTCCAGAATGGGACGGTGGTTATAGGGCAGCTCGAACAGGTTCACAACACTGCCGCAGGAACCGGCTTTGGTGTCGGATGCGCCGTAGACCACGCGTCTGAGCCGCGAGTTGATGATGGCACCGGCGCACATGGGGCAGGGTTCCAGGGTGACGTACAGCTCGCACTGCCAAAGCCGCCAGCCTCCCAGTGCCCTGCAGGCGCCGTCGATGGCTTCCAGCTCGGCGTGGGCAAGAGCGTTGCGGTCGGTTTCCCGGTGGTTGCGTCCCACCGAAACTACCCTGTCGCCAAGGACGCACACCGCACCCACAGGGGTCTCGCCTTCGGCGGCGGCAATGGCTGCCTGCTCAAGGGCAAGACGCATAAATTGCTCGTCCCGTTCGGAGAAGGATACAGAAACCGGCTTATCCATACATTACTTCGCTGGCGTAGTTGGGGAGGGTCTCAAGGGGAATGAGCTGAACCAGAGAAAACACGATGCACAGCAGAATGAGCACGATGACCGGCACGCGCAGCAGAGAGATGCGCATCTTCTGCCTGAGGGTGAGAATGGGGTCGCTCTTTTTCAGCACGAACATCTCCGGGAATCGCTTGAGCATGATGTTTGCGGAGAACACGGCGGCCAGCAGCAGAATGATGGTCAGCAGGCAGTCGAGATAATGGATAAAGTTGATGTCGATGACCAGCGAATAACCCAGCTGGGTGATGAGAACGAACAGCATACGCTCAGCGAGACGCGCGGATGCCGCAGGGATCAGCGAGCCGGAATAGATAACCAGATAGCCCAGCAGCATACAGGAGATAAAGGAGCCGATCATTTCCACAAAGTCGGTGGTGGTCAGCGCAAACAGCAGCGAGCTCATCATCAGGGCGAAGTTGTCGCCGCCGCGTCGGCGAAGCACCTGAAGGATAACGCCGTTGAACACAAAGGTTTCGATAATGGCAGGAATGATGCCCAGACACACAATCGTGATGATGATATCAAAGAAGGAACTGCCCATGGAAAGAGCGTCGTAGCTGTAGAATGCTCCGCGCACAGAGGTCAGGTTTGCACTGGGACGGGATGCCGGGTTGGTGAGCAATCCAAGATAGTGCACCAGACAGCCGTCCAGTATCAGGGCGCCGAGACCTACCCAGAACATGGGCATGAATTCGCCTTTGCGCAGCTTGTGGAGAGGGATCATCTCGTGCACAGGCAGCTTGTGTGCAAGAACGTAGATAACAAACGGCACCGCCAGGCACAGCAGCATGATGCCCGCCTGAAGGAATGCCATTGTTTTGGGGTCGGTAATGAATGTGTCGACATCGGTCAGACGCATATTCTGGATGCTGTGGCTGCTGTAGGTGAACAGAGTGAAGGCGGCAACCACCAGAAAGCTGATGACCACGCTCAGTATCAGGAAAAGCGAGAGGGTAAAGCCTACGCGGCTGACCTCCTGCTTGATGTTACGGGTGATGGAAACGCGAGCCTTGTCCAGAACGGCGTTGGAACGTTCTCCGGAAGCTGCGTTTTCACTCAGGGTGTAAAGTGCTCGTGTGGCAAGGTCCCTTCGCTGGGAAGCGCCTTTGTTGACCGCGTCGTACGCGCCGAACTTACCGGAGGTGTCCTCGGTGATGGTGGTGTACTGACGTCCACCGATGAGGGCGGTGCTGCCGGGGGTGGGAGCGGTGCGCGCGCTGCGCAGCGCGGCCTCCAGCATGGTATACTTGTCCGGAGTGGCGATGGAGTCGATCTCCAGCTCGGTGCAGATAATGGCCTCTATCTGATATTCCTCCAGCCAGGGGCTGTCGGAACGTATCTGATCGATGCGTGAACGAAGCAATTCGGGGGTGACAACAATGTTGTTATTCATAAACTATTCTCCAGTAATTACGGTGCAAAAATTCTGCTTTGACTTCCTATCCGATGATAAAGAATGAAATTTGTTCAAAAAAAGGTTGACAATTCAGATGGCATAAATTATAATGGTGTAGCTGTCAGCGAGACAGAAATATGCCGGTATAGCTCAGTTGGCTAGAGCATGCGGTTCATACCCGCAGTGTCGTTGGTTCGAATCCGACTACCGGTACCACGGCGGAGCAGCGTCGTTCGATCGGTGTTGCTCCGTTTTTATGGCCCGGTGGTCAAGAGGCCTAAGACTCCGCCCTTTCACGGCGGCAACACGGGTTCGAATCCCGTCCGGGTCACCAACCGCGTTTCCGATTGTCGGAGGCGCGGTTTTTTCTTTGTCTTTTTTTGGAGCGCCCGGTGTGCGGAAGATGCACACCGGGCGCCTTTTTTGCTTGTGCGGAAATCCCGTTAATGGGGCTGCCAGAAGAACTGTACCCAGTAGGGGGCTCCGTCGGGGCCGATGCCGTAGGCAACACTCAGACGGACAAAGCCGCTGTCCAGAATGTTGGCGCGGTGGGTGGGGGAGTTCATCCAGGCGTTGACCACCGACTGGGGTGTCAGCTGACCGCAGGCGAGGTTTTCGCCCACGCGGTAGTAATCCAGTCCGGCATCCAGTGCCGCGTACTCAAAACGCTGTCCGTTGGGTCGGGTGTGGCTGAAGTACGACTGGGACTCCTTGAGGCGGATTCCTGCGACATAATCCATCAGATCGGTGCCGGGCTGCAGGTCGGGCAGTCCGTACATCCTGCGCTGCTCGTTGGTAAGTCGCAGCACCTCGTCGGTAAAGTCGATAACCGTGACCTTGCAGTAACACACATCACCGCTGAGGCTTCTGCCCTGTATCCAGCCGGTACCGGAGGTGATGCCGGAAATATACGCGGTGGTATCGTTGAGAGCGCTGACCGACACTACGGACGGGGTCATGCTGGAAAAGCTGATACGCTTCTGAGCGCCGAAGGGAACCCTGACCGAGTTGGTGGCGTTCTGACCGGCATATACCGTGATCTCGTAGGAGTTGAAGGAAATGTTACCGCTGTCGTAATACTGCGTGGTTGCAGTGGTACGGGCAGTGGTTGTGGTGGTAGGCCTCAGCGTGGTCACGATGGTTGTTGGACGCGTGGTGGTCACGATGGGCACATAATAACTCTGGGTGGTGGTTATCAATGTGGTGGAAGTGGTGGTCTGCAGAGTGGTTATCAATGTGGTGGAAGTGGTGGTCTGCAGAGTGGTACCCGGTGTTGTCATCGCAGGATCGCTGACGACAGGATCGGTAACAGAAGGATCTGTCGGGTCGGTGACATCGGTGGCCGAAGGAATCGCCTCGGTGGTGATGTCGATGGCTTCGGTGGGCGCTGTGGTAGCTGTAGTTCCCGTGGGAACGGGATCGTCGGGACCTTCCGGTTCGGAAACAGCGGTGTTGCTGCTGTCTTCGTCAAGGGTGTCGATCTCGGGCAGGCGGGAAAAGCCCGATTCGGCAAAGGTTGGAATTTCCACAACAGTGGCAGCCAATGCCTCGTTGGCCATGAAATCTATGCCCTGCAGAAAGCAAAGCATCATAGCGGACACAATGACAAAGTACAGAATTTTCTTTGAGGATAGCATATACTGCCTCCTTTCGCAAAGATGCGGCTGCGAATTTCAATACAGATATGGTCGATCAATGATATTCTGATTATACTACATTACCCATTTAAAGGCAATTGATTTATTAAGTGCGTCGGGTGATCAGTTCTTCACGGTGATCTCGCCGTTGACCCAGTTGCCGGAATACTGCTTGCCGGCAGGAGTAGTCAGGGTTCCCTGACCGTGCATGGTGTCGTTGGCCCACTGGCCGGTGTAAACGTCGCCGTCTTTCCAGTAATATGTGCCCTGACCCTGACGCTGACCGTTGACCCAGTAGCCATCGTACTTATCGCCGGGGGTGGAGCTGCCGGAGCCCCAGGTATAGACACCCTTTCCGTTGATGACATCGCTGTTCCATTCGCCGTCATAGACGTTTCCGTTGGTGAAGGTCATGATGCCCTTGCCGCTGCGGTAGCCGTTCTGCCACTGACCGTCATAGACGCCGCCGTCGGCATAGGTCATCTTTCCGGAATTGCCCATCTGGTCGTTGATCCACTGGCCGTTGAAGGTGCAGTTCTGATAGCGTTCGGTTTCCTTGCTGTTTTCGCTCCACACCATCTTGCCGGTGCCGCTGCGCAGACCGTTTGCCCACTGACCGGAGTAAACACTGCCGTCGGTGTATTTCATGGTGCCTTCGCCGCTGCGCACACCTGCTGCCCAGCTGCCGGAGTAGGAGCTGCCGTCGCCGTAGGTCATGGTGCCCTGACCGTCGAAGTTGTCGGAAGCCCAGAGACCGTCATAGTTGCTGCCGTCGGTAAAGGTCATGACACCGCTGCCGCTGCGCAGGTTATCCTGCCAGTTTCCGGTATATACGGTGCCGTCGCTGTACTTCATGGTGCCTTCGCCGCTGCGATTGCCCGCCGACCACTGACCGGTGTAGCTGCCGCCGTCGGCGTAGGTCATGGTGCCCTGTCCGCTATAATGGTCAGACTGCCATGAACCGACATATCTGCCGCCGTTGGTATATTCCATGGTGCCCTCGCCGCTGCGCTGACTGCTCAGCCAGCTGCCGGTGTAGACGCTGCCGTCGGCATAGGTCATGGTGCCGGTGCCGGAGGGTTCACCCTGTTCCCAGCTGCCGTTATAGGAGCTGTTGTCGGCGTATTTCATGATACCGATTCCGTGGGGCGAGCCGTCGGACCAGCTGCCGTCATAGGAAGTTCCGTCGGCGTAGGTCATGGTGCCCTGTCCGTCCATGACGCCTACGTTCCAGTTTCCTTCGTATGTGCCGTAGCCGTCAGAGTGCCATATACCGGCGTCCTGAGGCATATTGTTGAGCCAGCCGCCGCTGTATGTGCCGTCGTAGTCGGTGTTGTTGATGGTCACGGCGTATTCAACGTTCTCGACCTCGCGGAAGACGTCGTCGGGTACAAACGCGCCGCTCATCCACAGATACAGCATCACTCCGCCGCCCAGAAGCAGTGCGCCCAGAGTGATAAGCGTGGCGATGAGTCCTTTTTTGGAGCGGTTGTTCTTTACGATTCCTGCCATGGTGTCCACCGGCTGGGACGAGCCGCGGACGGGCATGGGTGCGTAGTCGGGAGAGTAATAGTATGCAGGGTTGTTGGGCACGACGTCCTGCTGACTGAAGAAGGCAGGATCGACGTAATTGCGCTTCATGGTTGAACCGGCTCCACGGGGCGCGGCTGTACCGGTGAATACGCTTTCCTTTACGGTGGTGCTGCTCTGACCTGAGACAGCGTCTGCCTTTGCGGCGGCGGTTTCGGGCTCCGCTTCGGGAGCGGAGGCGGTTTCAGGAACGGCCGCAGCAGTTTCGGCGGCAGCTTCCTTGGAGGAGACCGCTTCAACCGGAGCAGGTATCTCGGGGACGGGAGCTGCCTCGACCGGTGCCGCCTGAACCACCTGAGTGGCGGCGTCAACGGGCGCTGCCTGCTGCATGATCATCCCGGCAGGAATGACGGTTCCGGGCTGCACGACAATACCCTGAGGGAGGATTGCACCGTTCTGGCTCACACCGTTTGCGTAAATCGCTGCTCCGCCCAGCATGGAGGGGTCAACGTACATGGCAGGCTGACGCTGGTTTCCGTATGTGCGCGGTCTGCGGCGGCGACGGGGAGGACGGGCTGCAGCAGCGCGGCGATTGCGGCGACGGGATTCGGCAAGCTCCTCGTCCACGTCGTAGAGATCGTCGTAATCATCTTCCTCGTCTGAGTATTCTTCCTCTGTGCCGGCATCGGCGTAGGCGTATTTGTCTTCGTCGTAATCTTCCGCAGGCTCAGCGCAGGCCTCTTCGGGAACAGGCTCGGGACGACGGGCGGCGCGTCTTGCCATTTCGGCTTCCTGCTGCGCCTGACGTGCCAGCTCGGCTTTGTGATCCTCCCATTCCTGCTCGAAATTATGCTCCTGAAAATCGTCCTGCTCAAAGGCGATGCGCTCGCGTTCAAGCCGCCACTCAAGGAATGCGGCGCGCTCATCCTCGGGAGAGACGGGGATGGCTGCGGACGGGGGATTATGTCTGACGGACTCCCTCTGCGGAGCAGCGCCCGGCTTGGGAGTAATGAACGCTCCGATAGTGGAAGGGTCAGACGGTACATCATTTGAGACGGGGGTCCTCATATCATAAAGGTCAGACATAACGGTGCCTCCAGACTATTCTTGATTCTTCAGCTAACTTTGAAACAATCCGACAATAAATGCTAAGTTTTCGTTCCATTACAGTATAAGTTAATCATATTTTACATCCTTTGTGAGTTGATTTCAATACAAACCTACAAGTTTTATCCAAATAGCGTACCAATTATTTAATCAGAACTAATTAAGTGTGATTCAGGCGGCAAAAGCCGGTTCTGCGGCGCGGAGGCAGTACGGTAATTTGTCTGACAGGATGAAATATCTGCTTGCAATCCACAGCTTCATTTGATAACATATAATAAAATCTGACGCCGATAATGTTTTTTCGGTGCCAATAGCGGAAAATCGGCGCCGCCTGCTCAGGCAGTGCCGGGAAATAATCAAAATTTGGAGGATGATGACCCATGGGCAAGAAAACAAAGGTCGCCATCGGCAACGAGGCTATTTATGACGCCCGTACCCTTGGCAAAGGCAGAATGGTAACTCTCGGCTTCCAGCATATGTTCGCAATGTTCGGCGCGACTGTTCTGGTTCCGATGCTTACCGGTCTGAGCATTCCCACCACTCTGCTGTTCGCCGGTCTGGGAACACTGCTGTTCCACCTGGTCACCGGCGGCAAGATCCCCGCATTCCTCGGTTCCTCTTTCGTCTTCCTCGGCGGTTACGGTGCTGTGGCACCCCTTGCCGGCAAGGAAGGAATGACCAATGAGCAGCTGCTGCCCTACGCCTGTCTGGGCGTTGCCGCAGCCGGCCTGGTATATCTGGTCATGGCTCTGTTCTTCAAGGTCGTTGGCATCCAGCGCGTCATGAAGTTCTTCCCGCCTGTTGTCACCGGTCCCATCATCATTGCCATCGGTCTGAGCCTCGCGGGCAGCGCAGTCGGCAACTGCCAGACCAACTGGCTGGTCGCCCTCACCGCTCTGCTTGTTGTCATCATCTTCAACATCTGGGGCAAGGGCATGTCCAAGATCGTTCCCATCATCCTGGGCGTCGGCGCAGGCTATGTCGTAGCACTGGCTCTGTATCTGGTGTCCGTTTTCGCACCCGATTTTGCCGCTCAGTATCCTGCTGTATTCGCTTCAGTGAATTCCGAAGGAGCTGCCAATGCTCTGTTCAACTTTGACGGCATCAAGAACATCATTTCCGAGATCGGCAGCGGCAACCTCTGGGGCAGCCTCATCGGCATCCCCGTTGAAGCCGACCGCACCGTTCTGGCTGTTGACTGGAGCAAGACCGACCTGATCATCAGCTCTGTCATTGCCATCGTTCCTCTGGCTCTTGCCACCATGATGGAGCACATCGGCGATATCTCCGCCATCAGCTCTACCTGCCAGAGAAACTATATAGAGAAGCCCGGTCTGCACAGAACTCTGGTCGGTGACGGTCTTGCCACCACCATGGCTGCCCTGTTTGGCGCTCCTGCAAACACCACTTATGGTGAGAACACCGGTGTTCTGGCTCTGACCAAGGTATATGATCCCAAGGTCGTCCGTTTGGCTGCCTTTTTTGCCTGCGGCGTTTCCTTCCTGCCCCTGGTCTCCGCAGTCATCGAGACCATCCCCACCGCAGTTATCGGCGGTATTTCCTTCGTGCTGTACGGCATGATTTCCGCAGTCGGTGTGCGCAACGTTGTTGAGAGCAAGGTCGACTTCACCAAGAGCCGCAACCTCATCGTTGCCGCAATGATTCTCGTTACCGCTTTGGGTACCAACGGCATTGTGTTCAATATCGGAGATGTCGAAATCACCCTGACCAAGTTGGCTTTGGCAGCTCTGGTCGGTATTATTCTCAACGCCATCCTGCCCGGTAAGGACTACGCCTTCTCCGCCGAGGAGCCCAAGGACACCGGAGTCAACTTCGCCGTGGGTCAGAACTCCGAGCGTCTGGAGAGAGAGGCAACCGTGGCTGTCGAAGCACCTGTCGATGCCGTCGAAGAAGCCACTGCCGAAGCTACCGTTGAAGCTGCTGAAGAAGCGGTCGAAGAAGCTGTTGACGAGACCGTCACCGAAGAACTGGCTGCCGAGGAAGCTGCCGCTGTTGCCGCTTCTGCCGCCATTCTCGAGGACGAGGCAGTCAACCCTGCTGAGGAGACCGTCGAGGCCGCCGAAGCTGTCGCTGAGACTGTTTCCGAGTAATTTCCCGATCCCCGTATAACCGATGCCCGGGTGCAGATAAGCCTGCGCCCGGGCATTTTACTAGTCGCATCGAATACCGTTTGTAATATTTATCATAAATATTCTGCTTTTGGGGACAAAACAGGGCAGTGCTCCGATTCCCTGCGCCACAGCAGAATGACCGCCGCCAGATTGGGCAGCATAAGCATCGCGTTGAGTATGTCGGATGCCGCCCACACCATTCCCGTGTCCATCACGCAGCCGGGGATGATCAGCAGCACATACAGCATCCGATATCCCACAGTGGCACGTTCACCGAAAAGATAAGCGAAAGCGCGCTCGCCGCAGCAGCTCCAACCAATTACCGTGGCAAAGGCAAACAGCAGCGTCGCGGCGGCACAGAAGCTGCCCGATGCGCTGCCGAAAAGACAGCGGAAGGTCTCGGCGGTCATGGCGGCGTCAGCTGCGATCCGGTCAGCTCCGCTTGTGAGTATGGCGAGAGCGGTCAGGGTGCACATCAGGATGGTGTCCGCAAAGATCTCGAAGATGCTCCAGTAGCCCTGTTCACGAGGATCCTGCACCTCGGCGGTGCAATGTATCAGCACAGAGGTTCCCATGCCTGCTTCGTTGGTGAATACGCCGCGCCGTATGCCGGTGAGCATGACGCCCAGCATCCCTCCGCCCACCGATCGCGGACGGAACGCCTCGGTGAAGATGCGCCCCATTGCTTCGGGAAGCTTTGGCAGGTTGAGAGCGATGACCGCGCCGCAGGCGAGAATGTAGATCAGTGCCATCAGCGGGACAAGCCTCTCGGTCAGCTTAGCCACACTCCTCGTGCCGCCCAGAATTGCCGGTGCCGCGGCGGCACACAGCGCCGCGCCCATCACCCACGGCGGCACTGACCATGCATCCTTCGCCGCAGCAGCAATGGAATTGACCTGAACGAGATTCCCGATGCACAGCGCGGCTGCCGCGCACAGCCCTGCCCACATCGCCGCCAGCCGCCCGTTGCCCGTCAGTCTGCGCATATACATCATCGGACCGCCCGTCCATTGCCCGTCCGCGGCACGCTGACGGCAGCGGATACCCAGCACGTTTTCCGCGTAGGCGATGGCCATGCCCGGGATGGCTGCAGCCCACATCCAGAATATCGCCCCGGGTCCGCCTGTGCCTATGGCGAGGGCAACGCCCACGATATTGCCCGTGCCCAGACTGCCTGCCAGCGCGGCGGTGGCGCTCTGAAAGGGTGAGATCCCATCCGTGCGTTCTCTGCGGTGCAGCAGGGAGCCTGCCGTCGCGTGCCACCAGTCCTTTGCTCCCAGCAGCTGAGGGCATCCGGTGCGCACGCTCAGCCAGATTCCGCCCAGCAGTATGACCGCTGCTGTCCACGGTCCCCATATAAGCTCGCCTGTCCGCTCCAGCAGCGCCGCAGTGTCCATAGTATTCCTCCCGGGGTATCCTGTTGACTTGCAGGTCGGGTGTGGGTATAATGATAACAGGATACGTTGATGACTCAATGGTATGCGCACGTCGTCGTTCATATAACCGATGCGGATATTTCAAAGTCTCGTCAAAACCGTATCACATAAAAGACACACAGCAGAGATAAAATTATTGCATCCGAAAGGGATACATGAACCTTCCGGGCGCGAGTCAGAGAGGTTTTTATATATGGACAATCGCGAACAGTATCTCGATACTTACACCGGCACCGAATATTCTGAATATCATGAATACCCCAGGAGTTCCACAAAAAAGACCGCGGATGAAAAAAACGCGTCCGGCGGAACAGGCGCAGTGGCAAAGGTGCTGCTCTGGGTACTGGGCTCCATCGTCGGAATCACCATTCTTTTCGGCTGCGGAATCTTCTGGATCTGGGGCCTTGACTACCTCGGAGTCATCGATTTTGACCGTGCTCCCGTCAGCGGACAGAATGAGTTCAATCAGCCTGCCGATGACTACGACGAGTTCGAGGAATTCTACGATTATTTCGATGATTACTTCAGCGGTCAGCTGCCCGATAACGGATTCAGCGATGGCGGCGATGACAGTGCCGCTCCTCAGGCAGGTACTCCCGGCATCGGCGTGACCATTCAGGAGATCAATCAGCTGGACATTCCCGTTGACGAAACCTATGTCGGCGGACTGGTCGTGCTTGATATCAATCCTGCCGGCGCGCTGGTGGGCAAGGATATCCAGATCGGCGACCTTATCGTTGCCGCCAACGGAAATCCCATCACCACAATCGACGGACTGGACGTTGAGCTGATTGCCACCGGCGTGGGCGGAGAAATGACCCTGACCGTGGCGCGCTTTGTTGAGGGCGTGGCTCAGACGCACGAGATCGAAATCACCCTCATCGATGTCAGCACCCTCAGTTAACCTGATTACACCTCATATCCCCAATATATACTCTTTTCAACACCGGGGCGGACAGTTTGCACAAGCTGTCCGCCTTGGCGTTTTTTGCAAAACCGCTGGTCACGCCCTGCTCGCTGTGCTATAATCAACAGGATACGAACAAAATACGGAGGATCTGCATCATGTCAGCAAAGCTTATCATAGTACGACACGGCGAAGCCGCCGGCAATCACGAGCGTTATTTCCAGGGACACGCCGACGGAGCCATCAGCGCACGGGGCGAACTGCAGCTGGACGCCCTTGCCGCGCGCTTCGAGAGCATCAACTTTGATGCCATATATTCCAGCCCCCTGACCAGAGCGCGCCAGACTGCCGATGCCTGCAACCGCAGACTGCAGCTGCCTGTGAATATCGACGAGCGGCTCATTGAGATCAACGGTGGTGTCTTTGAGGGCGTGCGCTGGGCGGATCTGCCTCAGCGCTTCCCCGAGCAGGCAAAGCTGTGGGATGCGCAGCCCTGGCTGTTCCATCCGGAAAACGGCGAGGCGATGACCGAGGTCAGAGAGCGCATCAGTCAGGCGATCCTCGATATCGCCGCTGCCAATGACGGCAAAACCGTAGTCATAACCTCCCACGGCTGCGCCATCCGCAACCTTATCTGCTGGGCAAAGAACCTGCCCATCGAGCGTCTCAACGACGTCGACTGGTGGGACAACACCGCCATGGGCGTCATCGAGGTCACTGACGGCAAGCCTGCGCTGCTTTCGGAAAACGACAATGCCCACATCGCCGAAGGACTGTCCACCTTCGCCACCCAGACGTGGTGGAAGCACCCTGCCGGTGAGATGGACTTCAACGGCTGATATACGAAAAGGGGGGAACAACAGTGTCTGCAAGACTTATCATTGTCCGCCACGCTCAGGCTACAGGCAACAGCGAAGGCAGGTTCCAGTGCAGAAAAAACAACGAGCTGACCGAGCTTGGAAAACAGCAGCTCACGTATCTTTCCGAACGACTGCGAAATACACATATCGATGCCGTCATATCCAGTCCGCTCAGCCGTGCCGTGGATACGGCGCGAGCCTGCGTCGAGGGACGGAATCTGAACATAACGACCGACCCGAGATTGATCGAGATCGATGCCGGGGAGATGGAAAGCCTTCTGTGGGATGAGCTGTACGAGCGCTATCCCGAACAGATGGAGCACTGGAAAGACAGTCCCCATATCTTCTGTCCTCCCGGAGGCGAGACCATGATGCAGCTTTACGAGCGTGTGTCTGCCGCCGCGGAAGATATTGCCGCACGCTATGAGGGCAAAACGGTGCTGATATCCACTCACGGCGTGGTTGTGCGCAATCTGATGTGCTGGGCAAGGAGGCTGCCCATCGAACGCCTGTGCGAGGTGCAGCGCTGGAGCAACACAGGCATCGGTATTGTCGATGTAACCAACGGCGAGCCTGTGCTGATCCTTGAAAACGACCATGCACATCTTGCTCCTCTTGAGGGAGCGCAGTAATCACCCTTAGCGGAGGAAAATCATTATGATAATCATGTCGGTGGATCTGGGTAAGGCACGCACGGGTATCGCCATCTGCGACCGCAGCGAGATAATGGCGACCCCCCTCACCGTTATCGAGGAATGGAACCGTGATCGCCTTCTTGAAAAAATATGCGAAATCGCCGCTGAGCGCAAAGCACAGCGCATGGTGGTGGGACTGCCGGTCAATATGGACGGCAGCGAGGGCGAGAGTGCTCAGGGAGCCCGTGAGTTTGCCGACCACCTTCGTGAGGCAAGCGGCATCGAGGTCATCATGAGTGACGAGCGCGGCACAACAAAGACCGCCATCGGCTATCTCAACCAGAGCGACACCCGAGGCAAGCGCCGCAAGGCGGTCATCGATGCCGTTGCCGCCAGCATCATTCTGCAGGACCACCTCGACCGCCGCCGCAACGCAGGCGAGCAGCCCTGACAGAGGTTGACATACGGGAATATTGATGTATAATTATTCAATACGATGACAAAATGCCCATTGGCAGAAATGAGGATACACCATGATAATAATCGGCGAAAAGCTCAACAGCTCCATAAAATCCGTCCGCGAGGCAATTGCCGCCCGTGATGCCGCGTTCATCGGCGAACTGGCGCTCAATCAGGACAAGGCAGGAGCCTCCTGGCTGGATATCAACGCCGCCATGCTGCCCGACGAGGCGGACAGCCTTGTGTGGCTGGGCGAAACCTGCCGCGCGGTCAGCTCAAAGCCCCTGTGCGTGGACACTCCCGACCCCGAAAAGGCTGCCTACGCCCTTGAAAAGCTGGGCGAGGGCTGCATGATCAACTCCATCACTCTGGAAAAAGCGCGCTATGACGCCATGTCCGCGCTTGCGATCAGATATAAGTCTCCGCTGGTGGCTCTGTGCATGGAGGACGGCGGCGCTCCCGAGACCGTCGAGGATCGCGTGCGCATCGCCACCGCCCTGCGTGACCGTCTCACCGCCGACGGCATCGCCGCCCAGGATATCTACATCGATCCCATGATCTCACCCGTGGGAGCCGTGGAGACCGCCGGTGCCGATGCTCTTGCGGTCATTTCCCGTCTCAGCGCAACTCTGGATACCCATCTGGTGTGCGGTCTGTCCAACGTGTCCTACGGTCTGCCTGCCCGTCCTTATATCAACCGCGCCTTCATGGTTGCCGCCATGGCTGCCGGTCTGGATGCCATGATAGTCAATCCGCTGGATGTGCAGCTCATGCGCCTGTGCCTCGCTGCGGAAGCTATGCTGGGCAAGGACGAATACTGCGAGAATTACATCGACGCCTTCCGCGACGGTTACTTCAACGACTGACAAAAAGCAGCCGCGTCAGAACCGGTTTCATCACCGGAGCTGCCGCGGCGTTTTTCTTTGCCTTGCGGCGGTTGCAATTCCTGCCGCGTTGATGTATCATAAATATATACGGGCAGAAGCATTTCGCTCGAGTGGAAATTCCATGAAATACACTCCGATCCGCTTTGGTTCAGCACTTGAGCGAACGCAGAGAATTCGCGAGAAAATGTATGAATATAAATGAATCTCAACAGTGGTTCGGCAATGATTATGCCCCAATGAACAGAAAGGGGAGAGCGCATCATGTCAGTGGGACTGGTGCTTGAGGGCGGTGGTCAGCGCGGAGCCTATACCGCAGGTGTGCTGCAGGGGCTCTGGAGCGAGGGCGTGCGCCTTGATTACGTTGTCGGCGTGTCGGCAGGCGCGCTCACCGGCATCAACTACGTCAGCGGACAGCTGCGCCGTAATTACAACACCTTCGTGAAATACGCCCCCGATCCGCGCTATATGGGAGTCAGACACATCCGCGAGCACGGCGGTATCTTCAACTTCGACTTTCTGCTGGGGAACATCGTATATGACCTGCTGCCCTTTGATTTCGAGACCTTCTTCGGGAGCTCCTGCCGTATGCGCATCGGAGCCACCGACTGCCGCACAGGCGAGGCGGTCTATTACGACAAGGAAGCACTCCGCGGCGATCCGCGTCTGACGGTGCTGCGCGCCACCGCGTCCCTGCCGCTGGTGTCTAAGATGATACGCTTCGACGGACGCGAACTGCTGGACGGCGGCATTGCCGACCCCATTCCTCTGCAGCGCTCCATCGACGACGGCAACGATTTCAACATCATCGTGCTTACCCGAAACGCCGATCACATTGATAAGCCCACCTCGGTGCTCTCGCTGTGCAGGCGCAAGTACAGGGATTATCCCAAGCTGGTGGAGATGCTGGAGCGCCACGCCGAACTGTGCATCAATCAGCGCCGCATGGCATACGAACAGCAGCGCATGGGCAGAGCGGTAGTCATCCAGCCAATAGCTCCCCTGAAGATCGGACGCTATGAGCGCAACCCCGAGCGTCTGGCGGCTCTGCACGACACCGCCCTCACCGAGCTTGCCTCACGGATGTGCGAAATCCGTGCCCTTTTGGCGCGCGACGAAAAATTCTCCCGTAAAAACATCGCAAAACTGCAAAAACTTGCGGAAAGGTCTTTGAAAAAGTCAACAGATACTGTATAATATTATATTACCAAACAGCTGTGAGACTTCCGCGCGGAGCTGATCCGACGGCAGTCTTTACGCCGTACGGCCGGACACCGCTCCGGCAGGATATGGAGGGAACAATGGTTATTTTAGGCATAGATCCCGGATACGCAACGGTGGGCTTCGGCTTTGTTCGCTACGCCGCGCCCCGTTTCGCCCCCGGCAAATACGGAGCCATCCTTACTTCGCCCAACGATGAATTCGGCACCCGTCTGGCGGTCATCTACCGCAGCGTCTGCGAGCTCATCGACCAGTTCAAGCCGGACGTAATGTCGGTGGAACGGCTCTATTACGCCAACAACGCCAAAACGGTCATCGGTGTTGCCGAGGCTCGCGGCGTTGTTCTGCTGGCTGCCGAGCACAAGGGCGTGCCTGTGTTCGAATACACTCCCCT
>SVPO01000083.1 GCA_015065795.1 Oscillospiraceae bacterium | reverse complement strand
TATCTTTTTCATGGCAAACAAGATAGCCTCCTCTCAGTGGTTTCTCGACAATTCTCACTGTATCACAGGCTTTTCTTGTTTGCTATTCTTTTTTCACCTACTGTAACGCATCTATTGTAATCCTACAGCGGTGTTCTGTCATAATTTGCTTTATTGGGTGGAAAATGTGTTGAGTCGGTGATATAATACTACAAAACACCTACATGGCAGGATGATACTGAGAAAGGATAAGCAATATGAAGATAGCGGTCATCAACGGCAGCCCCAAGGGCGAATACAGCATCACGCTGCAGACGGTGTATTACCTGCAGCGCAAGTATCCCGACCACGAGTTTTCCGTGCTCCATGCCGGACAGAAGATCAAGGCGCTGGAAAAGGATTTCTCCGAGGCGAATGCTCTGCTGGAAAGCGCGGATGCAGTGCTGTTTTCCTATCCGGTTTATACGTTCCTTGCGCCATCTCAGCTGCATCGCTTCATTGAGCTGACAAAGCAGAGCGGCGTGAACCTAAGGGATAAATACGCCACCCAGATATCCACCTCCAAGCATTTTTACGACATCACCGCCCACAAGTACGTCGAGGAAAATGCCCTCGACATGGGTATGAGATATATCCGTGGTCTGTCTGCGGACATGGAGGACCTGCTCACCGATCAGGGCAAGACCGACGCCGAAAAATTCTTCCAGCGCTTCCTGTGGTCGGTGGAGAACGGCATATTCGAATCCGAAACCAAAGCAGACAGCGATTATAAAGCTGTTCCGGCGACCGTCCCTGCCGATGTGTCCGAGGCAAAGAACGACAGCAAGGATATCGTCATCATCACCGACAATACCGATCCGTCGACGAATCTATCCGCGATGATCGAGCGGTTCAAGGCGGTGTTCGGCTACCGGACCAGAACGGTCAATATCTCCGAGTATCCCCTTTCGGGCGGATGTCTCGGCTGTTTCCGCTGCGCCGTTTCGGAAAAGTGCGTATACAAGGACGGCTTTGATTCCTTCCTGCGCGAAAAGATCCAGACCGCCGACGCCATCGTCTACGCCTTCACCGTGTCCGATCATTCTATGGGCTCGCGCTTCAAGATGTATGACGACCGCAACTTCTGCAACGGTCACCGTACCGTGACGGTAGGTATGCCGGTGGGCTACCTCATTTCCGGCGCGTATTCCTCCGAGAATAACCTGCGAAATGTAGTAGAAGCACGCTGCGAGACCGGCGGCAATTTCCTTGCAGGCGCGGCGACCGACGAGCGTGACACCGACAGTCAGGTGGATGCTCTTGCCAAGAGTCTTGCTTTTGCGCTGGAAACCGGACATACTGCGCCGCAGAATTTCTGGGGCGTGGGCGGCATGAAGATCTTCCGCGATCTCATCTACCAGATGCGCGGAATGATGCGCGCCGACCACAAGTTCTACAAAAAACAGGGCATCTATGATTTCCCACAGAAGAAAAAGGCCCAGTCCATGAAGATGTATCTTGTTGGTGCACTGCTGTCAAACGAAAAGATTCTGGCAAAGATGGGCAACAAGATGAACGACGGTATGCTCTCGCCCTACAAAAAGATGTTTGCCAAAATGGACAAGGCAAAGAAAAAGGCAGACAGAAAAGCTCAGAAGAAAGCCGGAAAAGCAAAATAAAAATATATTTCAAACGGAAAAACATAACAACACCGCCGCACGCGTCGGAGCTATCCGAAGCGTGCGGCGGTGTTTCTGTTGTTCGGGTGAGGTTTACTGCTTTTCGGTCACGGTGGTCAGCGAGGTGACGTTGTAATTGAAGATGATGTCAACGCCCTCGCCTGTGATGGTGCCGCTGCTTTTCTGCATGGATGTGATCTCCTGCAGTGCGCGGTTGTCCTTGTTCATGTACAGCGTGCCCGAGAGGGGAGATACCTTGCTGTAATCCAGCGTCAGACCGTCCTCGGTGGGATAGGAGAACGGCTGCTGTTCGGGACCGGTGATGGTGATGCCGAAGCGGTCGCGCGCAAGGGAGGTCAGACGATAGATGTTCTCCAGATCGTACTGCTTCAGCGTCCACGCGGTACCGTCGGCAAAGGTATCGGGGATGGGGTAGAAGAATGATGATGCCACGCCGGTCAGGTTATCCTTGTCCAGCAGCATGGCAGAGCCGGGGTACTCGGCAATGATATCCTCCACGCCCTCGATGCCGGTCACAGAGCCGTCCGCGCCGATGCTCACAACAAAGCTCTGACCGATGATATCGTAGTAGGGCTCGGTGCTTGCGCTTAGATAATCACGGGTGGAGGTGTCCAGCAGCACCATGGTCTCTCCGGACACGGTCTGCGTGATAAGGATGCCGTCAAAGGACATCACGCAGCGCAGACCGCTGCCTGCGGCGGAGATATCCAGTCCGTAGGTGTACTGGCTGACGGCGGATTCGGAATAGTAAACAGCGCCGTTTTCGGTCACATACTCCGTGACGGTGGTGGAGGTATTGACCATGCTGTATTTTCCAGGCCTGAACTGCGGCGCAGGGTAGCTGCCTTCGATGCCGGCGGCGGAGCCGTCGGTGGGATTGGCAGCGTCGGTTGCCGCGGTGGTTTTGCCTGTGCCGCTGGTGGCGTAGGTCTCGCCGGTCACCCAGTCCACGTCATCGTCGCCGCAGCCTGCCGCGCACAGCGCGGTCAGAGCCAGCAGAGCCGCGAGAAAAATACTAAGAATTCTTTTCATCAGTCTTGGGAGCCCCCTTCATGGTCAGGCTGATTCTGCCCTTTGCGGTATCAACGGACAGCACCCACACCTTGACAATGTCGCCCACCTTGAGCTTTTCGGAAGGATGCTTGATGCGCGGTCCCTTGGAGATCTGCGAGATGTGCACAAGGCCGTCCTGATGCACGCCGATGTCCACGAACGCGCCGAAGTCGATGACGTTGCGCACAGTGCCGTCCAGCTCCATGCCCGGCTTGAGATCCTTGATGTCCATGACCTCACTGCGCAGCAGGGGCTTGGGCAGCTCGTCACGGGGGTCACGTCCCGGGCGCAGCAGCTCGGTGATAATGTCGTCCAGAGTGGGAACACCCACGCCGAGGGAATCGGCAATGGATTGCTCGCCCATGCCTGCCACGCGGTCGCGCAGCTCGGCGATGGCACCGGAAGTAACGTCGCTCAGAGAGAAGCCGCACAGGCGCAGCAGCTCGGTGGCGGCGGCGTAGCTTTCAGGGTGCACAGCGGTGTTGTCCAGCACGTTCTTGCTTTCGGGAACGCGCATGAAGCCGGCACACTGCTCAAATGCCTTGGGACCCAGCTTGGGTACCTTCAGCAGCTCCTTGCGGCTGGAGAACGCGCCGTTCTCCTCGCGGTAGGCGACGATGTTCTTGCTCACCGTAGTGCTCACGCCTGCAACGTGAGAAAGCAGGGAGGGAGATGCGGTGTTCAGGTCGACACCCACAGAGTTGACGCAGGCTTCAACAACGCCGCCCAGTGCCTCGTCCATGCGCTTGGGAGGCATATCGTGCTGATACTGTCCCACGCCGATGGCTTTGGGATCGATCTTGACCAGCTCGGCGAGGGGATCCTGCAGACGCCGCGCGATGGAAACCGCGCTGCGCAGGCTGACGTCGTACTCGGGGAATTCCGCGGCGGCAAGCTTGCTGGCGGAGTATACCGAAGCGCCTGCCTCGCTGACCACCATGTAGCTGACATCGGGATAATCACGCAGCAGCTCGGAAACAAAGATCTCGGTCTCCTTACTGGCGGTACCGTTGCCGATGGAAATGACCGTTGCCTTGTGTCTGCGGATGAGCCCGGAAACCACTGCACGGGCTTCTTCCACCTTGCGCTGACCGTGGGTGGGATAGATAACGCCGGTGTCCAGTACGCGGCCGGTGCCGTCAACAACGGCTACCTTGCAGCCGGTGCGGTATCCGGGATCGAGACCGATGACCGTCTGTCCCTTGACCGGGGGCTGCATGAGCAGCTGACGCAGATTCTGGGCAAAGACCTTGATGGCTGCCTCGGAGGAATTGGTGGTGAGATCATCCCTCAGCTCGCGTTCGATGGAGGGAAAGATCAGGCGGGAATAAGCGTCGTCGGCTGCCTCCATGACCGTGTCGGTGCAGGGAGAGCCGGGCTTTACGCACACCGAATGGATGATGCGCATACCTTTATCCTTGTCAAAATCCACGGAGACCTTGAGGAAGCCCTCGCGCTCACCGCGGTTGATGGCGAGCACCCTGTGTCCGGCGATGCGGTTCAGCGGCTCGGAGAAATCATAATACTGAGCGTAGACCGAATCGGTGTTCTCGTCGGCGGCTTTGGAACGCAGCGTGCCGTTGGCAAAGGCAACATAACGCAGACGCTTGCGGATACCGGCATCGTCGGAGATCATGTCGGCGATGATATCCATCGCACCCTGCAGCGCATCCTGTGCGGTCTCCACGCCCTTTTCCGCATCGACATAAGCCTCAGCCATATCGATGGGCCAGTCGCTTTTTGGCTCCTGCGCGAAGATGGCAAGAGCCAGCGGCTCAAGTCCCTTTTCACGGGCAACGGAGGCGCGCGTCTTGCGCTTGGGCTTGTAGGGACGGTAGATATCCTCGATCTCGGCGAGAGTGGCAGCTCCCTCAAGAGCGGCGGCGATCTCGTCGGTCATCACGCCCAGCGTTTCGATGGAGTTGCGAACCTCCTCACGGCGCTTTTCCAGACCCTTGAGGTATTCGTATCGCTCAGAGACCTCGCGGATGGTCTGGTCGTTCTGAGTGCCGTGCATCTCCTTGCGGTAACGGGCGATAAAGGGAATGGTGTTGCCGTCGTCCAGCAGGGTCAGTATGTTCCTGATGTATTCCTCTTTTACGGAGAATTCCTTAGAAATTGCAGAGACAAAATCCATTGTCGGGAGCTTTCCTTTCGATAATATAGGTGAGTTAATGCAAGATGCACTGGGCAGGCACAGCGTGAGCCGTGGCTGTCCAGTGCGGTTTTCGTGGGATTAGAATATGCCGGTCAGAATGGAACAGATCGCATACAGAACCGGCTGATGGATCAGATAGATCGCCAGTGAGTGTCTGCCGATAAAGGTCAGCGCAGGGCAGTAATCCCGGAAAAGGAACTCCGGCAGATCCTCGCGCTCGAGAAAACGCCCAATGAAGCAGCCGCACAGAAACAGGAACATCCATGGCAGCAGCGGATAGAAATCAGCGGAACTGAAAGACGCGTTGACAAAGCCGAAATAATATAATCTGCTGCCGACGGTCAGTTCGGGAGGGACGGGCAGTTTGAGCAGTCCCTTGATGCCGAAAAAGCCGTAAGGAACCCAATAGGTGCACACATACAGCGCGAGGCAGACCAGCGCGCCCGGCAGCCAGTGGATGCGATCAAGCACCTTGCCGATCACTGCGTAAATCAGCATACAAACCGCCAGCAGATGCAGCACGCCGAAATATATCCCCTGCCCGTACATGATCCAGCCGGTGATAAGAGACATGGCGTATGCGATAAGCAGCAGCTTTGCGCCGTGCAGAGCGGCATTGCGGCTGAAGCGGATGGTCAGACCGGCAATGAAAACAAAGGTGCAGCCGATTATCATCTGGGAAAAGGGCTGTGCATCGAACTGGTCGCGGGCCCAGCCCTTTCCGAATATGAATCCAAGGTCAAACAGAGTGTGGTAATATATCATGTATATTACCATCACGCCGCGAACGGTATCCAGCAGGCGTATGCGCCGCGTGGATGGCATCTTATGCGTGATGTCGCTTGTGCGGTTCACAGATCAATCAACCGAATACGCCGGAGCCGCCGTAGCCGTCACCGGAGGTTGTTCTGGTGGTGGTAGGACGGGTAGTGCGAGTTGTACGGGAAGTGGTGGTGCGGGAGGTGGCAGTGGTCTCCTCCTGCTCAGGCTCGGTGGGGCTGGTGGTGCCGCCGAAGTATTCGTACATCTCGAGATACAGGTCGTAATCGTAGTCGTATTCGGGAGTGGTGGTAGCTACGGGATCATCCTCAACGGGCTCGTCTTCAATGATCTCGTCTTCTTCGTCCTCGGTGTGGAGCTTGTCGGGATCGACTTCATACAGAGTGGGATAATCACCGTTGATATCGGTGTACTCGTCGGCGTCCATGCCGCCCAGCTGGGTAACGGTCCAGCCGCGATCCTTCAGACCGGCGATGATGCCGTCGTTGCCGACCATGTGAGCAGCGCCCACAACATAGAAGACGTTGTCGCCGTTCTCGAGCATTTCTTCAGCCTTGTCAACCATGCCGAGGTTACGGTCGATGAGCATTGCGGTGTAGTATTCCTCAAGCAGTGCCTGAGCTTCCTCGATCTCCTCGGCGGTGTAGCCGGAGTAGTCGGGCTCGGCGTTTACGAGATATTCGGGATTGCCTTCGCACCAGCCTTCAAACATCTCGCGCAGGGAATCGGCCTGCTCCTCAACGGAATAGGAGACATAGCCCCACAGCTGCCATTCCATCAGCTCGTCGGAGAAGCCGAAAAGCATATCGTTCTGGAATTCAACGGATTCGATCTCGATGACTTCCTTCTGCTGAGCGTGAGCGATGTTGAGGAAGTGGTAGTCGATACCAAGGGTGGAATCGATGCCGGAGGCCTCATAGATGATCATTTCCAGAACGGACATCCACATGGCGGGCTTGAACATCTTGAGCATATCAGCGGTGTAGCCCAGCTGGCTGAGCTGCTGGCTGGGGTTATCCTCGTAGAACTTGATCATAGCGTCGTACAGCTCGGGATCGATATGCTGGTCGATGGTGGAGCCGTCGGAGTACATCATCTGAGTGGACATCTCCAGCTGAGCCATGAAATCGCTCTCGTAGGCGAGGATGTCGCACTCAACTGCCAGAGCGTCACTCTCAAGGTAGGCATCCATGAGCAGGTCGGGCAGACGATAGGTCTCGGGCTCTGCGCAGTGGATGGAACCCAGCAGATAAACCTTGCCGCCGTTATTGCCTTCGGCGACCCAGAACAGAGGATCGATATCGGAGGGAGTGTCGGGCAGGTCGTTGAAGATGTCGAGGGTGTAAATATCCTCGTCGCTGACAGCAGGACCGTCATAGGTGTCGTTTGAGGTGAATTCACTGAATTCATCCATCATGCCGGCCATCTCAGAGATGCCCTCGATGTCGCAGCCTGCGGACATCAGGCACATTGCGACTGCCATGAGCAGAGCAACGGCGCTGGTAAGGATCTTCTTGCTTGATTTCATTTGACATTCTCCTTTTGACTGTGATGTATATTGAGATTCGGGATTACGATTCAGAGTACATAATAGCCTTTGCCCACATCCGTCAGAATGTGTTCGGGGACAGGGCGGTCATCCAGAAACAGATCGGGATTGATGATCAGCAGCTCGGTGGTTATCCGCGCCATCCGCGCGCAGTCGCACAGGTAGCAGTGCGCGTCGCCAAGCTGTCCTTCGACAGCCGCGCCCAGTCTGAGAAACGGCTCAGTCATTTTGGCGTAATTAACTGACACGTCCGAAACGGGAGCGCAGTGTGGCTGCATGGCACCGATATAGGTGCTGCCGTCGTGCAGAGTGAGAAAACAGGCGTATTCATCTCCCAGACGGTTTTCTATGCCGCACCATTCCTCCACACCGTGCAGAAACGTGTTCTTGCTCAGATCGCAGCCGATGAACAGTATCTTGCCCTTACGGTCAAGCAGCTTGCCCATACAGCCGTTCCGCGCGCATGGAGAGGAAACCGTGTGCTCTCCTTCGATGAATTGTGCCGCGTCCTTTCCGAATACGGCAAGTGAGTGGGTGGGATGGACAGAACGCAGCGCGCCTTCGCGCTTCAGCAGCAGCTGCCCCAGAATACCTGTGCAGCACGGCGTTGTTTTCGGGTCAAAGAATGCGTTGCCTGCGTTCACGGTGTCCCAGGAGTGAGTCGGCATAAGCAGCAGACCGTCACTCATGTAGCGGCACAGCACGTCGATGACCGTTTCGGCACCTCCGCTGATCTCACCCATGGATCTGAAGGATGAATGGATGAGAAGCGTGCCGTCCCGCGGGATTTTCATTTTTCTGAGCTGCGATTCAAGCTGCTTAGCAGTGTACATTATCCACTCCGTCAGAATGATTTTTCTTTACATATAGTTTACAACAAATGCCGGTTTATTTCAATAGGCGTACCATTAATAGATGATATCATTTTATGAAAACATCCGCAGGCAAGCCCATATGTTTTTGTAACACATCCTCACACATCGTCATAGTATGTAGAGAAAACAGCAGAGAGGAGGAAACAAACATGAGCTGTCTCTTTGGTGGCAACAGCTGCACCTGGGTTCTCATTCTGGTCATCGTGTTCCTGCTGAGCCAGGGCTGTGATCTCGGCTGCGGCAACGATTCCGGCAACTACGGCAACAGATGCGGCTGCGGTTGCGGCAACGACTACGACAATCACAACCACAGCTGTGGCTGCGGCTGCTGATCCTTCACGCGGTACCTCCCGATAAGCGACAGCCCCGGCGGTTTTCCGTCGGGGCTGTCTGCGTGTGTTATTTGTCGGCTGCGGAAGTTTCTCCGGTGATTACGTTCAGAGCGTCATGGAGACAGCGGACATCGAATGTACCTTCGATGGTCTCCTTTTCGCCGTCAAGGGACCAGTCGATGGGCTTTGCGGTGGTCACGGTGACCGAAGGGGTGCTTTCAAAGGTGATCAGATCGCATTTATCGAATTTCTTGCGCAGGAGCGCGGAGGATATCTTCATCAGATCACCGAGGCTGTGAGGCCGTCTGACCAGCAGGATCTCAAAAAGACCGTCGTTCATATCCACCATATCGGAGGGGATGGTCAGCACGCCGCCCAGAGATGTGGAGTTGCTTATGGCGCCGAAGATATAGTCGTCTTCCAGCTTCTTGCCGTTGAACTCAAAGCACAGATGCTGTGAGCGGATGGACCAGACGTCCTTCATGCCGGCAAGAAGATAAGCAAAGTGTCCGAAGACGTTCTTGAAGCTCTGAGACGTGGCGTAGGAAGTCTTGGTGAATGCGCCGAAGGAGGCGACGTAGGAAAAATTGCGCTTGCCGAAAAGTCCGATGTCAAGCTTTCGGGTACCGAGAGTGGTGATGGTTTTGGCTGCCTTCTGTATTTTGGTGGGGAGATTGAGGCTTGCGGCAAAATCGTTGGTGCTGCCGGTGGGAATGTAGCCCAGAGGGATCGTGAGCCCGGCAAGAAGCATACCGTTTACGGTTTCGTTGAAGGTTCCGTCTCCGCCGATGCAGGCAATAACGTCATGATCCTTGCCGAATTCGCTGGCGAATTCCGAGGCGGCCATGCGCTTGTCGGTCAGCATGACGGTGCACTGATTTCCGCCTGCCTGCAGAGTCTGAAGTATTTCGGACAGTTTTTTGCCGCCCTTTTTTTTGCCGGAGTAAGGGTTGACGATCAGCAGAAGTCGGCGATCCATAAACGGAGACTCTCCTTTGACAGAATTATACACATTCTACCACAAAATTGTCCGTATTGCAATAATATTGTTAATGTTTTGTTAATGCAATGGGATCAGGGGCAAAACAGCGAATATTGTGGCGCAACCCCAAAACATATACAATATAAATGGTATTTTGTGTTGACAAAGGTTGCCGTAACGTCGTATACTCATTCTGTATACATAATATCGAAAAGATATGTGTCATTGAAAGGAATGATCAGGAACATGATGAATTGTCCGTCCTGCGGATGCCAGATGTCCGGCGCAGCCCGATTCTGCCCCATGTGCGGCGTGATCATCAGACAGGATGCGGTTGACGCAAGATTCGGTAAGCTGCCGGAAGTGCCCCTGACCGAGCCGCCCCTGCCCGATGAAACGCTGCTCAGACGTTATGCCGGGCTCAATCATTGCGGCGCAGGCATAGTCAGGGCGCTCAAGGTTCTTGCGGCCCTGCTGGCGGTGGTTATCGGAGTGTGCGGCGTGGTGTATGGTGTCATGCTTCTTCTGGACAGAAACACGCTGCAGGGAATAATCTCTCTGGTGCTCGGACCGGGCATCGGTCTGCTGCTTTATGTGACGCTGTCCTTCGGAATCGTTCTGTATGAGAATATTTCGTTCATTGCGCGTCAGTCAGAGATGCAGAACCGAATTTCTGCGGCACAGCTTGAGCTTGTCAACGATATGCTGCACGCTCAGAAAGAGGAGCTGGAAATGACCCGTCAGAATTCGGAACTGCTCAGAGTTCTGGACGGAACCGCCTTTGATGCGGTCAAGCAGGCGGAGCGGCAGAACGAGCTGCTGGATCGTCTGACAGAGATTCAGCGAGCCGGAGAACAGAAGCTGATTTCCATCAAGGACAGCACCGAGCAGCTCAACAGGCTGTTTGCCGGTTATGAAAAGAGCTCACATACATGGCGGTCAAACGCAAGACAGTTCTCGCACGCTGTCGCGCTCGCCGTGTCCCAGCTGCCCGAGCGTATCCGCAGGGCACTTGCCGGAGAGCAGTCCGATACGGAGGCAACCGATGATGACACGGTGCTCACTGCTGAATCGGGCGACATGGAAATTGACTCCTCCGAAGCAGCGGAGAATGAAAATACTTGATACCGGCAGCTGCCGGATACTGAGGTGATAATATGCAATGTCCAGCCTGCGGTACGATCTGGAAAGAGGGGTTCGTGCACTGCGCCTACTGCGGCACAGCGCTCCGACCGGCCCCCCGTGCAGGTCAGCAGAGCAGGCCGCTGCCTGCGACCGTGCGAATGTGCGCCTGCTGCGGCAGAACCATGCCGGTGTATTTCCGCTTCTGCGATTATTGCGGAACGGCTGTTGAGGAACTGAAAAACACCAACGCCTTCCGATGGGCACCTGTAAGCGGAACGCCGATTGCGGAACCGGAACAGAACGAACCTGCGGCGCGCGTGGATGTTCAGCCCGAAGCCGTACCTGCCGCAGCGATTATTTCCGACAATCTCATCAGGGATGCAGAAGATGCATTTGCTTCCTGTTCCGCGCAGGAAAAACAGCCGGAAGCCGAACAGGGCAAGCCTGATATGCTGGATCCGCAGCTCGAGCAGGAGAAAGCAGAGCTCGTGACCGGGGAAGAACCGGAGCACAATGAAGCGACGGAGAATGTGTCTGAAACAGAATCCGATAGCATTGCCGAGCCTGACGACTACGACGAGGCCGACGACTACGACGAGCCTGACGACTACGACGAGGCCGACGACTACGATGAGGCCGACGACTACGACGAGACCGACGACTACGATGAGGCCGATGACTACGACGAGGCCGACGACTACGATGAGGCCGACGACTACGATGAGGCCGACGACTACGACGAGACCGACGACTACGACGAGACCGATGACTACGACGAGGCCGACGACTATAACGAGGACGAAGTCGAGGCTGACGAAGACGCCACAAGAGCATACACCGCGTCCGCCGCAAGGCATCAGCCGGAGCAGTATCCCGAACGGGAGACCAGGGTGTTTGATTACGACACCGTCAATGCAGAGGCTGCGGTTATCGGTGCGGTCAAGGCGGA
>SVPO01000082.1 GCA_015065795.1 Oscillospiraceae bacterium | reverse complement strand
CGGACAGCAGCCTGAGCTTGGCTGTATTGACTCCGCAGACCTCGACCTTTTTATACTGCATACTGACGCACACCCCATCATGTTAATGTCAGTATGAGTATTGACCCCCACGGGGCGGTTCATTCGTCTGCAAGTTGACCGCGCTGCATTTTCAAAGACGCGGCGCGGTCAACGGCACAGATTATCTGAAATTACGCTTCCATTCGGCACGGCGCTTTGCGCGCTTTATGCTCTCGATGATATCGCCGCCGAAGAATATCAGCAGCGTCAGAGCACAGGCGATGATGCATCCGCGGATGTCCCATCCGCTCACCACGAACATATAGGCAAAATACACCGCGTCGGCAATGGCAAGCCACTTGATCTTTACCGGAAGCACGAAGAACAGCATCAGCTGAAACTCCGGATTGAGAATGGCAAAGGCAAAGAACAGCGACATATTGAGGAAATGATTGACCGCCCCTCCCGTGATAAATCCGGAGGCTATGGTCAGAGCCGCGCCGCAGAAGTAAAAGAGATTGAACTTGACCGCTCCCCACTCCTGCTCAAGTGTGCTGCCCATCAGCCAGTAAAGGTAGAGCGTCAGCACCATGAAAACCGAGCTGTCCTCCGGTTTAAACAGGAACGTAAGCACTCTCCACACCTGACCGTCCAGAATCATGCTGCGGTTAAAAGTGATATATTCAATAATATCGATGCCTTTGGTCATATACAGCGCCATGCCGATGAGGAACACCGCAGCGATTCCGCCCACGATGTACAGCATCAGGTTGTGTATGGCAAGCTTGTTGAGTGTACGCTGTAATTTGAAGGACTGATTATTCTTTGCCATCGCGCTGTCTCCTTTATATCGCTAAGCTGTCAATATACTCTGCCGATGAGTGCGGTACGGGGCGGAATGGTCAGTCCGCCGCCGAAGTCGATGGTCTGTCCTGTGACGAGATCATAGGCTCTGCCGGCACCGGCATCAAAGTGCGCGGTGTGAGGCTCGCTGTCCGTATTGATGGCGCAGATAACACGCTCATCCTCAAAGCTGCGGGCAAAGATCAGCTGTCTGGGCCTGACATAGAGCTGATTGTAATCGCCGCGGCGCAGAGCCTTGGACTGTCTGCGAGCTTCGTTGAGTCGGGCAATGTAATCGGTCAGGCTGTTGCCCATGCTGCCGATATCGTCGCCGGAGAGAGTGGGACGCAGCGCGCCGTCACCCTGAGCCTTGTCTCCGAGGAAGCCGAATTCGCTGCCGTAATAGACCGAGGGAGAACCGGGCATGGAATACATAAGAGCGTAAGCCATGGGGATATTATCTTTTTCCTTGAGGATGCTGGCTATTCTGGAAACGTCGTGGTTGTCCACGAAGTTGTAGAGGCACTTGCCGCGATAGAGGCACCAGTGCTCGTTGCCGAACTGACGGTGGAGCGAATAGCCTATCTCGTGCATGTTTCCGTCGTTGATGGAGGAATACACGCCCTTGTAGCACTCGTAGTTGGTGACCGAATCCATCATGGCGTCGTTGACCAGCTGGTTGTAATCGCCGTGGACACACTCGCCCAGCAGGAAGAAATCACTGCGCACACTGCGGCAGACACTGTGCAGCTCACGCATGAAATCGTGGTCAAGGCAGTAGGCAACGTCCAGACGCAGACCGTCGATGCCGAACTCGCTGATCCAGCCGCGCACGGCGTCAAAGATATGGTTCCTGACGTCGGGATTGCGCAGGTTGAGCTTGACCAGCTCGAAATGGCCCTCCCAGCCTTCATACCAGAAGCCGTCGTTGTAATTGGAGTTGCCGCCGAAGTTGATATGGAACCAGTCTCTGTAGCGCGAACCCTCACGGTTCTGCTGCACATCCCTGAACGCCCAGAAATCTCTGCCGACGTGGTTGAACACGCCGTCCAGCACCACGCGCACACCACGGGCGTGCAGAGAGGCGCACAGGCGGCGGAACTGCTCGTTGGTGCCCAGTCGGCGGTCGATGACACGGTAATCGGCGGTGTCGTAGCCGTGACGGGTGGATTCAAAGACCGGACCGAAGTATACGGCACTGAAGCCGCTGTTGGCGATGTGATCCACCAGCGACATGGTATCCGCCATGCGGTCAGAGGGCGCGGAGGTAAAGTCGTTGTATTCGGGGGCGCCGAACATACCCAGAGGATAAATATGATAGAAGGTGGCATCGCGGTACCAGTCCTCGGCACCGCTGACGCGCACATCGGCAATGGGCTCGGAGCTATGGGAGACCGAACGTCTGCCGGCGGCATTCAGATCCTCTCTGTCGCCGGGATAAACAAGTCCCCACTGAGCACGCAGACGGTCACAGCAGTCCAGCTCGCGCATGGTCATCTCGGGGGGATACATCGGGGATGTAAGCAGTCCCTTTTCGACGCACTCGGCAACGTGCATGGCTTCGTACTGCATGCCGTTGTCCTCAGGCTGGCAGAAGCTCTCGGCAAGCTCTCCGTTCTGATAGAGATATGCCGAATGGGCAAAGCACCAGTCGGGCACGACCGCAAAGCCCTTGGTTCCCTCAATGACAGCCTGGCAGCAGGTGCGCTCAAATCCGCTGGAGATGAAGGCGTCACCGTCCTCATAGCGCAGACAGGCGGACATGATCTTATCAACGCCGGTGGATGCAGGGGTCATCTCGGTGTGAGTGATCTCGGGTGCTCCGTGCAGGAAAAGATTGGCGGCAAAGATCGGGTACACTCCCAGATCCAGCAGCGAGCCGCCGCCCAGCTCGGGGGCATACAGGCGGGAATCGCGGTTCTCGTCATTCATCGCGTGGAAATCGGAGATAACGCGCACGACCTGTCCCAGCTTTCCCTCCTCCAGCCACTGGCACACCTTCTGCACCGGGGGCAGAAAGCGTGTCCACATGGCTTCCATGACAAAGACCTCATTCTTTGCCGCAGCGTCATAAATGCAGCGAGCCTGCGCGGCATTGAGGGTCATGGGCTTTTCGCACAGAACGTGCTTGCCGGCGTTGATGGCTGTAATAGCCGCCGCGCCGTGATAAGGATGGGGATTGCCGATATATATGATATCAATGCTCTCGTCGGCACACATCTCGGCAAGGTCGGTATAGACCTTGTCGCAGCCGAAGCGCGCAGCGAATTCGCGTCCCTTGTCGGCATTACGGGAGCACACCGCTCCCACGCTCTGGGTACCGTTGGTTTTGTGGGTCAGGGCACCGGAAAACTTGTCGCAGATAACACCCGTACCCACGATGCCCCATTTGAAATTCTTCATGTGATCAATCCTTTGCTTTCCTGCACTCCGCGAAGCATGACCTGCGGAGCGCAGATTTAAGTATAACGGATATTATACCATTCGCCGCGGCATTTGGCAATCGAAATAAGACGTAAATATGTGACGGTATCCCGATTTTTGCAAAAGGTATTGTGCCGGATGAACATATCGGCTATAATTACTGTACTTTGCCGGAGGTGATTGCATTTGTCCATCCTCAGACGTATTCTATCCGCGGCGCTGACCCTGCTCCTGCTCGCCGTGCCGCTGACTGCCTGCTCTGCCGAGGACGCAGGCGAGGACACCCGTCCTGCCCTGTCGGTCTGGGTCCTGTCCGAAGACTATAAAACCGCCCTTGAGCGCGCCACCGCAGCCTCGCTCACCTCCGTGGACTGGAGGCTGGAGGTGGAAGTGGTGGACACCGAGCAGCTTTACCAGCTTCTGGACGAATCCCGCGACAGCAGTATGCCTCTTCCCGACGTGTTTATGCTTTCGCCCTATGAGCTTCCGCTTTTCGTAGATACGGACATAACCGCCGATCTGGGGGCACTGGGCATCAGCTTTGACGAGAACCGATACTACAAATACACCGTTGACGCCGGCACCAGCAGCGACGGTGTGCTCAAGGCAGCCTGCTATGAGCCCGATCCCGGTCTGTTCTTCTATCGCCGAAGCCTTGCCGAGTTCTATCTCGGAACCGACGACCCCATTCAGATTCAGGATATGATCTCCGACTGGGACGGCTTTTACGAGACCGCGTCCGTCATCGGCAGTGAATCGCACAACGACACCCGGATGGTCACCGGAGTTGACGAGCTGATGATGGCTTATCTCGCCGACGTCTCCCTCACCGCCGACGGTGCTCTGCACATCGGTGAGGAGGCAGAAGGCTTTATGGATTACTGCCAGCGCATGGCTTCCGAGGGACTTATGCTCAACGCCCAGCAGTGGTCGGAGGCGTGGGTGGTGGGAATGAGCGATCCCCAGAGCATCTTCGGCTATTTCTCCTCCGGACTGGGCATGGAAAACGTCCTCAAGCCCTGCGCCGAAGGCACCATCGCCGGCGAAGGCTCTTACGGCGACTGGGCTGCTGTTCCCGGTCCTGCTCCCTACAACTGGGGCGGCTGCTGGCTGTCCGTGCACAGCGGTACCGATATGCCCGACGCCGCCGCGCTGTTCATTCAGTATTTCACCTGCGAGGAGGAGGCCATGCGCACCGACTCGCTGATCTCCGGCTCCTTTTCCGCCAACCGCACGGTGGTGGATCAGATCAAGTTCGATCCTCAGTTCAGCGAATCCTTCCTCTCGGCGCAGAACTGCTACAACCTCATGGCTCAGACCGCCGACGGAGTGACCATGGGCAATCTCAGCGAATACGACATCGTGCTGCGTCCGCTGTTTGCCCAGTGCGTTTCCGAATACGCTTTCGGTCAGAGCACCAAGGAGCAGGCGCTTGCCGACTTTGAACGCAGAGCGCTTTCCGCTTATCCCGAGCTGTCCGGCAGCGCAGCAGCTGAGCAGCCTGCCGAATAACAGAATCACACAAAAGGCGAAAGCCCCGGACTTGCGGCAGTCCGGGGCTTTCAATATAGCTTGAGGGGGGGTATTACTGTTCTTCGACCTGCCGATCGCAAAACGCGGCGGCAATCAGATCAAGGAATAGCAAAAATTGAGGAGGGTAAACTGCGCCTGTGTTCGGCATCGGTGCGGCTCCGCTGCAGATCATCTTCACTGGCACGATTATATTATAACAACTGCTCGCGATTAATTGTTAAAGCCATATGAACGCTTTATAAAAAAACTGTGTTTCCGGAACAAAAGCGAACATCGTCGAACATTTAGCCAAACAAATGTTTGCTTTTTCCGGAAATGTGTGTTATAATATGGTTGCATAACTGTGCACACATTTCCACGGAGGTGTATTATGGCTGAAGGTCTTACCCGCTCTCAGCAGCTTATTCTCGATTTTCTCAAGGAACGCATCCAGCAGGGAGTTCCTCCCTCTGTGCGTGAAATATGCGAAGCCACGGGCATCCGCTCCACATCCTCCGTGCACAGTCACCTGTGCGCGCTGGAAAAAGGCGGATATATCACCCGTGCTTCCGGACTCAACCGTCACATCAGGCTGGCGGATGAATCTCCTGTCACTCAGGTACCGCTCATCGGACACGTCGCCGCCGGCTCTCCCCTTTACGCCTTTGAGGACGTTGTCGCCCATATTCCCTTCCCCGGCGACCGTTACGACTCCAGTCAGCTTTTCGCCCTGCGCGTGCGCGGCGAAAGCATGATCAACGCAGGCATCCTCGACGGTGACATCATCATCGCCGAAAAGACTCCCACCGCGGCATACGACGGCGAGATCGTCATCGCCATGATCGACGACGAAGCCACGGTCAAGCGCATTTACCGCGAGGGCGATGCCATCCGTCTGCAGCCGGAAAACGACCTGTACGAGCCCATTATCTCAAAGAACGTCAACGTAATCGGCCGCGTTGTCTCCTGTCTCAGATACTACGGATAACCCGAAAGGACCCAGATGAAGAATACCCATCGTCAGGCAATTGGCCTGGAACTGTTTTTCTCCACGAGCTCATCCTCTTTTTCCGGCCTGAACGATTGTACGCAGGCGGATGTGGATGAGCTTGTTTGCGGTGCTCCGCTGACGGTACGTCTGCCCTATGCCATGGAGATCCGACGCACCATGCGCCGTCTTGTGCAGCTGGAGCACTACCCCTCCGAACTGATCCCCGACGAGGTGCTCGCTCTTGCCGACGCATCACTTCGGGAATGCTGCCGCGCCGAATCCCAGCGTGCTTTCTGGAACTGGCTGATCGATCTTGCCCGTCGCAACGAGACCGACCGCGTCGCCCGTGTGTCGGCGCTGAACACGGCGGCATCGCGCTTTGACTCCCGTACCGCCGCCTTTGTGCGCGCAGGGCTTTCGCTGAACAATCAGCGTGTGGTCATCGGTCGAAAGGGCGATCAGCTCACCCTTTCCTACGCCGAGCGCGAATGGGGACGGGTTCGCGTGCGCTTTGAGGGCTGCCGTTTTCCCGAAGACTTTCCCGATTACTATATCCCGGGTTACGCATTCAGCACCGAGGCTGAAGTGACCGACGACGGACTCGGTTTCCACATTCTTGTGGACACCCGTTTTTCCGACAACGACTACTGCCAGCGGCTGATGCAGCCCTTTGGCTGGCACGATCTCGGCTTTTCCTGCAGGACGCTGAGCCTGGAGATTACCGCCTGCGATTACGCCGGCCGCCTCAGCCGTCTTGGCACTCCTCGTGCGGAGCTGATCGACCGCGTCTGCGCCTCACTGATCAGCAAACACAGCATTCTTGGCAGCGACGGTCTGTCCGCCGACGAGCTGTCCATGCTGCCTGCCGCTCAGCTGATCACCGGCTGCGGCGGAATCCTCACCGCGCCGAAGGATCAGCGCTGGCTCAGTGAGCAGAAGGTTCTTGACGCTCTGGATAACCGCTACGCCATGAACCGTCTTGCTCAGCTGCTGGAGGACTGCAAGTGCACGGAACTGAGCAAACGCTTTGATGAGTGCCGCAGCGCCCGGTACGAGGATGACGACAACGCCGCTGTGCGCAATTCGCGTCTGTACGCCGGCTGCTACGAGCTGCACATCGCCGACGGCAGGGCACGTCCCCTTATCATGGAGCTGAGCGACCGGCTGTGCGCCATGACCGCCCCGTTCAGCGACAGTACCTCGCGCATTGACGCCGAAAACAGCATCTTCACAAAGCTTCGCGGTTCCCTTGAGCCGCAGCTTACGGCGCTGAATTTTGAAGGGACCTATCCCCATTACAGCAGAACCGGACGCCGCCGCACCGAGTATCTTTCCGTGATGCTTCTGCCTGCTTCGGAGGTATCGCGCCGCGGAATCCATTCCTATTATGTTTCTCTCTCTGCGGCTCATCTGGATCATAAAGCGGATAAACTGCTCTCTGCCTCGGGGCTTGACCTGTCACGCGCCAATGCCCTCGACTGTCAGCCGGAGCTGAATTCCGTCAGCCGATACGGAGAGCTTGCCAGCGCCGACGACGGCATCATGCTGCGCGTGGACGCAGACACCTTCCGCAGCGGACGCAGGCTTAATGACGATTCCTCGCAGCTGGGCCGCTACGTCTGTCTCGCCGATCGTCAGTTCCGCAGGGGACGACTGCCCGTGGGATATTCCATGCAGAGGCTGTTCCGCTCCACTCAGCCTTCTTCCTTCCTGCGCATACTGCTTTCGTCGCTTCCGCTGTGCGCGGCTTTTTCGCTGGCTTTGCTGGTGGCGTATCTCGTGCTGACCGAACCGCTGGCACTCCCCGGTCTGACTCCTCTGCAGGCTTTCGGGGGAGCATCTGCGCTGTGCGTACTGCTGACGCTGCTCACATCTTTTGCGCGCCGCATAGGTCACGCCTTTACCCTCTGGCGGTACAGATGACCGTCAGGCTCCATCGCTTTTATATGAATCATCGGTTCACCTCCGGCATATAGCTTGTGTCGGAGGTGATTTTTTTGCTTTATATCACGATCAACAGCCGCAGCGTAAAGAAAGCGATGATCGCCGTGGCTGTCATCGCTTTTGCGACTATGCTGCTCTGTATGTGGGCACTGGCTGCGCAGACATCTCATGAGACACCCGTCAGTGATGGAGATATTTCTGCCGCCGACACGGAAGATGTTCCCACATTCAAGGTCATATCCCCCACCGAGCTGTCCGCAGCCGAAAGCGGCGTCACACGCGGAGAAACGGATGAACCGGCAGTCCCGGCACACGTGAGTCTCTATCCCTTCACCATCAGCAGAAGCGTCAGCCTGCCGCTGGAGAATGCGGTTATCAGCTCTCCCTTCGGCTTCCGCGATCATCCCATCAACGGAAAGTATTCCTTTCACAGCGGACTTGACCTTGCCGCTCCTGAGGGAACCGACATCCGTGCCATGCTGGACGGAGTTGTTGTGACGGCGAAGTATGCATCCGATTACGGCAACTACGCCGTTATCGACCACGGAGAGTTCCAGACCCTTTACGCCCACTGTCTGACGCTGAACGTATCGGCAGGTCAGCAGGTTTCCGCAGGCCAGAAAATCGCCGAGGTTGGATCAACCGGCAGGGCAACGGGCAGCCATCTGCACGTCGAGTTCCGCTGCAACGGACAGCGCTACGACCCTGCCGTGGTGCTTGGCGACAGTTACTCTTGACCGTTCGTCTGTGCGGCATCAGAATTGATGTCAGCTATTATTTTTTCGCTCTGCTGACGGCGTTTTTTCTGCTGGAGCCCGACAACATAACCGCCTGCGGCGCACTGTCCGCCATCATCCATGAGTGCGGACATCTCGCCGCTATGCTCATCGTCCCGGGTGCATCCGTAGAGCGCGTGACCGTCAGCGCCTGCGGTCTGCGCATCAGGGCGCGGCTTCTTGCTCCGCGCAAGGGCTGGAGTATTGTGTGTATCGCCGGCGCCGCCGCCAACCTGCTGCTTGCAGGGCTTCTGCTCATCTGCGCGATGGTGTGCGATAATCGCTTCCTCTCCGTATTCGCCTCAGCCAACATCTGCATCGGCACGGTCAACCTGCTGCCGGTGGAGCCAATGGACGGCGGTCAGCTCATGAGGGCACTGATGCTGCGGATTGCTTCGCCCGAAAACGCAGACAGGATATGCTTTCTCGTATCCATCGTCACGCTTATCCCCCTGGTATGCGCCGGTCTGTGGCTGCTCATGAGCACGCAGTTCAATTTCTCGCTGCTGCTGCTGAGTCTGTGGCTGCTTGGCGGCGTGCTGGATGAATATCTCAATTGAAAAAGGACATACGCAGAAAAGCATCTGCATATGTCCCATTGGTGCGACCAGGTCTGTAAGCCGAGTTCTGTCTTGGACGATCATCTATCTCGACCGTACGTTGCCGCACGGCTCAAGCCATCTCCTCGGGACGCGGCGGGCAGCCGCTGTATGTCCCTCCACGATGTTGCATCGGATAGGGTTTACATGGCCGCGCAGTCTCCTGCGCGCCGGTGAGCTCTTACCTCGCCTTTCCACCCTTACCTCCCGGAGGAGGCGGTATATCTCTGTTGCACTTTCCCTAGGGTCACCCCCGGCGGCCGTTAGCCGTTATCCTTGCCCTGTGATGCTCGGACTTTCCTCATATGCCCGCTTTCGCGGAACACACGCGACCGTCCGGCCTGCTCGCTGTTTGATTGTACCAGATAGCACAGCCATTTTCAAGAGCAAAGTACGCTCAGAATTCCCGCACGTAGAGCGGCGTATACATTAGTACACCGTCAACGCGATGGGAATGAAACAACGTTATCTTTCTGACGGTCATCTCCACCTGCGGAACCAGAATGTCATCGAGGCAGAAACCAGACGCCTTGCGAACGAGAGTGATGTGCGGCTTGAAGGGTCTGCGTTCGATCTCAAAGCCCACGGCACGGAGTTCGCGCTTAAGTTCCTCTGCCATATTTATCAGTACATCACTCTGCTCCACTCCCACCCAAAGAATATCCCCGAAATTCCCCACTCCTCTGAGGTTCAGCGAAAAGGACTGAACGCAGATGTTGTTCATAACACGGATGATATTCTCCACATCTTCACTCTCCCCGATATATGCCAGAGTAAGATGAAGGTTCTCTCTGCGCGTATAGTTTCCGGTCACGCCGATTGATCTCAAATTTTCCATGACATCGCAAAGCGCACACTTTGCCGTTTCGGACAGTTCTATGGCAGTAAACAGAATCATTTGTCCACGCCCCTTTTCTTATTCCATTCCGTCTGAGATTTCTAATTCCAATAAGAACTAAATAACTGTTTTTCAGCCAAAAGTCAAGCATCCAATAATTCACTTTATGAAGAACACTTTCCACGTATGGAAAAAATTACGTTTTTCTGAAATGAGTTATTGACAAACGGATGCAGATGTAATATAATTTAATGGCTGTCCGGAACCCGAGCGGCATAAAAGATCACTTGGGCCATTAGCTCAGTTGGTTAGAGCAACCGGCTCATAACCGGTTGGTCCGGGGTTCGAGTCCCTGATGGCCCACCAGTACGGGGGTATAGCTCAGTTGGTAGAGCAGCGGTCTCCAAAACCGCGTGTCGAGAGTTCGAGTCTTTCTGCCCCCGCCACCTATTGAAACCCGATAGTTCGCATGACTGTGCGGATTATCGGGTTTCTTTCTCTTTATTCTGCCGTTGCGAACGCACAGAGACGTGAAAAGACATTGAGAATTTTAAATATGAATGTCAAAATGCATGTCAAAAAAACAAACCCACCCGGAGTTGTGGAGCAATACCACAACAGCCGAGCGGATTCTTTTATTCTTTCTTATCCTCAGGGCATTTATCGTGTAGCTGGTCAATGGCCTTTACAAGAACCGCCGGCAGCGGCAGGCCCATCAGGCCGAGGTTCTCTATGATAGAGATTGCTTCGTTGGCAACGAGAGCAAATATGACGCCTGTGCGAAGCACGCCGCCCATACCGCACAGATCATCTAAGCGTTGAGCGACGATCACCAGAAGAAATATCTCACCCTTACGGCATAGCCCTTTCAGTCCCGCACGGGAATCCAACTTGCCATTTGTAGATTTATTTGTCTTCTTGAAAACTGCGGCCAGAACTACGCCGGTTATGTAGTCGATGAGCACGAAAATCGCAAGGGTCATCATAACCCCATCCCAACCTCCCAACAGCGCGGCGACGGCTGCGCCGAAGGCTTACATCGATGACTCGTTTGCATATTTCTCCCTGCTGAATATCTCCGGAACTGCCAAAGGCATTACCATAGAAAACGCAAAGTATCCTCTTGATAACGGCGAGATTACCTGCGAGTATCAATACGGTGTCAGCAATGAGGTTTTGCAGGGAATGACTGCACGGGTGGAAGTCCGAGAAGGGAAATTACTGCTAATCAAAGACAGAACATAAAATTTAGGCGTCGCTTTTGTGTGAAGCGGCGCCTTTCTGCTATTTATTCAATTCTTTTCGTTTTGCCCGTCTGACACGGTTGATATGCCGTTCAAAATCACCGTTTGCAATGAGTTCTGCCAACACGAACTGAATGTAGGTCGGGACTGTGCATGAATAAAAACCCAATTTATCTTCAAACTCCGGAACAAGGTGATTTGGCAGCACCATATATCCAACACGGAAGGACGGAGAGATGGTCATTGAAAAGGTATTCATATAAATCACATTGTCGTCGGGAGTGTGAGAGAATAGTG
>SVPO01000081.1 GCA_015065795.1 Oscillospiraceae bacterium | reverse complement strand
GACACCTGCTCAAACCAAAATACAATATACGAAGAAACCGTGATACAAAAAATTCGAGTGTTCATAACTTAAGTCCGTTATGAACACTCGAAATGGTGCGAGTGACGGGACTTGAACCCGTACGTCGGTGGACACACGCCCCTCAAACGTGCCTGTCTGCCAGTTCCAGCACACTCGCTTATCAGATTGCTCGATGATTATAGCACAGCAGATTCGCCGTGTCAACAACTTTTTTGCATTGCCGCGAAAAAAATATCATTAATTTTTGTGGCATTTACGAAAAAGAGGTGGTATAATTAATTGCTAAACAGTGTGCCGGGCGTTCCGGCAGACAAAAAACAACCAGGAGGTGACACGATGAACCCCGAGCCCGATAGTTGCGATCGAAGTAGAATAGCAGGCCGTGCCGGGGGACGCTGAGTGTCACATATCGGCGCGGCGGAAAGGAAGTCTGCGCCATGATAGAATATTTCAAGAGCTCCGGCGGCAACATGCGCCGCGTGGAGGAGTGCTCGGCGGGCACATGGGTGTGCGTCACCGCGCCCGATGAAGCCGAGTGTGAATCGCTTATCGCCGATTTTAATCTGGAACGGGATTTCGTCCGTTCCCCTCTGGATGAGGAGGAAACCTCCCGTATCGAGAGCGAGGACGGCAACACGCTGATAATCCTCGATATTCCCCATGTGGAAAAGAGCGGCGACAGCGTCGTTTATTCCACTGTGCCTATCGGCATCATCGTTACCAAGGAGAACGTGCTTACCATTTCCCTCAGGGAAAACCCCATCCTCAACGAATTTGCCGAGGGTGTGGTCAGAGGACTGAACACCGAGTTCAAGACCCAGTTTGTGCTGCGCATAATGCTGCGTGTGGCAGGCCGCTACCTGCAGCATCTTCGCCAGATCGACCGTCTGTCCACACACACCGAGCAGCAGCTGCGCAAGTCCATGAAAAGCAAGGATCTGATCAAGCTGCTGGATATCAACAAATCCCTGGTTTACTTCTCTACATCCCTCAAGGCTGACGAGACCACCCTTGAAAAGATGATGCGCGGCAGATATCTCAAGATGTACCCCGAGGATCAGGATCTTTTCGAGGACGTGCTCATTGAGGTTCATCAGGCAATCGAGATGTCTACGATTTACACCAACGTTCTTAACAGCATGATGGACGCGTCGGCATCCCTTATCTCCAACAACCTGAACGATATAATGCGCGTGCTGGCAGGCATCACCATCGTCATAGCTGTTCCCACGGTCATCTCAGGACTGTACGGAATGAACATCGAGGGCGGATTCATGCCCTTCTCCCAGTGGTGGTGGTTCCCGTGTCTGCTGTCCGCGGTGGTCATGGCAGGTGTGGCATATATCCTGCGCAGGCGGAATATGCTTTGATGCCGACTGTTCTGGCAATGCGTGGTCAGATTTGACGCTTGATTTATACACATAGGTGTGCTAAAATTATTTATGTAAAGGTTTCTTGGTTCGCATAAATAAAAACGGCGCTGCAATACCGAAGTGGATTTGTGCAAAACCTACAACTTTTGCGGCACAAGAAGGGTATCTAAACTCAACAGGCAGACAGCGTTGGGCTGTTTTCTGCCAATTTCTTAAATATTTATGAATTTTTACTCGGAATTATTTATCTAATATAAATAATTCGTGGAGTGCGGAACAACATCAGGAGGAAAAGGGATGAACGTACAGGAGGGCAAGCGCTTCAGACGCAGCTTCTACGGCTACAACAAGGCTGCGGTTGACGCTGAATTTGGTCGTCTCATTGCGCAGACCGATACTCTTATCGGCGAGCGCGAGAATATGCAGAACCAGATCAGCGCCCTTAATGAAGACAAGAATTATCTCAGCAGGGAACAGGCGCGCCTGAACGCGTCTCTTTCCACTTCCACCACACAGATCGTGGAACTGGAATCCAACCTTGCACGCGCCAAGGGCGAAAATGATTCGCTGGCTCGTGCTGTGGAGGCTCATAAGGCAGAAAACAGCGCCCTGCAGATCCGCTGCGAGCAGCTGCGTGAGCGCGACCGCGATTTCGCGATGCGTGAGCGTGAGTTTGCCGAGCTTCAGGGTTCGGTGTCTTCCATCATGTCCGTCACCAAGCGTGCCGCCGACCGCCTGTTCCAGAAGGCGGTGGACAATCAGGAGCAGGTCACCCAGATCGCCGGAGACGCAGCCCGTGAGGTTGCTGCCATCCGCGCCGATATGAACCGTGTCCGTGAGCAGCTCAACGAGGCTTTGGATATGGTTCAGGATCGCATCGATCGCGTTGACGCATCCCTGACCGGTGCCGTTCATAAGCTCGTTGCCATCAAGCATGACGATGGTCTCCAGATCGGTGATCAGCGTCCCAATATACTCGACGAGGTTGAGCATCTGCTCAATCTCCGCGCCGGTGAAAACGACGGTGCCTACACCGTTCCCGCTCTGGGGCCCTACGGCGCCAAGATGGTTGCCGATACCGCCCAGCGCGTCAACGACGGTCGCATTACTCCCAAAGCTTCTCCCTGGGAGGGTGTGGAAGTCAAAAAGGTAATGCCCGGCAGCTTCTCCTCCAGTGAGGATTCCATTCTGGAAGCCAACAAGCTTCTGGAGCGCGGCGGCGTGAGCGCGGCGGAGTATTACGATGCCAATCCCCAGTTCGTTCCCCAGCCCATCGAGCATGAGGAGGACGAATTTGACGTTGTCGCTCAGGAAGATTTCCTGAACAACGAAGGCGAGCAGGATTTTGCTCAGGATAACTGGAATGATGCCCAGCCCGAGGAATCCGCTGCCATTCCCATGCCTGCCCCCGCTCAGTTCAGCCAGCCCGGCAGAATCGGTTTCACCGCAGGTTTCGATGAAGAAAACGGCGGCTTTGAGGGTGAGTATTTCCCTGAGGAAAACCAGCAGGGCGATTTCTTTGCTCCCGACAACGGTTACTCCGGTAATGACTATTATCCCGCTTATCCCACCGAGCAGGCCAATCCCGTACCCAACAACGGCCCGTTCTTCAACCGTTCCTCCAACGGCACCCGTGCCGCAGGCTCCATGTATGTGGGGGACTCCACCCGAGGTACTGTCAGCAGCTACGGCAGCTACAGCTTCCAGCCCTACGAGGATCTCCCCGTCATCGAAGAACCTGCTGCCGCTCAGGTCGTGCGTCCGGCAATGCGCAAGGGCAGAATGACCAAGAAGGTCACCGTACGCCCCGTTGTGCGTCGCAGATAATCTGCACATTTTTGCTGCCCTAGTTTCCCAATATAGTCTGATGCGCCCGGAGAAGCTGGTTTTCTCCGGGCGTTTTTATTGGATGCATGATCTATTATCATTTCGACATCGATGCCGCACGCAATCGTATACGCCTTCGTGCTCTGCGATATGCTTCGTGATTTTCGGTTGCCTCCCGATGCAACATTTCTATTTAAATCGCAGAAGCAATGTGGTATAATCACTGCAAAGCACTACAGCGACATTCTTCCCGAAAGGAATCAGATATATGAAATACGCAGTTGTTCTGTGCGACGGCATGGCAGACTATCCCGTCGAACAGTTTGGCGGCGCCACCCCTATGGAGATGGCAAAGAAGCCCAATATGGATCGCCTTGCCTCCTTTGCGGAGGTCGGTCTGGCAAAGACCGTGCCCGACGGCATGAAGCCGGGCAGCGATGTTGCAAATCTGTCGGTAATGGGCTTTGATCCCACAAAATGCTACACCGGTCGCTCTCCGCTGGAGGCGGCAAGTATCGGCATCGACCTTGCCGACACCGACGTGACCCTGCGCTGCAATCTGGTCACCCTCTCCGATGAGGAGGACTACGCTCAGCGCACTATGGTGGACTACAGCGGCGGAGATATCTCCACCGAGGAAGCCGCTCAGCTTATCGCTGCCATCCAGCAGGAGATGGGGGACGAGGTGTTTTCCTTCCACGCGGGAGTGCAGTACCGCCACTGCCTGCTGTGGCACAACGGCAGCACCGATATCGGCTTCATGACTCCCCCCCACGATATTTCTGACCGTGTTATCGGCGAATATCTGAACACAAATCCTGCTGCCGCGCAGCTCATCGATATGATGAAGCGCAGCGTTGCAGTTCTTTCTGACCATCCCGTCAACAGGAAGCGTGTCGCCGAGGGCAAGCGTCCTGCAAATTCCGTGTGGTTCTGGGGTGAGGGCTCCCGTCCCCGTCTGGACCGCTTTGAGGATATGTACGGACTGAAGGGCGCGGTGGTTTCTGCCGTTGACCTCATCCGCGGCATAGCCAAGTGCGCCGACATGGAGGTTCTGGAGGTGGAGGGTGCTACCGGCTACATTGACACCTGCTTCGAGGATAAGACCGCCGCCGCTCTTGATGCCCTTGAGCGCGGCGCGGATATGGTGTATATGCACTTCGAGGCTCCCGACGAGTGCGGTCACCGCAACGAGCCGGAAAACAAAGTCCGCTCCATCGAGATGATCGACAGCCGCGTGCTGGCTCCGCTGCTCAGCGGCCTTGATAAGATCGGAGAGCCTTACCGCATCCTCATCCTGCCCGATCATCCCACGCCCATCGTCACCAAGACCCACGCGTCCGATCCCGTACCCTACCTGCTCTACGACAGCAGCGCGGAGAAAAACAGCGGCATTTCCTGCTTCACCGAAAAGACCGCTGCCTCCACGGGCGTTCTTATCGACCCGGCGTGCACCCTGATGCAGCGCCTGACGGCAAAGGAAAACGGATGAACATCGCGTGAATTCGAATGAAATTCAGCGAAAGACAATGAATCCAAGCTGCTTCGCAATTCTCACGACCGCAATGATCGGCGTTGTCAGAGAATAGCGGAGCAGCTCCTGATTATAATATGAAACAGCGGAGGAGCGGTGGCTTCGGAGGACAAAACATTTTCCGCGTACCGTCAAAATTTCCTTGACAACCGCTCCCGTGCCTGTTATAATACTCACGCAATAAAGAAGCTGCCTGTGCGGCTCACCCCACACCGAGCATGGTCAAGGGTCAATATCGTCAGCGGTTCCGGATGCCTTTGGGCGATCCTGCCGTTTGTGTGTTGACGCGGGGTGAATTTCACCTGACGCGTCTTTTTTGCGTCTACCCAAATCAATTACGGAGGTGCTTGGCTATCAGTAAAGAACAGCAGGTTCAGATCAATGATGAAATTCGCGACAGCGAAGTCCGCGTCATTGGAACAGACGGTGCTCAGCTCGGAATCATGAGTTCTCAGGCGGCGCTCGACCTGGCCGCCGAAGCAGAGCTGGATCTGGTCAAGATCGCGCCTCAGGCTCAGCCGCCTGTGTGCAAGATCATGGACTACGGAAAGTATCGTTTTGAGCAGCAGAAGAAGGAAAAGGAAGCCAAAAAGAATCAGCGCGTGGTGGAGATCAAGGAGATCCGTCTCTCGCTGAACATCGACACCCACGACTTTGAGACCAAGCTGGGCCACGCCCGCCGCTTCCTCAATGACGGAAACAAGGTCAAGGCATCCATTCGCTTCCGCGGCCGTGAAATGGGACATCCCGAGCACGGTCTGGAGATCATGCGTCGTTTTTCCGAGGCTCTTTCCGAAATCGCAAATGTTGAGAAGCCTGCAAAGCTTGAAGGCAGGAACATGCTGATGTTCCTGGCGGCCAAGCCCGTTGTCACCACCAAGCAAGACAAAAACAAGGAGGACCATCCAAATGCCTAAGATCAAGACCCACAGCGGCGCCAAGAAGCGCTTCAAGAAGACCGGTACCGGCAAAATCGTGCGTGCTCATGCCTACAAGAGCCACAAGCTCAACAGCGCCCTCAAGAGCGCCAAGAGAAAGAGAAACCTGAGAAAGACCACCGTTATCGATCGTACCAACGAGGCCAAGGTGGCAAGACTGATCCCCTACAAATAAGCACAACTGACAACTACTATTCCTGAATACATCTTTTCGGAGGTAACATAAATGGCTCGTGTTAAAGGCGCGCTCGCTACGCGCAAGAGAAGAAATAAGATCCTGAAGCTCGCTAAGGGCTATTGGGGCGCAAGAAGCAAGCACTTCAAGATGGCCAAGGAAGCCGTCATGAAGTCCGGCAACTACGCATACGTCGGCCGCCGTCAGAAGAAGCGTGACTTCCGCAGACTGTGGATCACCCGTATCAGCGCCGGCTGCAAGCTCAACGGCATCAACTACTCCCAGTTCATGCACGGTCTGAAGAAGGCCAACATCGACATCAACCGCAAGATGCTGTCCGAGATCGCCATCGCCGATCCTCAGGGCTTTGCTTCCCTCGTCGAGCAGGCAAAGGCAGCTCTCTAATAATCTATAATTACGCCCGGAGGCTTCGGCCTTCGGGCGGATTTTCGTTAATCGGGCACATTGTCCTGCCTGCGTGAAAAGCAGTTCGCAACGTTCACGGGGCATTATTAAGAAAATATTTACTTATAAATGCGGCTCATGTTATGGATTAAACGTGCCGCGTGTGATATAATACTAATTTAACAGGACTCGCGGAGCGGCACCGCTGCCCGTGGGTACAACGAATTGAGGTGCGGTCATGGCGATTGAAATAACAAGTAAGGATAACCAGGCGGTCAAGGCTGCCGCCAAGCTGATGTCCAGCGCCCGGGAGCGCAGACAGACCGGCCGCTTTATTGCGGAGGGCATCAGACTGTGCACCGAGGTGCTGGAAAACCACTGCAAGATCTGCGAGGTCTTTTATACCGAGGATGCCTACCTGCGCTACACCGAAACGGTGGAACGTCTTGAGCGCGCGGCAGGCAAAAGCTATCAGATAACCGATGAAATAGCCGAGAAGATCGCCGACACGGTCACTCCCCAGGGTGTGTTCGTAGTGGCTGAGATGATCGTGAATACGATCGATCTTGATAACATCAAGACAGACGGTCAGTTCGTCCTGCTGGAAAACCTGCAGGATCCGGGCAACGTGGGAGCCATCTTCCGCACTGCCGAGGCGCTGGGTCTCAACGGAGCCTTCCTCACCAACGACAGCTGCGACCCCTACAATCCCAAAACCATCCGCGCCAGCATGGGTGCCGTGTTCCGCCTGCCCTACCTGATCGTTGACGATGTGGTCACCGCCATGAAGGAGTGCAAGGCAAAGAATATGCGTCCCATCGCCTCCGTTCCCGACGAGGCAAGCAAGATCACTGCCATCCGCTTCTTCAAGGGTGCCATCATGTGCATCGGCAACGAGGGCAACGGTTTGTCCGAGCAGCTCAAAGCCGTGTGCGGCGAAAAGGTCACCATTCCCATGAACGGCCGCGCGGAATCCCTCAACGCCGCCACCGCCGCCGCCATTCTCATGTGGGAAATGGTTCGTCACTACGCCTGATCCGAACACTCTGAGTTCAGAGATTCATATTTCGAAGGAGAACGATATGGGTCTGTCTATACCGCACGGTGCGGTCTACTGGCTGTGGCTCCAGCGCAGGCTGGGCGTGGGCAGCCATGTGATACTTACCGTGGCAGAAACCGAGGGCGGCGCGCGGTATGTGTACGAAAGCACGCCCGATCAGCTGTGGGCTTCGGGCAGGTTCTCGGTCAAAACCATCAACGCCCTCAACGACCGAAGTCTGGACGCGGAGGAAAGGATACTCCGCAGGTGTGAGGAGCTTGGTATTTCGGTCACTACACCGGATGAAGCCGATTATCCCCGTCGCTTGCTCAGTATTCCCGATCCGCCTGCGGTGCTGTTCTACAAGGGCAGACTGGCGGATATGTGTGCCCGTCCGTGCATATCGATCGTCGGGACAAGAAAAGCGACCGACTACGGTATGCAGGCGACCTACGAGCTGTCCCAGAGACTGAGCCGTGCAGGAATGACCGTGGTCAGCGGATGCGCCCGCGGTATAGATACCGCCGCTCACAACGGAGCTCTGGAGACAGTCAGCGGCGGAACCATTGCCGTGCTTGGCTGCGGCATAAACTACCGCTACAATATGGCGAACGAGGGATTGCGCAGGACCATTTCCGAAAAGGGAGCGCTGGTCAGTGAATACGCTCCCGACATAGATTCCAGTCCCTACCACTTTCCGGTGCGCAACCGCATAATTTCCGGCCTTTCTCTGGGAACGATAGTCATGGAAGCCGATTCAAAGAGTGGTTCGCTCATCACAGCCACACGGGCTGCGGAACAGGGCAGAGATGTCTATGTGGTCGCAACCGGTCTGGGCGCGCCAAATTCCTCCGGCATCAGCCGTCTGACACGGGAGATGGAAGCGAAGGAAGTCCGCTCTCCAATGGACGTGCTCAAGCACTATGTGAGCATGTATCCCATGCACCTGACGCTGGACGGTGCCGAGCGCGAGCTGATGTTCGGCAACGAGCCGCAGCGGCTTCCGGTCAGGACAGAGCCTGATCCCATGCCGTCGGATCATCTCGACGAGAGCTTTCAGCCGCCTGCCGATCAGCTGCCGACGGATCTTTCCGACGGTGCGCGAAAGGTGTACGGCCTGCTTCGTCCTCAGCCGCAGCTGCTGGACAGCATAGCCGCGCAGGCGGAGATGAGTGCCGCCGAGATACTCAACGTCATCACCGAGCTGGAGATCTACGGCTGCATCACGGTTCACCCCGGCAGCAGATATTCATTGATATGACAGCAATTCGGCACCAGGCCGATGAACATAACACGCCGCATGGCGCGAAAATCTTACGAAAGAGGCATGCAGAATGTCAAAGTTAGTTATTGTTGAGTCCCCTCCCAAGGCGAAAACCATAAAGAAATTTCTCGGACCGGGCTATGAGGTCATGGCTTCCATGGGTCACGTCCGCGACCTGCCGGAAAACCGTCTGAGCGTGGATGTCAAGAACGATTTCGCTCCCCGTTATGCCATCATCAAGGGCAAGGAGGAGCTGGTTGAAAAACTGAAGGCTGCGGCAAAGAACGCAGAATGTGTATATCTCGCGGCTGACCCGGATCGCGAAGGCGAAGCCATTTCCTGGCATCTGGCATACATTCTCGGTCTGGACATCAAGGATACCAACCGCGTTACCTTCAATGAGATCACCAAGTCCGGTCTGGACAAGGGTATCGCCAATCCCAGAAACATCGACATCAATCTGGTCAATTCCCAGCAGTGCCGACGTATTCTGGACCGCATCGTGGGTTATCGTCTGTCCCCGTTCGTGTCCCAGAAGATCCGCCGCGGTCTTTCCGCAGGACGAGTCCAGTCGGTCGCTCTGCGCATGATCTGCGACCGTGAGGACGAGATCCGTGCCTTTGTTCCTCAGGAATACTGGAGCATCGACGCCAAGCTCACCGCCCCCGGCTCCAAAAAGTCGTTCCCTGCCGAGTTCTACGGCAACGCCGACGGCAAGATCGAGCTGACCGACAAGGCTCAGACCGACGCCATCCTCGCTGAGCTGGAGGGCAAGCCCTTCACCGTCACCACCATGAAGAAGGGCACCCGCAAAAAGACACCTGCCCCTCCCTTTATCACCTCCACCCTTCAGCAGGAAGCCTCCAGAAAGCTGGGCTTCCGCAGCAGCCGTACCATGAAGATAGCTCAGGAGCTGTACGAAGGTATCGAGATCGGTGACACCGGTGCCGTGGGTCTCATCACCTACATGAGAACCGACTCCCTGCGCATCGCCGACGAGGCAAGAGCCGCAGGTAATGATTACATCACCAAGCGCTGGGGCGACAAGTATCTCCCCGACAAGCCCCACAAATTCAAGCAGCGCGCCAACGCACAGGACGCTCACGAAGCCATCCGTCCCACCATGCCCGATCTTGAGCCGGAGCAGGCAAAGCCCTATCTTTCTGCGGATCAGTACAAGCTCTACAAGCTGGTGTGGGAGCGCTTCATCGCCAGCCTGATGGCACACTGCGTCCACGACACCACCAACGCCGAGATCACCTGCGGCGATTACATCTTCAAGGCATCCGGCTACACCGTACACTTTGAGGGCTACACCGCCCTGTACGAGTCGGCTCTGGAGGACAAGAGCGGCGAGGCTACCGGTGCTCTGCCCAAGCTGGAAAAGGATATGGAGCTCAAGGCAAAATCCATCGACGGCACCCAGCACTTCACCCAGCCCCCTGCACGCTACACCGAGGATACCCTGACCCGTTCCCTGGAAGAAAACGGCGTCGGACGTCCCTCCACCTACCTCGCCATCGTCACCACCGTTCTCAACCGCGAGTACGTCGTGCGTGAGGGCAAGGCGCTGCGTCCCACCGAGCTGGGCGAGCAGATCAACAAGCTCATCAAGGAGCGCTTCCCCAAGATCATCAACGTCAAGTTCACCGCCCAGATGGAAAAGAACCTCGACCAGATCGAGCAGGGCGACAAGGACTGGATAGAGACGCTCCACGAGTTCCATGATAATTTCGAAAAGACCCTTGCCGAGGCTAAGAAAGCCATGGAAGGCATTACCATGAAGCTGCCCGAGGAGGAGACCGAGTTCATCTGCGAAAAGTGCGGCAAGCGCATGGTCATCAAGATGGGCCGCTACGGCAAGTTCATCGCCTGCCCGGGCTATCCCGAGTGCAAGAATATCAAAAAGATCGTCAACGAGATCGACGCCGACTGCCCCGAGTGCGGCAAGAAGGTCGTCGTCAAGAAATCCCACCGCGGCCGCGTGTTCTACGGATGCTCCGGCTATCCTGAGTGCAACTTCATGTCCTGGAACGAGCCCACCAAGGAAAAATGCCCCCAGTGCGGCAAGATCCTTTTCGTGCGTAAGGGCAAGGTTCCCAAGCTTGCCTGCACCGCCGAGGGCTGCGGCTACGAAAGAGTCATGGAGGAAAAGAGCGACACATGACCGCTGTAGTTATCGGAGCCGGACTTGCCGGCTGTGAAGCGGCGTGGCAGCTGGCGTCGCGAGGCATAAAGGTCAGGCTGTACGAGATGAAGCCCGTGCGCTTTTCACCTGCGCACAGCAGCCCCATGCTGGCTGAGCTGGTGTGCTCAAACTCCCTCAAGGCGGCACGTGTCAACTCCGCCGCCGGACTGCTCAAGGAGGAAATGCGTCGGCTGGGTTCCATGCTTCTGCCCATCGCCGACCGCTGTGCCGTCCCGGCAGGCGGCGCACTGGCGGTGGACAGGGATCTTTTCTCCGCAGCGGTCACCGATGCCATAAAGTCCAATCCAAATATCGAGCTCATCGAGGGCGAGGAGCTGACCGCAGTGCCCCGTGATGATGTCTGCGTCGTTGCCACCGGACCGCTCACCGCCGATGCCCTCGCCGAGGATATAGTCAGCCTGTGCGGCAGAGACAGCCTGAGCTTTTTCGATGCCGCCGCACCCATCGTCACCGCCGAAAGCATTGACATGACCAAGGCATTCGCCGCCTCCCGCTACGGCAGAGGCGACGGTGACGACTACATAAACTGCCCCATGAACAAGGAGCAGTACGAGGCGTTCTATCAGGCGCTCATCACCGCCGAGCGTGCCCCCACCCACGACATCGACAAGCCCAACGTGTACGAGGGCTGTATGCCCATCGAGATCATGGCAAAGCGCGGCGCGGACACCATCCGCTTCGGCCCCATGAAGC
>SVPO01000080.1 GCA_015065795.1 Oscillospiraceae bacterium | reverse complement strand
CTGCCAACGATTACCGTCGCCGGGGGTACCCTTGACACAAACGGCGTAAGACAGGCAGTAATGCTGTATGGAACAGATGAGTTCAGACTTTACGCAGCAGCACTGGCTGTGGAGCAATTGCTGAACTCCTAATTAACGCAGAGACAAACTCCAATATGTTGAACAAACCAAAACAGATTTCCTCCCTCTTAGAAGTGCGCAATTATACGCACTATACCAGTGCATTGCTTTTGTTGGGCCACATAAGAAAGACGAGCATCCGGCACCGGATGCTCGTCTTTTCTCATTGTGTGATAAATCCATCCTTAAGAGTCCTCCCGCCACACGGTCGGAGCTTTTCGATTACATATGCTTTATCCCTTTGCCTTGACACCCTTGTTCTTTGCTTCCTCGCGCATCTCACGCAGGTTGATGATGACCAGCAGCACCAGCACCGCGATGAACATGATGGAGGAAAGGGCGTTGACCTTGGGGTTGATGCGCTTCTTGGTCATGGAGTAGATGACCAGCGGCAGGGTCTGAGCCGAAGATCCGCTTGTGAAGTAGCTGATGACGAAATCGTCCAGCGAAAGGGTGAAAGCCATCAGCGCGCCGGTGATGATACCGGGCATGATCTCGGGCAGAACCACCTTGAAGAACGCCTTGACCGGGGGACAGCCCAGATCCTGCGCCGCCTCATAAAGGTGAGGATTCATCTGACGCAGCTTGGGCAGCACCGACAGCATTACGTAGGGCGTGCAGAAGGTGATATGGGCGATGAGCAGCGTGGCAAATCCCGGCTGCAGCAGACCGGTGGAACGGAAGATGACCACGAACATCAGCATCATGGCGATACCGGTAACGATCTCCGGGTTGACCATGGGGATGTTGTTGACGGTCATCACAAACTGCTGCGTGCGCTTGGTAAAGGCGCGCAGACCGATGGCAGCCAGAGTGCCCAGCACGGTGGAGAACGCGGCGGACAGCACTGCCACCAGCACCGACAGCCACAGGGAATCCATGATGCTCTGGTCGTTGAACAGCGCCTCGTACCATCTCAGGGAGAAGCCCTGCCACACCGAGCGGCTCTTGGAATCGTTGAAGGAAAACACGATCATCACAAAGATGGGCACATACATGAACAGCAGGATGAGTGCCACATAGATGCGGTCAAATACCTTTTTCATACGGTCAGCCCTCCTGTCTCCTCGCTGTTGTCAAAGTGGTTCATAACCGTCATGCAAACGACCATGAGGATCATGAGAACCAGCGACAGAGCCGAACCGACGTTGTAGTCGGGCACGTTGCCCACGAAGAACATCTCGATGATGTCGCCGATGAGCATTTCCTTGCCGCCGCCCAGCAGCTGGGAGATAACGAAGCTGCTGACCGCGGGGACGAACACCATGGTGATGCCGGAGATGATTCCCGGCAGGCTCAGAGGCAGAGTGATGCGGCGGAACACGTTGAAGCTGTTCGCGCCCAGATCCTGCGCCGCCTCGGTGATGCGGTGATCCATCTTGGAAAGTGCCGAGTAGATGGGCAGTACCATGAAGGGCAGAAAGTTATATACCATGCCCAGAATGATGGCGCCGCGGGTGTTGATCATCTCGTAGGGCCCCAGACCGATCTTGCCCAGCAGGGTGTTGAGCAGACCGTTGCCCTCAAGGATGGTCATCCACGCATAGGTGCGCAGCAGAAAGTTCATCCACTGGGGCAGCATGATGAGCATGACCAGCGTGCGCTGGCTCATTCCCTTGAATTTTGAAATGATGTATGCGAGGGGATAGCCCAGCAGCAGGCAGATGATCGTCGCCAGCAGACCCAGCCAGATGGAAACGCCGTAGGTCTTGGCGTAGGTTCCGATCTCGGTGATATTGTCAAAAGTAAAGCTTCCCTGAGCGGTGGTGAAGGCAAAATACACTACCATTGCCAGAGGCACAACGGTGAACAGCAGAGCCCACACCGCGTAGGGAGACATGAGCTTACGGGTACCTTTTTTCAACTCTGCGCCCCCTCTCACTCAGCCGCCTCGGGGAATTCCTCGAAGTCGATGTCGCTGGCGTAGTCGCCGGTGTATTTCTTCATTATATGGATGTTCTCGGGAGCCACGGTCATGCCGACCACCTCGCCCACAGGCTGAGCGACGGTGGACTGGATCAGCCAGTCCTCGTCCTGATCGGGGATCTCCACTATCATCTCGTAGTGAACGCCCTTGAAGGTGGTGGAGAGTACGGTGCCGCTGAAGGATGCCTGATCAAGGGGCACGACGACAACGTCCTCGGGACGCACAACAACGTCCACCTGCTCGTCGGGAGCAAATCCGGTGTCCACGCACTCCATGCGGGCGCCGCAGAAGGATACGTCGCGGTCGGCGTGCATGATGCCGTCAACGATGTTGCTCTCGCCGATAAAGTCGGCAACAAATCCGTTCTCAGGCTCGTTGTAGATATCGGTGGGAGAGCCGATCTGCTGAATGACGCCGTGGTTCATGACCACGATGACGTCGGACATGGAAAGGGCTTCCTCCTGATCGTGGGTGACGTAAACGAAGGTGATGCCCAGCTTGCTCTGGATCTGCTTGAGCTCCACCTGCATATCCTTGCGCAGCTTGAGGTCAAGAGCGCCCAGAGGCTCGTCCAGAAGCAGTACCTTGGGGTCGTTGGCAAGAGCGCGGGCGATGGCAACACGCTGCTGCTGACCGCCGGAAAGGGTGTTGACATTGCGCTTTTCAAAGCCCTCCAGAGACACCAGACGGAGCATCTCGGTGACCTTTTCTCTGATCTCCGCGGCGGACTTCTTCTGGATCTTCATGCCGAACGCGATGTTGTCATACACGTTCATGTGGGGGAACAGGGCGTAGCGCTGGAAAACAGTGTTGAGCTGACGCTTGTGGGGCGGCAGATCGTTGATGCGCTGTCCGTTGAACAGCACGTCGCCGTTGTCCGGATCGACAAAGCCGCCGATTATACGCAGAGTGGTGGTCTTTCCGCATCCTGACGGACCAAGCAGGGTAACAAAGCTGCCGTTGGCGATATCCAGATTAAGATTCTGGAGGACATTCTCTCCGTCAAAGGAGATGGATATATTCCGCAGGCTGATGATGGCCTCGGAATTTACGGTGCCGGCGGTGTTTTCGGATGCACCCTCCTGAAGCAGGGTGTTGTTGGTTGCGTCGGACATAGGAAATACCCCCTTATTATAATCCCGTTTGTGCAAAACAGTCCCCGGACAGACCTGCTGTCCTTCACAGACTTTTGCTATTTTATAATATAAGTAACGACATGGTTTGTCAAGATAATCGAACGTCCGACGGCTTCCAATTTTATGACCGATTAAATGGACATTTTTGCTCTCATTGCTGCATGATGTTCCTTTACGGGGGCATCTGCGTGTGGTATAATTGATGCGCAACGAAATTATGCGGCGAGGATGAGAAAAGATGTCAGATAAACAGCGCATACAGCTGGTGATATGGGACTGGAACGGCACCCTGCATGACGACGCCCGTGCCTCGTGGGAATCGGTCAACGATATGCTGTCTCGCAGAGACATGGCACCCATCACCTTCGAGCAGTATTCCAGCTACGTGGAAACGCCCATAATCGGCTTCTACCGCCATATTTTCGATCTGGAGAAGATCAGTTTCGAGCAGATCGCCGTGGAGTTCCATTCAGGATTTGACCTGCACATGAAGGGCAGAGGACTCATGCCCGGCGCGACGGAGGTGCTGGATGCCTTCCGCAACGCGGGCATAAAGCAGGTTATCGTGTCCTCCAGCGAAAAAGGACAGCTCATGCGCTACGCCGAAAGCTACGGCATCCTCGACCGCTTTGACGCTGTTCTGGGAGCTGACGATCTCGAGGCAGGCAGCAAGGTGGAGCGCGCCCGTTCATATATTGAGCGCAGCGGTATCGATCCGCGCAGTACCCTTGTGGTGGGCGACCTGCTTCACGACGCGGAAATGGCGCAGGCTGTCGGTGCCCGATGCGCCCTCGTGGCAAAGGGACACCAGCTTCGTCAGCATCTTGAACCCTGCGGCGAGCTGATACTTGACGACATCAGCGAGCTTGTGCCCATGGTTCTGGGCTGATGACCTTTACCTGATTCAGTTTACTGCAGATAATTATTGTGGGGGAATGAAAAATGCTTCAGCTTATCACAGGCGGCTCCGGCTGCGGAAAAACCCGGTACACCCGTCAGCAGCTGTGCAGCCTTGCCGCCGAGGGGAAAAGCCCGGTGCTCATCGTGCCCGAGCAGTATTCCTTTGAAAGTGAGCGAGCCATGCTGTCCATGCTGGGGGCGAAAGACGCGCGCAGGGTGCGCGTGTACAGCTTCACCCGTCTTGCCGAGGATGTGGCGCGAAAGGCAGGCGGCTCTGCCGGCAGACGGCTGGACGACTGCGGCCGTGTTGCCGCCATGGGCCTTGTGCTGTCTCAGCTCAGCGGCGAACTGAGCTACTACAAGGGCAAGCGCTCCTCCCATTTCATCGAACACCTTCTGGACGCGGTCAAGGAGTTCAAGCTGTGTGCCCTTGAACCGCAGGAGCTGTACCGCGCGGCAAACGCCGCAGGGGGCAGACTCCGGGAAAAGCTCACCGAGCTGGCTCTCATCTACGGTGCCTACAACGCCATCACCGCGCAGACCGCACCTGTAAAGGGCGAGGGGATATACGACCGTCTGCTGTCCGGCGGACTGTATGACCGTCTGCCTGGGCAGGCGTCGCTGGATCCCATGGATGACCTCGACCGCCTTTACGATCAGCTGGGAGAGATCCGCTTCTTTGACGGAGCGACCGTCTATATAGATTCCTTCCGCGGCTATACGGGGCAGGAGCTGCGTGTGCTTTCGCGCATCATGCAGCAGGCAGAGCTGTGCGCCGTCACCGTATGTCTTGAGCGTTCGGGCAGCACCGCCGACGAGGGAAGCGGTCTTTTTGCCACCGCCATCAGAACCGCGGGACAGCTCAGAGCCGTTGCCGAAGAATGTGGCTGCCGCCTGCTGCCCGAGGTGACCCTTGCAAAACGTCACCGTTTTGCTTCCGAGCCTCTTGAGATGCTTGAAAGCTCCCTGTTCCGCCGTGAGGACGATCGTCTGACATACGACGGCAGCACCGATGCCGTCACCCTGTACGAAGCCTCCGACCGCTACGACGAGCTGGAATTCTGCGCCCGTGAATGCCGCCGCCTTGTGCGTGAGGAGGGCTACCGCTGCCGCGACATCGCCATCATCGCCCGCAGCGAGGATACCTACGCTTCCATCGCTGCCGATGCCCTTGCCCAGCAGCGGCTTCCCTGCTTTGCCGACCTTCGAGTGGATGCATCCGGTTCTGCGCTCATGCGCTTTGTGCTGGCTGCGCTGGAGGCTGCCGACGGCGGTCTGCGTACCGCCGATATGCTGCGCTGCGTCAAGACCGGAATGATCGACGGCATCGATGCCACCGACATCGCCGAGCTGGAAAACTACTGCTTCATCTGGAACGTGCCCAAAGGCGGCTGGGAACAGCCCTTTGAGCAGCATCCCGACGGCATGGGCGCGCGCAGCACCGAGGATACAGATGCCCGTCTTGAGCGCATCAACGCCGCGCGTGAGCGGCTGTGTTCGCTGATCCTGCCGCTGCGTGCCGCGCTGCGCTCGGAGCGTGCCGCCGATATGTGTGCCGCCGTCTACGAACTGGTTGACGCAAGCGGCACGGCGCAGTGCCTTGAGCGACTGAGTGAAGGCCTTTCCGCCACTGCCGCCGCCGAGCTTCCCCAGCTGTGGGATCTGCTCATTTCGGTGCTGGAACAGCTCTGCGCCATTCTCGGCGACAGCACCTGCAGAGCCGACGAATTCATTGCATATATCAACCTTATGATAAAACGTGCCGATGTGGGACATATCCCTCACGGCCTTGACGAGATAACCTTCGGCGGTGCCGACCGTCTGCGTGTCAACGCTCCCCGCGCGGTATTTGTTGTGGGTGCGCTGGAGGGAGAATTCCCTGCCGTGCCCGGCAGCGCAGGAGTGTTTACCGACGAGGAACGCCGCCGCCTGCGTGACGAACTGGGCGTACAGGTTGCCCAGACCGCCGACACCAAGCTGCTGGAGGAGCGTCTGCTGGTCTACAACGCGCTGTCTGCCGCGAGCGAGCGGCTGTACATCACATGGCCTGCCGTGGGCGGAGAGCGTACCGGCCGCTCGGAATTCATCGACGAGGTGACCGCCTGTGTCCCCGGATGCACTCAGCTGAGCCACGATGATATGCCTGACGCCCACAGCGTGGGCAGCGCCGAAGCGGCTTTCGAGCTGTACGCGCGCAGTCTGGGCAGCGGTGATGAGATCAGTGCCAGCCTCGGCGCGGCGCTGAGCGAGCGTCCCGACTGGACAGACAGAGTCCGCGCCGTGGAGGAAGCTCACCGCGGCGACCTGCCTGCGCCTCTGGGGCAGGAGGGCGCACGACAGCTGTTCGGCAGCGATATGCAGCTTTCCGCTTCCCGTGCCGAGACCTATCACCAGTGCCGCTATCGTTTCTTCTGCCGCTACGGGCTTGACCTGCAGCCGCGCCGCCGAGCCGAGCTGGACGGCATGGAATACGGTACCGTTGCCCATTACGTCCTTGAGCATATTTTCAGGGAGACGTCAGACTTTGCCGCCCTTGCGGCTGATGCGCAGAATGTGGCGGAGAGGATATCCGCTCTCATCGAACGCTATCTTGCCGAACAGCTGGGCGGCGAACAGGGCAAGACCGCAGGCTTCCTCTACCGCCTGCGTGCCATGCGCGGCAGCCTGACTGCGCTGGTGCTGAACCTTGCCGCCGAGCTTTCCGGCAGCGATTTTACCCCCGTTTCCTACGAGCTGCGCATCGGCGAGAACGCCCCCGTGAAGCCCCGTGTCGTGGAGGGCTCGGGCGAGCTTAAAGGTCATCTGGTGGGCAGCATCGACCGCGTGGACCGCTGCGAGATAGGCGGCAGGGAATATCTGCGCGTCATCGACTACAAAACCGGCAGAAAGGTATTCCGCCTCAGCGATGTGCTTGCCGGTCTGAATATGCAGATGATCATCTACCTCAGTGAGCTGTGCGCGTCGTCAGAGGACGCACAGCCTGCAGGTCTGCTCTATTGCCCTGCGTTCTCGGGCTGCGCCGACGGCGGACGCATCACCTCGGAGGAGATCATTGCTTCCGAGCGCGACAAGGCGCTCCGGCGCAAGGGCGTCATCATCGAGCAGACCGAGCATCTGCCTGCCGATCGCCCTGCGGAGGATACCGATCTGCCCGTTTCCCGTGCCATGGAGCAGTCGCTGGGGGGCAGATTTATCCCCGTGACTCTGCTGCGCAGCGGCAAGACCGCAGGTATGCTCAGCAGTCAGGCGCGCAGCTCGGTGGTCAGCAGCGAGCAGTTTGAGCTCATCGGCAGATATGTGCGCCGCACGCTGGGAAAAATGCTGGACACCGTGGACAGCGGACAGCTGCCGCCCGACCCTGCGGACACCGGCTTTGCCATGTGCGAAAGCTGCGATTATTACCCCGTGTGCCGCTATGCAGGCGAGGTGCGTCCTCTGGAAAAATGCGACACCGCAGGTGCTCTTGAAATAATGACCGCGATACTGGATGAGGGAGGTGAGCAGCAGTGAGTACACCACAGTTTACTGCCGATCAGCTTAATGCAATAAACGCAAGAGGCGGCACCATACTGGTCTCCGCCGCCGCAGGCTCGGGCAAGACAGCCGTGCTGGTCGAGCGGGTCACGCGCCTGCTTACCGACCCGATCAAGCCCATCGATGCCGACCGTCTGGTGGTGGTCACCTTCACCAAGGCTGCCGCCGCCGAGATGCGTGAGCGCATCGACAAGTGCATTGCCGCGCTGCTGAAGAAGGATCCCGACAACATGGCTCTGCGCAGACAGAAGCTGCTGCTGGGACGGGCGCACATCGACACCATCCACTCCTTCTGTGCCTCCTGCCTGAGGGAATTCTTTGCCCGTGCAGGCATCGCCCCGGATTTCCGCATTGCCGACGATTCGGAGATACGCGCCATCCGCGCCGAAGCTCTCACCGAGCTGATCGACGAGGCGTACATCGAAAACAGCGAGGGCTTCCGTACCCTCGTGGAGCTGCTGGGCGACGAGCGCAGCGACCGCACCCTTTCCCGTGTCATCACCGAGCTTGCCGACTACGTCACCGCCTATCCCGACCCCGACGCCCGTCTGGCGGAATTTGCCGCCATGTACCGCAGCGATCTGCCGGTGGAAAAGACCGGCTGGGGACAGTGGATGCTGGAGCGCGTGGGGCAGCTGATGGATTACGCCACAGCCCTCAACGACCGCGCCCTTGACGAGCTGACCCTATATCCGGAGATCGAGGAAAAATGCCGCCCGGTGTTCGATGCCGATGGCGCGCTCTTTGCCTCTATAAAGGAAATGGCGCTGACCGGCGACTGGGACGGCATATACAGCCTCATCAACAGCTCAGGCATATTCCAGCGCATGGGCGGACCGGGCAAGATGTCCGACGGCACCAAATTCTCCGATGATCCCGACTATCAGCGCATCAACGCCGGACGCAGCGCGCGCAAGGATATCGTTTCCTCGCGCCTTGCGGCTCTCATGTGTGCCGACAGCGCTGGCTTTGCCGAGGACAGGGAGAAGCTCGAACCCATGGTGACCGAGCTATGTCGACTCACCGAAAAATACCGCCGCAGCCTTGCGCGGCGCAAAGCCGACCGCAAGCTGCTGGATTACGACGACCTTGAGCACATGACCGCCGACCTGCTCTTTTACGAAAAGGACGGAGCGATCTGCCGCACCGATACCGCCAAAGAGCTTGCAGAGCGATTCGACGAGCTGCTCATAGACGAATATCAGGATACCAACTACACCCAGGACCTCATCTTCCGTGCCATCTCCTCCGAACAGACCGAGGAGATAGGGCAGGGCAGCAACCTGTTCCTCGTGGGCGACATCAAGCAGAGCATCTACAGCTTCCGCAAGGCGGTGCCCCGTCTGTTCCTCGACCGTCTGAAGGCTTACCCCCTCTACGATCCCGACGCTCCGCAGTTCCCTGCAAAAATCATTCTCGACCGCAATTTCCGCAGCCGGCCGGAGGTCACCGAGGCAGTCAATTTTGTCTTTGAGCAGATAATGACCGAGCAGCGCGGCGGCATAACCTACGACGAAGAACAGCGCCTTGTCACAGGGCGTCCCTTCCCCGAGGGCAGCGGCTTTGAGACCGAGCTGCATCTCATCAGCTCAAAGACTTTCCTTGCCGAGGAAGACGAAAACGGAGAAGCTGCCGAATCCGAAGCCGATGACGACCGCTGTACCGTGGAAGCCCGATACTGTGCCCGTCTCGTTCAGCAGATGGTGGGCAGGACAATGGTCACCGACGGTGAGACCCTCCGCCCTGCGGAGTACGGCGATTTCTGCATCATGCGCCGCGGCGTGCGCTCCGGTGCCGGTCGGGCTTTCATCGAGCAGTTCGAAGCGCTGGGCATCCCCGTGTCCGTCAGCGTGGACGAGGGATACTTCCGCCAGCCGGAGGTGTGCGTGATGCTTTCGCTGCTCCGAGCGGTGGATAACCCTCTGCTCAGCATACCGCTCACCGCCGCCCTGCGCTCGCCCATATTCGGCTTCGACAGCCGCAGTCTTGCCGCTCTGCGCGCGGAGGGCAGGAAAGAACACGTCTATCTCAGCCTGCTGCGCAAGGCAAAGGAAGGCGACCGCCTGTGCGTTCAGGCGGCAGAACTGATAGAAAGCCTGCGCACCGCGGCGGCAGCCATGCCCTGCGACCGTCTGCTGCGGCTCATCTACAACCGCACGGGCTACCTTGCCGCAGTGCAGTCCATGCCCAACGGCAGCCAGCGGCGCGGAAATCTCCTCCTGCTGCTGGAATACGCAAAGACCAGCGAATCCACAGGCAGCCACGGGCTTGCCGGCTTCCTGCGGATGATGGAACGAATGGAGGAGGACGGACGCGCGCAGTCGTCGGCACCCGTCGGCGGCAACTGCGTCACCGTGCGCACCATGCACAACGCCAAAGGACTGCAGTTCCCCATATGTATCGTCTCAGGCCTTGGCGGAAACAAGAACAACAGCATCCTTTCTTCGCCTCTGCCCATCCACGAGCGGCTGGGCGTGGGGGCAGGAATATATGACCTGCGCCGCCGTCTGCGCTACCCCACCGTGCAGCAGAAGGTCATCGCCCGTGCCCGTTTCTCCGACGAGGTGGACGAGGAACTGCGCGTGCTGTATGTTGCCATGACCCGTGCCGTTGACAAGCTCATACTGGTCTCGGCAGCCGCGCGCAATACTACTGTTGACCGCGTGCTGCAGGGCGTGACAGCAAACATCACCGAGGAGGGAATACCTCCCCTCTGGCTGGAATCCAGTCCCTCCATGGGCAGCTGGGTGACCGCCTGCGCCCTGCGCCATCCGGATAATGCCGTACTGCGCGAGGATTTCAGCGGTATTTACGACAGCCTCGAAAGCTCATGTCCCTTTGCAATAAAAGTGGTCCCCGGTTTTGATCCGATGCTGGCTCCCGTCGAGACCGCAGAACAGCAGCAGGAAGCCGCGCCGCAGCCCGACGAGACGGTGGTGGATGCTCTGCGCCGCTCCATGGATTACTCCTATCCATACGCCAACATGGGCGATGTCCCGGCAAAGGTCACCGCGTCCCAGACCCACAAGCACGGCTTTGACAGCCCTGAGACGGACAGCGGACAGAAGATACATATCAGCCCCACGCGCCCGTCATTTATGATGAGTCAGGGGCTTACACCCACCGAACGCGGCACCGCCCTGCACCGCTTCATGCAGTTCTGCGACCTTGAACGGGCACGCACCGACGCGGCAGCCGAGGTGCGGCGGCTGGTGAAGTCGCGTTTCCTTACTCAGAGAGAGGGTGAGGCAGTGGACACCGGCCGTGTAGCAAAGCTGTTCGGCGGCGAGCTGGGAGCGATGATGGACGGGGCAGGAGAGGTGCACCGCGAATGGCGCTTTACAGTGGAGCTGCCAGCGGAGCGGCTGTCACTGTTCACGCAGGCTAAGCATCCGGGGGAGATGATCGTGCTGCAGGGCGAATGTGACCTGCTGCTCATCAATAATGACGAAGCGATAGTGGTGGACTACAAGACCGATCAGGTGAAAAGCACCGACGTGCTCATCGAACGCTACCGCGACCAGCTGGTGCTTTATGCCGATGCAGTGACTGCGGTCACAGGCCTGCCGGTGCGGTGCTATATCTACTCATTTAAGCTGTCCGAGCTGCGCCATGTACCCCTGTCGTGAATATCTCCAAAAGATTGTTCGATAAATCCTGCGAAAAATCCAAAATTAACTATTGCATTTTATTTTGGAATATGTTATCATACTTTAGCGTCGCGGAGAGTATCCGGACAAAAGACTACAGCTTTCTGGCATGAGAGGTGAAACGAAATGAAGGAAAATCTGCATCCCAAGTATGAGGCTACCACCATCAGATGCGCTTGCGGCAACGTGATCGAAACACGCTCTACCTCCAAGGATATCCGCGTGGAAATTTGC
>SVPO01000079.1 GCA_015065795.1 Oscillospiraceae bacterium | reverse complement strand
ACGGAGGTAGTTATGACAAAGAAGCTTTACGATATCGACAGCCACATGAAGACCTTTGAAGCCACGGTGCTGTCCTGCGGGAAAAAGGGCAAAAAGTACGAGATAATCCTCGATCAGACGGCGTTTTTCCCAGAGGCAGGCGGACAGACCGCCGACACCGGCACCATCGGTGAGGCACGGGTGAGCGACGTGCAGGAGCGCGGCGGCGAGCTGGTGCATTATGCCGACAGACCGCTGGAGGCAGGGCAGAAGGTGCAGTGCGAGCTGGACTGGGAGATCCGCTTCCGCAAGATGCAGAACCATACCGGCGAGCACATCATCTCGGGCATCACCCACGAGCTGCACGGCGCGAGCAACGTGGGCTTTCATCTTTCCGCCGACGACGTCACCCTCGACTTCGATATCGAGCTGACAAGAGAGCAGCTCAATTACATAGAATACCTTGCCAATGTCATCGTGTCAAGGAATTTGTCGGTCACCGCCGAGTATCCCACCGATGAAGAACTGGCGGCTATGGACTACCGCAGCAAGCTGGAGCTGACGGAGAACGTGCGCATCGTCACCATCGAGGACTGCGACCGCTGTGCCTGCTGCGCGCCCCACGTCAAGCGCACGGGCGAGGTAGGGCTCATCAAGCTGCTGGACTTTGCCCGTCACAAGGGCGGCGTGCGCATCCATATGCAGTGCGGTCTTGATGCCCTTGACGACTACCGCGTAAAATATGAAAACGTCCTGTCCATTTCGGCGCTGCTTTCCGTAAAGCAGCACGAAACGGCAGCAGGAGTGGAGCGCTTCCTCGAGGAGCTGGAGCGGCAGAAGAAAGCCTATACCGTTATGACCGAAAAGTACATCGCCCTGCGGCTGTCCTCGCTCACCGTCAGCGGCGGCAACCTGTGCGTGTTCGAGGAGGATATGGACGCCATCGCCCTGCGCGGTCTTGTCAACGGCATGATGACCATGACCGACGGGCTGTGCGGCGCGTTCTGCGCCCGACCGGAAGGCGGCTGGAGCTACGTCATCGGCAGCACTGCCATCCCTCTGCGCGCCAAGGCAAAGGAGATCAACGCAGCCCTCGGCGGCAAGGGGGGCGGCACCGACGAGATGATCCAGGGCAGCGTCACCTGCAGCCGTGAAGCCATCAAGGAGTATTTTGCAAAAGAGTATAAGTAAAAGAACAGAGCAGCCTGATGTGTTCGGGCTGCTCTGTTTTCTATTGCGCCGGGAGGGATTCCGATGCAGGACTGTCGTGGGGATCGTCCCTGTGCAGCTGAATGACCACTATCAGGATGAGGGGCAGGGCAAAGACCCCGAGGATGCCGAACCATTTGCCGCCCACATACAGCGCCAGCAGCGTCAGGGCAGGATGCAGCCCGAAGCGTCCGCCCACCAGACGGGATTCGAGGATGTTGCGCGCGATGCTCATCACCGCCATCAGCGCCAGCAGCATGATGCACAGCCGGCTGTTCCCCGATATCAGCGATGCGATCGCCCATGGGATGAGCACCGTGCCCACCCCCAGCACCGGCAGAATGTCCACCAGAGTAATGATCAGCGACAGGGGCACGACGTAGCTGATGCCTGCCCCCAGCAGGTTGAGTATCCAGAAGCCGACGCACAGCTCGGCAAAGGTGATGAGCATCAGCCTGCCGTAGGTTTTCAGCAGGTGCAGGACGGTCTGGGTCGCCCGATGGCGCGCCCGTGACAGCGATGCACGCGCCCGCCGCGGACACAGGCTCACCAGCAGATCCCGTGCGCCCGCGTAATCGATAGTGATGAAAAAGGAGCTGATGACCGTTATCATCACCACGAACAGAAACGATGGCAGGCGCATGGCTGCGGTGCCTGCGGCGCTGAGCAGCTCCATCAGCGGTGCGGAAAGGGCATCCACCGCCGACAGCAGCACGTCGTCGGCGTTGTCGCTGCCCACGATCGACTGCAGCCAGGGCGGCAGCTTTTCCAGCCACTTTTCCCCCTGTTCCAGTATGCCGCCGGCGAGCTCGCTCAGGGTGGAGGGGAGGGTGGAGAGGAATTCCAGCACCTGCAGCGCAAGGGCGCGGAATATCAGCGCGAAGGCAAGGGCGAAAAATGCGTAGAATATCACCAGCACAAACAGGGCGATGACCTTGCGCGGCAGCCGCTCCAGACGGGAGGACAGCAGGTTGATCGGACGCTGCAGCACAGCCGACAGCCCGAAGGCTATGAGAAAGGGAAGCGTCACCGGCAGCAGGTACCGCAGGGCGAGAAACACCCCCAGAGCGATGACGCCAAAGTATGCGATATTAATGAGCAGAGCAGCTTTTCTGCCGGTCATTGATCATCCTCCGCAACAGTTTTGTCCCGATTATTATATGCAGGACTTCGTTTATTTATTGACAATTGATGGGCAATGAGGCATAATATCTGAGAAATCAGAGTGACGCACCGTCAGCATGGCATCAGCGGTGCGCCACCGGAAAATCAAGGAGGAAGTATGAAAGAGTTTTCAAGAGTGGACAAAAAAGCAAAGACCAAGTGGCGCGTCAGCCGCTTTGTGGGGCTGCTGTTTCTGGCGATAGCTTCCGCGGTGTTACTGCTGGCGGTGGGCAGCTCCGGTGAGAGCACCGCCACCCTTGTGTGCGCCATCATCTGCGGCGTGGTCCTTCTGCTGCAGCTCGTCAACCTCATCGTCTATCCCATGATCGAGTACATCCAGTGGCAGTATCTGGTGGATGACGACCGCATTGAGATCAAGAAGGGCATCTTCTGGCGCTCCCACACCGTCGTTCCCATTTCCCGTATCCAGCACGTTTCGGTCAAGTCCGGTCCCATGCAGAATATCTTCGGTCTTTCCAGCGTGGAGATCAACACCGCAGGCGGCGTGCATACCATCGACGAGCTTAACAAGGAAGTCGCCGCTCAGATCTGCGACAAGCTCAGAACCATCATCAATCTCAAGGTCGCCGAGCAGCGTGCCAGAGAGCTGATCGCCGCCGGCAAGGTCACCGTGCCTGCCGCCGTCAGCACTGATGCGGAGGTGGGTACGGATGCTTGAGCGCAGACGCTGCCATCCGCTGTACATCGTTGAACAGCTTGCCCGTACGCTTCTTGTTTTCGTTGTCGCGCTGTTCGCCAGCGTTTTCAGCAACCTTGAGGGCGAGGATATTCGTGCTATCGATCTGGGCTCGATATGGGGCTATGTTATCGGCGGTCTTGTGGGACTTCTCGCTGTCACCGCGTTCTTTATCTGGCTGGGCTGGCGCAACAAGTATGTCAGCGCACAGGACAACACCCTCATCTATGAATCGGGTATTCTTGTAAAGAAGCGCATGACCATACCCTTCTCCAAGATCAACACCATCGACATGGGACGCAACGTGTTCCAGCGCATTTTCGGCACCTGCCGCCTGAAGGTGGACACCGGAGCCATCGACGGCGGAGCCGAGCAGAACACCGAGATGAACCTTGTGTTCTCTCTGAAGGACGCCGAGGAGTTCCGTAACTACATCCTCAACCGTGCCGCTCAGGACGAGCAGCAGCTGCGCAGCGAAGGAGCCACCGCCATCGACGCAGGCACCGAGCCTCGCTGGGCACTGCAGGCACGCTTCAGTGATTTCCTTATGTATGGACTGACCTCCTCCAGCGTGTGGAAGGTGCTGTGCACCCTGCTGGTGGCTGTGTGCTTCCTTGCCGAGATATCCACCTCGATACTTGATTCCGCCTTCAGCGCGGCTGCACCTTTTATCGAGAGCCTGTGGAACTTCATTTCCGGCAGCGGAATACTGATGCTTATCCTGATGGTGCTGGGAATGTTCTTCGTTCTAACCCTCGTATGCAACATCGCATCCATCGTCTACGCCGCCATCCGCTTCTATGGCTTCCGCGTTGCCCGTGAGGGGGATAATGTTGTGGTGCGCTACGGACTTATCTCACTGAAGAATTACACCGTTCAGGCGGAGAACGTCCACGCCATCAAGGTAAAGCAGAATCTTTTCCAGCAGCTCATCGGCCGCTGCAGCGTGGAGATGGTCTCCATCGGCTACGGCAACGAGGAGAATGAAACCAATCTGCTTTTCCCCATCATCAAAAAGGACAGGCTTGCCTGGCTCATTGAGACTGTGCTGCCCGAGTATTCCCTTGAGGTGGAGAGCCACAAGGCTGAGAAGCGCTCCATCCGCTTCCTTGTCGTCCGTCCCGTCCTGTGGACGGCTCTGCTGCTGGCAGGCGGCATCGTGGGTGCTTATTTCCTTATGGAGTCGGCAACGCTGTTTGTTATCGCCTGCGCCGTGGTGATGCTCATCGTCATCGCCAACAGCATCATGAAGTACCGCAGCAACGCCATCGGCTGCGACGGCAAGGTGGTGCTCGCCCGTTCCGGCGGTATGCGCGTCACCAGCCATCTCATCCGCGTGGATGCCGTGCAGTCGGTTACCGCGACCTCCGGCATCTTCCAGCGTCCCCGTAAGGTGGCGACCTACCGCGTGGATTTCCACGCACCGGCTCTGAGAAACATCGCCGTTGTTCCCCACATGAACGACGACCTGCTGGACGAGCTTGAAGGTTATCTGCTCAAGTAAATCACAAAGAAAAAACGACCGCCGTGCCTGCTTTCACAGGTGCGGCGGTCGCTATATGTGCGGATATTACCGGAATTCGGAGAAGGGGATGAGATCGATGTACTGAACATTCAGCTCCATATCATCACGGATGGCGAAAAACTCGTCGGAGGTGATGTGCAGCTCCTCGGCGGTGTCGGTGTTCCATTCGTCGGTGGTGCTGTAGTATAAAGAGACCTCTCCCGAGCCTTCAAACGTTTCGTCGGTGAAGTAGAATTCACGGCAATCAAGGGCGGTTCCGTCATGGGAAAGACGGTAGGTGCCGAAGGCAGTATACATCGCGCCGCCGGAGCCGCTGTGGAAGATATCGCCGTTTTCCAGCAGGGAATAACGGTTGCGTGCCCAGCCCTCCAGAGTAAGAACGGGAACATCGCCGGCGAGAGTGTATACCGACAGCAGCTGACTGCCGTAGCGGATCAGGTCGCCGTTGTCCTCAATGGAGGCGATGATCAGCTCAGGGACGCCGTCGCCGCTGAGGTCCTGTATGGAATAGCCGATGGAGTTCAGGGCTTCGTCGGGCTCGAGGGAGGTCGTTATCTCCTGAATACCCGTGCAGCCATCGGTGTTCTGCGTGGTATCAAAACCGTCGATGACCACCTCGCGGACGCGGCGCAGGGTGCCATCGTAGAGCGCGGCATAGTCAGCTGACGGCTCATCGGGCTGAGGCTGGTCGGGAGTGATGTTGACGGGCAGACTGCAGCCTGCAAGGCAGAGGGTGACGAGAAGGGCTGTGATAGTAAAGTAAATTTTCTTCATATTATTCACGAGTTTGATTATTTTAGGTTTCAAAATTATCATCAGCTGAACATGGCAGCGCCGACGATGGCGCCGATAATGGAAGAAATGATCGAGAGGACTTCGCCTACTATGCTTACGGTCAGACCGGAGATCTTACCGTTGGCGCGATATTCCTTGACACCCATAACGATGCCGATGATCGAACAGATATGACCGACCAGAGCAAAGAGAAGCGCAAAAACGATACCGATGATGCCCAGTATCAGGGAAGTGCTGACGCCGCTCTGCTGAGCAGCCTGAGGGTAGGCGCCATATGTCTGCTGATAGGGTGGGTGCTGGTAGTTCTGCGGATAATACTGCTGATACTGCTGCTGATTCGGTTGCTGATAGGGTGTCTGATAAGGCTGCTGATAGGGAACCTGATAAGGCTGTTGGGCGGTCTGCTGCTGTTGGGCAGCCTGTGCTTTGGGGTCCTGTGCGGACTGACCGTTGACAGCGGCGCCGCAGAATGAACAGAAGATGTTTTCGTCAGGAATCTGCGAACTGCAGTTGCTGCATTGTTTCATGATATACCTCCCGTTGTTAATTTGATCTGATTATAGCATAGTTAGTGTCGAAAAGCAACATTATCGATACTTTAACGCCGAATAGTAAATCCGTCGTGTTGTGTGCCTGCCAGGGGATGTGAGCAGGTTGTGTGCCTGATCGGTGCAGTAAGCTCTGCGTTGCAGACAAACGCAATACTCACTGCAACAGAAAAACGACCACCCATCGGAAGGACAGGCGGTCGTTTTTTTCTCAGCCAATGCCGTGGTCGATCACGGCGGAGGTGTCATGACTGCTGCTGAATAGTGCGTGTTTCACCTTACGGAGCGGCAGTTACGGTCACTTCCTTATAGATCCACATGGCTCTGGAGCTGGAGGTGCTGCTGGCGGAATTGGACCACTTCCACTGCTCATCGCCGTAGGTGGAGTAGTAGAGGTACATGGGAGAGCCTCCAACTGTTCTGAGCCGCTCGGATTCGAAGGTGACGCTGGCACCCTCACCGAAGGAACCCTTGACAGTGTTGCCGTATTCGCCGCCGATGTAGCCGCCGTTGTTGGTCAGCTTATAGCCGCCGTTATCGCCGCTGACAGCAGTCCAGACGGCGCTGGCATCGTCAAGCTCGATGTAGCCGTTGGTGTAGGTGGTGCCGTTGGAGGTAACAGCGTCGGTGCTGATGGTGACCTGACGGGTGCCCTCGTTGCCGCTGTTGTTGAGATAGGCGATGGGATTGCCGCCAAGGCTATCCTCACCGATGAGAAGATATCTGCCGTGACTGTCGAGAGAATCGACGCGCACGTAAACGGTCTTCTGCTCAGTCTCAGCGGTGACGGGAACTTTCACTGTCACTTCCTTATAGATCCACATGGCTCTGGAACTGGAGGTGCTGCTGGCGGAATTGGACCACTTCCACTGCTCACTGCCGTAGGTGGAATAGTAAAGGTACATGGGAGAGCCGCCAACGGTTCTGAGGCGCTCGGATTCTGCGACGACAGTGGCACCCTCGTTGTAGGAGCCCCTGACGGTGTTGCCGTATTCGCCGCCGATGTAGCCGCCGTTGTTGGTCAGCTTGTAGCCGCCGTTGTCCGCGCTGACAGCGGTCCAGACAGCGTTAGCGTTATCAAGCTCGATGTAGCCGTCGGTATAGCTTGCCGAATCGGAGCTGACGGTATTGGTATTTACGCTGACCCACTGGACGCCTTCGCTGCCGCTGTTGTTGAGATAGGCGATGGGGTTGCCGCCAAGGCTGTCCTCACCGATGAGGAGGTATCTGCCGTTGTTCTCAAGGCTGCTGACACGGACGTAAACGGTCTTTTCGGTGTATCCGGTGTCGGGGATAAGGGGAGCGGTCTCGTCGGTGATGTAGCTGTGACCGCAGGCGGTGCAGGTGCAGGTGGTGTAGCCGCCGGAGGTATAGGTGGGCTCGGTGACCACAGAGGTGTAGCTGTGACCGGTGGCGGGGATGACCTCAGAATAACTGTGACTGCAGACGAAGCAGGTGTAGATTATCTTGCCGTCGGCGGTGCAGGTGGCAGGAACTGCTGCCGAAATGTAGCTGTGACCGGAGGCAGGGATCTCGTCAGCTCTGTAGCTGTCTCCGCAGGCGGTGCAGGTGTAGGTGGTAAAGCCGCCTTCGGTGCAGTCAGGTGCGGTGACCGACGCGCTGTAGGAATGACCGGTCGCGGGAGTCTCGTTCGCGATATAGCTGTGTGCGCACAGAGCGCAGGTGTAGGTGGTGAAGCCGCCTTCGGTGCAGGTGGGCGCGGTGACAGCGATAATGTAATCGTGGGCGCAGTCACTGCCGGTGGCTTCGTTGACGATCTTTGTGTACTTGTACGCCTCGTCGTCGGCTATGGGATAGGAAACCTTGATGTAGCAGCAGCCGACGTTATTGTTGAGAGTGACGACGCCCTGAGTGCTGATATCCTCAACGATGTTGTTTGTGTCGTTGATGACATTGTATCTGAAGGCGGTGTAAGAGTAATCGGTTTCCTCGCCATTGACCAGCAGACTGTTGTTGAGCTCGATGGTGTTGCTGCCGAGGGTCGGTGTCACCTCGTCGGCAACAGAAACGCTGTAGGTGATATACGGAGATGCGGAAGGTGCGGATGAGACGGAGACCTCCTTGAAGATCCACATGGATCTGGAACTGGAGGTGCTGTTGGCGGTGGAGGACCATTTCCACTGCTCGCTTCCGTAGGTGGAGTAGTAGAGATACATGGGGGAGCCGCCCACGGTTCTGAGTCTCTCGGATTCGTAGATGACACTGGCACCCTCGCCATAGGAACCCTTGACGGTGTTGCCGTGTTCACCGCCGATGTAGCCGCCGTTGCCGGTCAGCTTGTAGCCGGTGGAATCGCTGCCTTCAGCAGTCCAGACTGCCTCGGGATTGTCAAGACGGATGTAGCCGTCGGAGAAGGTGCCTTCATCGGTGGAAATGGAATTGTTGGTTATTGAGACCTTCTCAATGCCTTCGTTGCCGTTGACGTTGAGATAGGCGATGGGGCTGCCGCCGGGACGGTCTTCGCCAATGAGGAGATATCTGCCGTTTTCTTCAAGCGAATCAACGCGCACATACACAGTGTCGTATGCGTTGGCGGAGGATCTGACAACGACTGTTCTTGCCTTGGGCTCGGTGCGGGCGGAGATATAGGTGTCGCCGCAGGCGGCGCAGGTATAGGTGGTATAGCCTCCGGAGGTATTGCTGGGAGGAGTGACCACTGATTCATAGTTGTGTCCCAGAGGAGCTTCGTAATCGGTGTTGTAGCAGTCGCCGCAGTAGATGCAGGTCATGGTGATGTAACCCTGGGTCGTGCAGGTGGCGCTGCAGCCGTAGGTGCAGGTGTAGCGATGCTCGTGCACGGAGGGATGGGGATAGGGTTCTGCGGATACCTTGATGTATTTGTAGACGGTGCCTGCGCTCCAGGTGAAGGAAATCTTTACGAAGTTGTGGCACCAAACATCCTGCTTCGAGGTGAAGGTGACGAGTCCGTTGTCATCAATGCTGATGATGGAATCTCTGTCGTTGTAAATGATATCAAAGCTGAAGCGACCGTCGGCAGGCAGTTCACAGGGCTGACCGTCGGCAAGCAGGGAATATCTGAGAGTGCTGGTCCTGTCGCGGAGCCAGTGCTGGTGAGTGCCGGCGTCCAGAGTGTAGGTTATGGGCTCGGAGGCGGCGACATTGACCGTTTCCTCTCTGTAGACCCACATGGCTCGGGAGCTGGTCGGGCTGGAGTAGGATTCATCCCACTTCCACATTTCGCCTCCGTAGGTGGAGTAATAGAGATAGCTCGAGGGATCATCTGTGGTGTGCACACGGTTGGGGGAGCAGGTAACGGAAGCACCCTGATCGTAGGAGTTCATGAGAGTGTTGCCGATGGTACCGCCGACGAATTTTCCGCCGTTGCTCAGCTTGATGCCGCCATCGCCGCTGACAGCGGTCCAGACGGCGTTTGAGTTGTCAAGCTCGATGTAGCCGTCGGAGTAGGTGACGGTGTCGGTGATCAGCGGAGTGCTGTTTATGGTGACGCGCTGAGTGTCTTCGTTGCCGTTGTTGTTGACATAGGCGATGGGGTTGCCTTCCAGGGCGTCTTCGCCGATGAGGAGATATTTTTCGCCGGCTTCAATGGAGTCGGCGCGGACATAGACAGTTCTGGTCTCGTAGCTTGCGGCACCCGCGGTGACAGACTGCTCAAGGTCCTCGGAATAGATCTCGTTGCCTGCCACAAAGTAACCGAGACGATCGGTGACGAAGTGGATGCCGGTATCGTCGCTGGTGATATCGAGACGGGTGAAGGTGTCGGTCTCGTCGCAGACATGATAAACCGCAGGGTTGGTGTAGCCGTAGTTGCCGATGGTGACGGAGAATACGGCGTCCTCGGGACAGTTGTCCAGAGTGATATTATATCCGCGGTTGCCCTCGACCAGACCGATGGCAGGCATCAGGGGATGGTTGAGGTTGTTGATGGGATTGTAGCAGGTAGCGTGGAGGGCGGTAGCGCCGAGAAGGTCAACCTCTACCGTGACATCGCCGTCGGTGAAGCGATGCTGACCAACGGTGATATCATACGATGCGGAAAGACCTTCATAGGAAACGTTGACGGTATAGCTGCCGGGGGTGTTCATGTCGAATCCGGTCAGCACGGCATCAGCGGTGACATCTTTGGTTGTGGAGGGAGTTCTGTAGCTGACTGAGATGTCAAGCTTATCGCCGACGAGGTAGGAGTTCTTGCCGTCTATGACGAGAGTGGGCTCCTTGATGGCGAAACTGCGGGGGACATCCACGTTGCAGGCGAAAAGGTCCTTGTACTCGCCTCTGGCATCATAGGTGGTGTAGTTGATGCAATCCTCAAGGATGGTGACTGCCACAACGGTGCCAAAGCGGGTGTTTTCGTCTTTGGTGCCCGGGGAAAGATAGCCGGCACACATATGGGTGAAGTTGAGCTGATGTAATTCGCTGCTGTAGTCGCGATTGGTTACATACATATAGGACCCTGGGTCGTAGAAGTAATCCTGAGGCAGGTCATAATCATGGTTGTGGCCGAAGAAATAGGCAACATCCATGGTGGCTGCGACTTCGTTGATGGCGCAGAACCAGTCATAAGCGTGACCGTTGTCGTCGCGTCGGTCAAAAAGAGGCTGGTGCGACATGATGAAAAGGGGCTTGCTCTTGTCGAGGGTGGCAGCCGTGGTTTTGAACTTATTGATTGTACTGGCGACTTCATCGTCAGAGTTGAAACCGCAGTTGTAGCGGTCATAGGTCGACATATCGGCCATGCTCAGGTTATAGACATAGTAATTCTCGTTATCGCCGGTGCCGTAAACAAATCCGCTTTCCTTGCTGATGCCGACAGCGCCGCGGTCATGGTCTGACCACAGGTAGTTGACGGGGATATCATCATCACCAAGGTATTTGCGGATGTATCCGGTAATGATTTCCGGATAGCCGGTATAGGAGGTCTCGTTGGAGGAAAACGCGTCGCCTGCGCTGTGAACACTGCTGAAGGGCAGACCGGTATTCTTCAGCGCGGGCATGACGCCCTGAAAGACTGATTCCTTATAATCGTTTTCACCCGTGTGAAGATCGGAGAAAACAATAAAGGAGTCGATGACCTTTTCCTCACCGGTTAGTGCGTGGGCAGGCAATGCAGGGGAAAGGAAAAGTACCAATGCAAGAGTTAGCGACAGAATACGCTTTATCGTGGAATTCATCAAAAAACCTCCGATTTTAATTTTGTAAATAATTTGTTAACGGACGCTGCGATGCAAAATAACATATTATGAGCGTCTTTCAACTAATCGTTTACATTATTTATATTCTATCATTGATCTGTCAAAAGTCAACGGGACATAATTGACGAAAATGCAGTGGAAAAAGCAGCATTTGATATTTGATGACACGGACGTGAGATTATACTTGCTGCCGGGACGATGCAGAGCCGGACAAGATACGCGTGCGGAAAACCGCTGCCGGATGTGCTTCTGTATCACCCGGCAGCGGTTGGCTGTTATCTCTCAAGCTGAAATGTGATTATCAAAAAAGAGAAAACCACCCGCTAGGCAGGTGGTTTGCAGATAAACAATAAATCCGAACCCGTCGCCAATCGGCATCAGGTCCGGATTTGCTTGTTGTGGTGGAGGCGAGGGGGATCGAACCCCTGTCCGAAAATCCATCCGTGCAGCTTTCTCCGAGCGCAGTCATTGTTTTAGGATTCCCCTCACGCGACGCCCAATGACAGGCTGCGCGCTGCGGTAGACTCTGATGCATGGCAGGGACCGAGCCGATTCCCTGCTCACGTTCACCGCTTCATCACGCCCGAATCGATGCCGCGGTACTCACCGGTCGGACGGCCGCCTAATTAGGCAGCGTATGCGTAGGAATTGTTGTTGTTTGATTTATAAGTGGAGCTTTTTAAGCGGTGCCCCACCGCTGCTCGCTTACCACAGTTCCGAATCCCCGTCGAAACCATTGCGCCCCCATGGGCTTCCTACAGCAACATTATACTCTGCGCAGCGCTAATTATCAATAGCATTTCGCTAGTGAAAATAATGTTTGTTCAGAAAATAATTCTCAATTGAACAGATATTTTGCAAAAAATGCAGGATACTGTTGATTTT
>SVPO01000078.1 GCA_015065795.1 Oscillospiraceae bacterium | reverse complement strand
CCTGAGTGGTCAGGGTGTCGGAATCAAGCCACACGCCCTGTCCCATGAGGAAGGGGAAGTTGTAGGTGCGCTTGCTTGCCTGGATCTCAAAGCGATCCAGCAGCTGCTGGGCAACCAGCTCCAGCATCGCCTCAAGCTTTTCGTAGAACAGCTTTTCGTCGCCCTTTGCCTCGATGGCGATACGGGGCAGGTTGATGGAGGTGAAGGACAGATTGCCTCGGGAATATGCGATCTCACGGGTGGGATCGTACACGTTGCCCATGACGCGTGTGCGGCAGCCCATGGTGGCGACCTCGGTCTCGGGGCGTCCGGGAACGTAATACTGCAGGTTGAAGGGGGAATCAAGGAAAGTGTAGTTGGGGAACAGACGCTTGGCGCTGACCCTCATGCTCAGACGGAACAGATCGTAGTTGGGATCGGTCTCGTTGTAGTTGACGCCTTCCTTGACCTTGAAGATGTGGATGGGGAAGATGCAGGTCTCGCCGTGACCCAGACCGGCGTCAAGAGCCAGCAGGATGTTGCGGATGATCATGCGTCCCTCGGGGGAGGTATCGGTACCGTAGTTGATGGAGGAGAAGGGTGTCTGAGCGCCGGCACGGGAGTGCATGGTGTTCAGGTTGTGCACGAAGCCCTCCATGGACTGATAGGTATCGCGCTCGGTCTTGCGTGCGGCTCTGCCTCTGGAACGGGTGATGATGCCCAGCATACGCTCGGCGGTATCGCCGTACTTTTCGGCAAGAAGTCCGGCAACACAGGGATCAAAGCCCTCGCCGTTTTCCAGGCGTGCGGTCTCGCCGGTGGTCTCCTCGGTCTTGGCGACGATCGCCTTTACGTCGTCGATGATGCCGTCCAGATCAAAGGAATCCTCAACCGCCTCGGCCAGCTTGCGGATGTATGCCTTGCGGTAGGTCTTGGCAACGCCCTCTGCCATGCCGTAGTCGAAGTTGGGGATGGACTGACCGCCGTGCTGATCGTTCTGATTGGACTGGATGGCGATGGCTGCCAGCGCGGCGTAGCTCTGGATGCTGTTGGGCTCGCGCAGATAGCCGTGACCGGTGGAGAAGCCGTCCTTGAACAGCTTGGTGATATCGATCTGACAGCAGGTGGTGGTCAGGGAGTAGAAATCGAAGTCGTGGATGTGGATGTCGCCCTCGCGGTATGCCTTGGCGTGCTCGGGGCGGAGCAGGTACATCTCGTTGTAGGCCTTTGCGCCTGCGGAGCCGATCTGCAGCATGGAACCCATGGCGGTATTGCCGTCGATGTTGGCGTTGTCACGCTTCATGTCGCTCTTGCGCGCGTCGGTGTTGGTGATCTCCTCGATGGTGCGGATGAGGCTGGTGTTCGCCTCACGGGCACGGGTGCGGTTGGCGCGGTAGAGGATGTACGCCTTGGCGGTGGCACTGAAGCCGTGATTCATCAGCTGGCGCTCGACGGCGTCCTGAATGATCTCGATGCTGGGTGCGTTGCTGTTGAGCTGATTTTCCAGCTCGCGCTGCACGTCGTTGGCAACGCGGACGGCGTCGTTGGCATCACCCTCACGGGTTGCCTCAAGAGCTCTCAGAATGGCGGATGCGATCTTGTTCTGATCATATAAAACAACGCGGCCGTCGCGTTTGGTGATGCTGTGGATCATGGTGAGTCAGTCCCTCTTTCCTGATATTATCCCAGACTATATCTGGTGTCTATATATTGTGTCACTTAAATAATTAACCACATATTGTGCCAAAAGTCAAGGCTGACACACCATAAATATGTCTCGCCGGGCATTATTTTACTCCGTTACATAAGTCTTTCGTATTGCTTTTTCTTTTCCACCGTCACTTTGTATGTTTTACCCATTGTTTCTTTGTGCGAAATGCAGTTGGACGCTTTAATCCGTCAGCGAGATAAAACTATCCCCACCGACAGCTTGCTGTGCCGATGGGGACGATATACTACATATTGTAATCACGCCCTGCGCACGGGGCGGACGTATTTCCAGAAGCGTTTGCAGTCGTGATAGAAGTAGAACACTCTGCCGGGGGCTGTGTCGAGTTCATACCCCGACGCGGCATAATCGAAGGCTTTCATGGCTGCTTCGATCCTTGCCTCCACCACGGAGTTTTCCGTTTCGAAATCAAAGGGACCGTGCTCGAACACAATATATTCCCCCTCGGGCACGTCCATGAGCATCATCTGCTCCGGCACATCGCCGGCATAATCCGCCGGCAGCCGCACGCCGTAGCTCTCGGCGAGAGGGATGCCCCAGCTGCATATCCTGCCCTCAGGCTCGTTGATGAACGCCATGAGCTGACCGCTGCCGCTGTCCGCTGCGTCCCCTCCGTTGTCATCCAGCTTGCCGGGGATGCTGTCCAGCAGTCCGCAGATCGTTTCGCAGTCCTGCCCCGGAATAACGCTCTGCTTCTGCCAGAAGTCCCAGTAGCCGATGCTCTCGTAGTTCCTGATGTGAAGGTATTTGTGCGCCGGAATGTTTACAAAATAGGTTCTGACCTCTCCTGTGGATGCACTCATGCTAAACTCTCCCGTGTCCAAAAGATAGCAGTCGAAGGGGCGGATGACGGTCCTCAGCACCACCGGCACCGGATGCCTGCGGTATTCCGCCGGGTTGATGCCGTACGCCTCCCTGAACGCCCGAGTCAGCGCCTCGTGGGATGAAAAACCGTGATCCAGAGCGATCTCCAGCAGGGGCTTATCGGTATCGCGCACGGCTTTGAGCGCAAAGGCAAGCCTGCGGTAACGCAGATAATCCCTGAACTGCATACCGGATATCTCACGGAACTTACGCGAGAAATGATATTCGGAATAGCCCAGCTCATCGGCAGCGGACTGCAGTGTCAGCTGCTCGTCGGCGCGGCTTCTGAGGTGCTCGTCGATCCTTCCGATGACGTCCTGGATGCGTCGGTTCCACTCGCTCATTCGCTGATCTCCTTTCGGCTGCTTCAGGGATATTATAGCACAGATCAGGCATCGGCGCTTGATGCAGGTTGCGGTGTCCGGCAAACAGCACACGGGACACTGCGATGGTCTGCAGCAGTGCCGCTTTGCACATCCACGCAGAAAAAAGCAACGGAGCAGAGAGTTTTAGCCCTCTGCCCCATACGGTTATCAATAGAAAGTGAACAGGTAATCGTAAAATGTGGTCTGACCGTACTGACGCGTGCGGATATGCAGAGTAACATTCAGACCGCCAAATTCGCCATCCTTGCGCATGACGCTGACCTTTGTGTTGTCATCCACCACCGAATCAAACCAGAGCTTCGTATGGTCATTGAAATAGGCCCACTGAACATTCTCCTCGGACAGAGGATATTTCTCATGGTCACTCACAAATTCATACAGAGCTGTGCCGGTCTTGCCTGTGCGTGTGGTGTAAAGCACCTGCATGATCCTGAAAGCATCTTCGCTGGGATAATAGATAGGATTGGTCATGCGGTCGGGAACACCCAGAATCTCGCATTTGACATAGTCGGTCTTGTGTGCGTATTGAATGAACACATCACCGGCGGTCAGCAGCAAATGGGTTTGCAGCGTAACATGAGTATCAAGGTCGCTTACCGAACCGGCCTCAAGGACATACCTGCTGTCAAAGCAGCCCTCATACTCAATTCCAAGCCTTTCCGCGCTTGCGTCCATGCTTGCTATCAGTTCCTCGCAGCGGTAGGAATACTGTTCCTCATCTGTCGGGAGCAGAGCGGTCTGAAGGAGAGATATGGTATCCTCCTGCTCACGGATGGTATCCTCCTGCTTGCTGATGGTCTGCTCGTAGCGACTGAAATCCGGCTCCGGCTGCGGACGCAGAGCCAGAATAAGCACGGCAGCCGTCAGAGCAGCACACAGAACACCAAGCAGGCAGATCAGCACGCGCTTTCCGGACTGCTTCTGCGGTTGGGCATTTACCTCTGTGACGGGCACAAGCTGAGTCATGCAGTGCATACAGAAGGACGATTCATCGGGAAGCTGTCTTCCGCAGGAAGGGCAGGTTTTCATGCGATAATCACCTCGATCAATTCTGTAAAGCAATTATACCACTGATTCCCTTTCCATGCAACACTTTCACCTCAGGGAAGCCGCCGGCTGTCAATCGAAGTAGCCCTCTGCCACCGGCTGCACTACAAACAAGTACGGTCCTCCTTCAATATAGCTAAAACTGATACACAGATCACCATAGGTCATAATCTCCCCCTGCCCATATGCATCGTCCGCCATACCTTTCATCAGATCAACAAGCGAAACATCAGCATAGTACGGAGAGTAACATGCCGCTGCCGCAATTCCTGTAGTCGCTGTCATTCTGTCATACGTTTCCTGTGTCATTTCATCTGCTGTGCAGTAGATTTTTATTCCTCTTACATGGTCCGTTTCCGGATTTACGTCCGCATGAATGGTTATTCCATCTCCATTCATCGCGTAAGTCTCATTTATATATGACAAATATGATATGTATTCCACGCCGATCATATCCACCATAACGGTTTCCTCCGCCCAAGAGGTCTCCGAGATCCGGTTCATATCAATTTTGCTTTGGTCACCCTCAGCTATTTCTTCGATATAGGCGTTATATACCCCCATGAACTGTTCGAGGGTCATGCCCAGCTCCGCCCCGTATGCATTGTCCGCAGGAATAACCACAGATCCGACGTCGTCAATATCAGGCTCGGTTGCAGCGGTCGTCGGCGCGGTGGTGGTCGTGGTGGTGGTCGTGGTGGTCGTGGTGGTCGTGGTGGTCGTGGTGGTGGTTGACCCGGCTTCTGTTTCCTGCTGCACATACGCAGCGCCTTCACTTTCGCTGCTGCCCACGGATTCGGCGATAATGTCCACAGCCACAGCCAGCACGCTGATTATTGCCGCGGCGTAGAGAAACGCCCGGAAGCCGGAGGTTTTCTTCGGCTGCGAAAAGGACGGAACGCTGCTGCCGGAATACGAAGCGCCTGTCTGGCGGCTGACTGCCGGAGCAGCCTGGCCGGCGGTGATCACATCGGCGGAAAGAGGATTCGACCCGGAAGTCATCGCCGCCTGCTGAATCTTCTGTATCCACAGATCACGCAGCTTTCTCTTGACAATAAACTGATATTTCTGCCCGCCTGTTGTCACCACCTCGATCATGCCGGGCGACGGAACGAATATATTGAACGACCTGCCGGATGTGGCAATGGACGAAAGCGGTATTTCATCGAATTTTGAACCGAAATTAAACGCGTGAGCCATGAACACAAGCCGACGGTTGGTCAGTATCAGCTTGCCTCCCTTGTTTACGCCCATAAACTGCTGCATATTGGCAGAGCCTTCCATCAGAACGCTCTCACCGTAATTCAGAAAAGAATAATTCGTAGCCAAGCTTATTTCCCCTCTCTTGTGTAGCTGCTGCGTTGCCGCAGAACAATAATCGAATTATAACCCTAATAATGCTTACAGTCAATATATGCTTCTTTTGATTCATTCCGCATATTTTGCTTTTTTCATATAATAATAGTTCAGGGGTGATAATTTGAAGACCATTGACTATCAGGCGCTTGGTTCCCGTATCCGCTGCGCAAGAAAAAACAACCATCTGACACAGGAGCAGCTTGCAGAGGCCTGCTCTCTTTCCGACGCTCATATCGGACACATCGAACGCGGCACACGCATCCCCTCCCTCGAAACGCTTGTGCGACTGAGCGAGGTGCTTTGCGTAAGCCTTGACTGGCTGCTGCTTGATTCACACAGTTCCGTTGAAGGTTCTCTGGTATCAATCAGTTCTGCTATCCGTGACAAGGAGCCCGAGAAAGTAAAGCGCTTTATTTCCACGGTAAAGATGATGGCGGACAATATCGACAATATGTAAAATACCACCTGATCGATTTTACATCACAGGTGGTATTTTTGTCCTAAGCCGTCAGCTTAGTATTGATAAATAATTCTATATTTGCTTTCTCAGCTCGGCAGCGGTCTGATATCGTCTGTCGGGCTGAATGTCTGTGCATTTCTTTATTACCTTTGCAAGAGAGCCGGTACACATCTTCTTTGACGGATGATCTCCTGTGAGCATGACATTCATCAGTATGCCCACGGAATATATGTCGGCTCTTGAATCCGACTGTGTGATTCCGTATTGTTCGGGGGCGGCATAGCCCGTGGTCCCCATGGTCGTTGTGTCGCTGGATATGTATTTCTTGTGTATCCTTGCGGCATTCCAGTCAATGAGCTTTACTGTGCCGTCAGATGTTATTATGATGTTCTCGGGCTTTATATCTCTGTGGACAATACCGATGCTGTGAACAAACTCAAGGGCATCACAGAGCTGCGCTGCTATCTTTCTGACACCATTCTCTGTATACAGACCTGTCTGAAGCACTTCTCCGACAGTCATACCGTCAATGTATTCCTCAAGGACAGTCACGCTGCTCCCTGATGTATGCACCTCATATATCCTCGCTATATTCTTATGTGAGTATCGTTTGAGAAGATTATACACATCAGCACTGCCGGTGTGATTGATTCTGATAATATCTCTGCCAAGTTCCTTGTGACGAAGCTGAAACACATCTCCGTCATCACTTCTTTTAAGCACCCTAACCAGTTGATATTCTTCATCAAGTGTTCTCTGAAACCAGTTATCCATGCAATCATCCCTTTACAAATCCTGATTTTATGATATATACTGACAGCGACGAAGTCAAGAAGAGGTGCGATATGGATATCAGAAATAAACCCACCGACAAGATGCTTGAACAGCTTCTGAGCACAAACGATATTGACGCTTACTTCAAGGAAAACAGCGGTTATTTTGTCGACTACTCTGTGGCTGAATATCTCACATACCTTACCGAACATATGAATCTTCAGAAGTCTGCTGTGATAAAGAAGGCCGAGCTCAACGAAATTTACGGCTATCAGATTTTCTCGGGAAAAAGAATACCCTCAAGAGATAAGCTGCTTTGCCTTGCGATAGGAATGGGGCTTGATCTGGATGGCGTAAACAAGCTGATGAAGATTGCCGGCTATGCTCAGTTATATGCAAAGTCTGCCAGAGACAGCGTTATCATTCATTCCATCGCAAACGGGAAGTCAGTTATGGATACCAATTCCGCACTCTATAATGCCGGTGAAGATACGCTTTGAATACCGTTCACGCGCAACAGCTATCCGAAAAGCCCCATTGCTGATGCAGCCGGTGACAATAAACAAACCAGAAAAAGGAAGTCAGAAAACATGAATGATTCTCTTGACATTTTAAGTTCGAGGCTTGATATGAAACAACGCAGGTTGAGCCAGCTGCAGCAGACCCTGTTGATAAACACAAAGAACATGAAAACCAGCAGCACATATGAAGACGACACAATCCGCGAGCTCCTGGAAATCAGAAAGCTGAAAGCTGAGATTGCAGAGCTGGAAGTCTGTGTGCGCATCATGGAAACAATGTGCTGACTGATTGTTCTGAGTAATCAAGTGTATTCCGCCGCGAAAATACTCCCAATCAGTCTGGCTTCTGCTAAATTGATTAACCATTTGGTTAGATGTCCGTCAGATGTTTAGCTTCCATGCGATCGCCAGATGGTTGGTAAAGAGAAATCTAAAACACAAAACCCGTCGAAAACGTGATGTTTTCAACGGGTTTTGGTTGGTGGGAGAGGGTGGATTCGAACCACCGAAGTCGTCGACAACAGATTTACAGTCTGCCCCCTTTGGCCACTCGGGAACTCTCCCATATTCGATTGTGCAGCGGTGGAGCTGGTGGACGGACTTGAACCCCCGACCTGCTGATTACAAATCAGCTGCTCTACCAACTGAGCTACACCAGCATTACCACTTACCGCGGCGCTTTGTGCGGCGCTCAATTAATATACAATATTCACACGCGAATGTCAAGCATTATTTTGACTATTTTTGAAAAATCTTCGCCGGGGCGTGTTCTGCCGCACTTTTTACGCCGCGCACACTCATCCGCACATGACCGATTTGAGCACCGTCAGGACGATTATCGCCACCACCAGCAGCACCAGAGCTGCCACGAGACTCTTGTGTTCGAAGGCGGCAACGCTGTTGAACGTCCGTCTCAGGGAGTGTCCTGTGCGTCTTGCCCACATTTCCAGGCCGGTGGTCTCGGTGTCCTTCTCCGGAGTGTCTGTCACGCCCCACTGACGCAGACCGCAGAATCTGCACATTCCCGTGGAGTAATCCACCTCGTGTCCGCATTTTTTGCATCTCTGCATGGTGTGTCTCCTTTCCTGCCTGCCGTTTGCGCGGCAGCGCAGATCTATTGCTAAGCGTCCGAACCCGACGCGGCATCCGAAGCGGAAGCGTCGGAGTCGGAGCTGTAAGTATTCTCTCCCAGATAATCATGCAGCAGACCGAAGCCGCCTCCGCCGCCTGAGTTTTCCTCGGGCGTATCGCTCCGGGATACCGCAGGCGTGCTCCCGCCGCAGCTGCACCCTCCGCAGGCACAGCTCACGCAGCCGATCATGGAGCCGAGCAGCACCACCGCAGCAGCGATGACCGCTCCGATGAGCAGCCTGCGCTTGCTCTGATCCGCCATGATGCCTTCGATCTTGTCGTTGGCTTTTGCCAGAAGCTGATCGCGGCTTTTCTCCCAGTCGCTTTTCTGCGCGCGGCGGTAGAACTGCTGCGAGCGGCTGCGGCGCGGCGATTTGCCTGCCTTTTCGCCTGCAAGCTTTGTTCCGCAGCGGTTGCACACAGCGGTATTGTACGGGCTGTAGGCACCGCATCTGGGGCAAAGCATGGCAGGCGACCTCCTTTGGGATAGATAATAATATGATAGATGAATACTGATCTGCCGAGCAGGGTTATTTGATCTTCTTGTATTTCACGCGGCTCTGTAGGGCGGCTTTTCGCACCTCGGAGAAGAAACCGCCGGTGCCGTACACGGTGAGGTTCGGGCAGTCTTGGAACACTTCTTCCCCAAGCTCTTTAACTTTTCCGGGAATGGTGACCGAGGTAAGACCGGTGCATTTCTTGAACGCACTCCAGCCGATGTCAGTCACGCTGTCGGGAATGGTGATCGAAGTCAGACCGGTGCAGCCATAGAACGCCCAAATGCCGATGTGCGTCACGCTGCCGGGGATGGTGACCGAAGTCAGGCCGGTGCAGCCATAAAACGCCATATCGCCGATATCCACTACGCTGTCGGGAATGGTGATCGAGGTCAGGCTGGTGCAGTCACAGAACGCACCATTGCCGATGTGCGTCACGCTGTCGGGGATGGTGACCGAGGTCAGACCGGCGCAGCCATCGAACGCACAATTGCCGATGTGCGTCACGCTGCCGGGGATGGTGACCGAAGTCAGACCGGTGCAGTCATAGAACGCGCTCGAGCCGATACTCGTCACGCTGTCGGGGATGGTGACCGAGGTCAGACCGGCGCAGTCACGGAACGCCCCATACCCGATGTGCGTCACGCTGTCGGGGATGGTGACCGAGGTCAGACCGGCGCAGTCACGGAACGCCTCATCGCCGATGCTCGTCACTTTCCGACCACCTACTGTCCCAGGGATTATAACTCGACTGGATTTCCCGATATACTTCTTCAGGCAAACTCCGCCGCCAGAATCATTCTCCCACTCACACTGTGCGGCTATCGCTTGCATCTCAGCTTCTTTTTCCAGCCTCAGCTGCTCGGCTTCCGCCGCTCTGACACGCGCATCCATCTCTGCCAGCAGACGATCGTAATCTCCGCGCAGGTGCGGCTGGGTGTGACCGAAAAAGCTGCCAAGCTGGGCCGCCTGCTCGCGCAGCCGCTTCACCTCATCCGCGCCTGTATATCTGGCGGCATCCTGACGGTAGACCTTCAGGACATCCTCCCACAGACGGGACTTTGCATCGGTATACTCCTGCGAGGCAATATTGTCGGCTCCTGCCGCTACCACATAGGAATAATACTTCGCGCCCTCTCTGAGCTGCCGGAGCGCACCCTCGCTGCTTTCGGGGCGGTGCAGGCAGGCGCACAGAGCAAGACCCAGCCATCCGCGGTGATCGGAAGGCTCCTGCTCGGTCATCTGCTCGAGATACTTCCGCGCGCGGTCGGTATCCTCGCTGCTTCCGGAACGTCGGGCGTTCATCAGGAACATCTGCGCGTTCTTCCACAGGGTCTCCACGGAGGAATGACTGACGGCGGCAGGAGTGCCGGCCATGGCGTTGCGCGCGGCGGCGAGCACCTCGGCACAGATGCTTTCCTGCGTGCCGATATGGGCGCGGACGCTCTGACGCTGCTCCACATATATCTTTATCGCCTTGCTGAGCAGCACCTCGATGTCCAGTCCCGGCTCGAGATGCACCGCAACGGTGGGCTTTTTGCAGGCGCGCGCCTGAGTGGTCTCCAGAGGGATGACCGTGGACTGCGCCACCTTTGCCGAAAGGAACAGCAGCACGGCTTTGCAGTGGGGCTTTTCAATGACGGACATCAGGTAGGACTCCCAGTCCACGCCCGAGTGCAGTCCCTCGTCGTACCAGACGTTTATGCCGTTTTTCACCAGATGACGCGCGTACACAGCCACGCGTTCGTAATCCTCGCTCTTGTAGCTGATGAAAACAAACGGGTCGGCGCATCTTTCCACATCGTATGCTCTGAAGCCGAAATCGGTCGCCATGTCTGTCCCTCCGTTTTGTATCATTTTGTTTACATTATTATACTCTACCTCCCGTTCCCCGTCAATACGCCTGCTTTTGCTACAGCCGCGGCGATTTGTATATATTTTGTAACCGCCGCGATTATTGACAGCCGAGGAAAAACATGGTAACATAAGAATACTACATACTGAGGGAGTAGTCGGCCGCGGCCCACGCCGTGCGCGGCAAGTCAACATCCCGGCGTTTTCGCCCTGGCTTGCCTTAATCGACCAGACTCATGTGCGGTGTCCGACCGTGCATGAGCTTTTTTTATGTATCTTTGCTTCCGGACGCAGGTGATATCTCCGCCTGCCTGCGGAAATAATAAAGAAATCCATCACTAACCGGAGGAATCGAAATGACCGACAGTCAGAAGAAGCTGCTCGCTTCACTCGAAACCGACACCACCACCGGCCTGAGCGCGGTGGAAGCCGCCGAACGTCTGGCGCAGGACGGCCCCAACGAGCTCGCCCAGAAAAAGAAAAAGACCATGCTGGTGCGCTTCCTTGAGCAGTTCAAGGATGTGATGATCATCATCCTGCTCATCGCGGCGGCAGTGTCCTTTGCCGTCGCCATCAAGGAGGGCAAGCCCAAGGAATTCTTCGAGCCGATACTCATCCTGCTCATCGTGGTGCTCAACGCCGTCATCGGCGTGGCTCAGGAAAGCAAGGCGGAAAAGGCTCTGGAGGCTCTGCAGAATATGTCCAGCCCCCACGCCCGTGTCATCCGCGACGGCAAGGAGCAGGTCATCGACTCCTCGGCTCTGGTTCGCGGCGACGTGGTTCTGCTGGAGGCCGGCGATTTCGTCCCTGCCGACGCCATGCTCATCAGCAGCGCCAGCCTCAAGTGTGAGGAAGCGGCGCTGACCGGTGAATCGGTGCCCTCCGAAAAGGACGCCGACGCCGAAGTGCCCGAGGGCGCTCCTCTGGGCGACCGCGTCAATATGGTCTACTCCGGCTGCTCGGTCACCTACGGCCGCGGCGTGGCAGTGGTCACCGCCACCGGCATGAGCACCGAGATGGGCAAGATCGCCGGTCTGCTCAACGAGGAGAAGGAAACCGCCACTCCCCTCCAGCTCAAGCTGGCGCAGATGGGCAAGTATCTGGGCTTTGTCGCTCTGGCTGCCTGCGCGGTGGTCTTTGTCGTTGACTATCTCATCAACAAGAACGAGCTGCTCGAAACCTTCATGACCGCCGTTTCCCTCGCGGTCTCCGCCATCCCCGAGGGTCTGCCTGCCATCGTCACCGTCGTTCTTTCCATCGGTGTGCAGCGCATGGTCAAGCGCAACGCCATTATCCGCAGCCTGCCTGCCGTTGAGACTCTGGGCAGCGCTTCCATCATCTGCTCGGACAAGACCGGTACCCTCACCCAGAACAAGATGACCCTCGTGCGCGCCTACAGCGACGAGACCGGCGAGGACAGCGAGATCACCGACAGCAACTCCGATGCCATCCGCAAGCTGCTGCGCTGCGGCGCTCTGTGCTGCGACGGCTCGGTTCTGTTCAACATCGACGGCAGCGAGACCCACATCGGCGACCCCACCGAGACCAGCATCGTGCTCGCCGCCCATAAG
>SVPO01000077.1 GCA_015065795.1 Oscillospiraceae bacterium | reverse complement strand
GCTCATGAAGAGCCGGGCAGGGGATAAGAATGCCCGTGAACAGCTGGTCAACGGCAATCTGCGACTGGTGCTCAGCGTGATACAGCGTTTTTCCAACCGCGGCGAAAACCTCGACGATCTGTTTCAGGTGGGGTGTATCGGGCTGATCAAAGCCATCGACAATTTCGATATATCCCAGAACGTGCGCTTTTCCACCTACGCCGTGCCCATGATAATCGGCGAGATACGCCGCTATCTCAGGGACAACAACTCGGTTCGTGTCAGCCGCTCCCTGCGTGACCTTGCCTATCGCGCCATGCAGGTCAAGGAACGGCTGACCAACGAAAAGGGCTGTGAGCCGCAGATAGAGGAGATAGCCTCCGAGCTGGAGCTGCCCAAGGAATCGGTGGTGCTGGCGCTGGAATCCATTGTGGAGCCCATATCCCTCTATGATCCGGTCTACTCCGACGGGGGAGACACCATCTACGTCATGGACCAGATAGGCGACAACAACGACGACAACAACTGGCTGGGAGAAATGGCGCTCAAGGATGCCATCCGCGATCTGTGCGACCGGGAAAAGACCATCCTTACCCTGCGCTTTCTCCACGGACGTACCCAGATGGAGGTTGCCGCAGAGGTGGGGATCTCCCAGGCGCAGGTCAGCCGTCTGGAAAAAGGTGCCATCAAAAAGATAAAGAGCCTTTTGTGAAAGGAAACTATATTGTGGAGCAGTTAAAGAAAAATCAGATAATCGAGCTGGAGATAGACGCTCTCGGCTCGCAGGGGGAAGGCATCGGTCGCTATGACGGTCTTGCGGTGTTTGTGCCTGCCACCGCGCCGGGAGATAAGATAGAAGCAAAGCTGCTCAAGGTGAAAAAGAACCTTGCCTATGCGCGCACCGAGCGGATAATCGAGCCTTCTGCCGACCGTGTGGACAGCGGATGTGCCGCATATCCTCAGTGCGGAGGCTGTGCCTATCGTCACATCAGCTATGAAGCAGAGTGCCGCGCCAAGGAACAGCGGGTTGCCGACGCCATGCGCCGCATAGGTGGGCTGGATATCACTCCCGAGCGGTTTATCCCCTCGGAAAGCACCGCACGTTATCGCAACAAGGCGCAGCTGCCCTGCCGCACCGACCGTGAGGGGCAGCCCTGCTTCGGATTCTACGCAGGACACACCCACCGCGTGGTTCGCAGCGACGACTGCTCGCTGCAGCCCGAGGGTTTCGGGGCAATCTGCTCCGCGGTGGCGAAATACATGACCGACCGCTCCGTGCTACCCTACGACGAGGAGAAGCACAGCGGCATGGTGCGCCATCTCTATATGCGCAAGTCTGTGTCCACGGGCGAGACCATGGTCTGCCTTGTCATCAACGGCACAAAGCTGCCCGACGAGGACGCTCTGGTCAGCGCGGTGCGTGCCGCCGACGATTCGGTTAGCGGCGTGCTGCTCAATTTCAACACCCTGCGCACCAACGTCATTCTGGGTGATCGCTGCCGCCTGCTGTGGGGCAGCGAATACATAACCGATTTCCTGCTGGGGACGCAGTTCCGCATTTCGCCCCTGTCCTTCTTTCAGGTGAATCCTCCGCAGGCAGAGCAGCTGTATTCCGTTGCCGCGGAGTACGCAGGCGTGAGCGAGGATATGACACTGATGGATCTTTACTGCGGTGCCGGTACCATCGGACTTACCATGGCAAAGCGCGTAAAGAAGCTCATCGGCGTGGAGATCGTCGCGCCTGCCATAGAGGACGCAAAGGTCAACGCGCAGCTCAACGGTATAGACAACGCCGAGTTCATCTGCGCCGACGCTGCCGAGGCGGCGGAACAGCTCGCGCTGCGCGGCGAGCATCCCGACGTCATCATCGTCGATCCTCCGCGCAAGGGCTGTGACGAAGCGCTGCTGGACTGCGTGGCGAAGATGGCGCCCGAACGGCTGGTGTACGTTTCATGTGATCCTGCCACCCTTGCCCGCGACTGCGCGCGGCTGGTGGAGAGAGGTTACTCCGTACGCAGGCTGACTGCGGTGGATATGTTCCCGAGGACGGTGCACGTCGAGTCGGTAGCTCTGCTGACAAGGGAGTAAATTGCATAATGAGAGGGAACATGAAAGCATACAGGTATCTGATCTTTGACGTGGACGACACTCTGCTGGATTTCGGCAGGGCGTTCCACGGCGCTCAGAGGGATATGTCATCACTGCTTGGAAAGGAGTATTCCGAGGAGTACATAAAAACCGCAGAAGCGTGCGGCTACAGGGCATGGAATGAGTGCGGAATGGGGGATGTTTCATCCCCTGAGGTGCAGCGCAATTATCACACGCTGTACTATGAATACCTGCGCCGCCAGTGCAGATATCTGTGTCAGACTTTCGAAAGCGACATCTCCGAGGACGCGCTGACGGAATGCTATATTTGGAGCATATCAGGCTCACGGGTACCCATGGAGCAGGACACCCTTGAGGTGTATCGCAGGCTTTCGGAGAAGTACAGAATGGTGCTCGCCACCAACGGCATGACGGACATCCAGACCGCGCGCACGATCGATTTCATGTCCTGCACCCACAGTCTGTTCATCTCCCAGTCGGTGGGAGCCATCAAGCCTACGGGGGAGTTCTTCGGTCATGTTCTGGAGCAGCTGGGCTGCGAGGCTGCCGAGTGTCTGATGGTCGGTGACAGTCTTTCGGGAGATATTGCCGGAGCAAAGGCGGCAGGAATGGATGCCTGCTGGTACAATCCGAAAGGAAAACCGCTGACGGGAGATACCGCGCCGGATCATATCATCAAGCGAATCAGCGAGCTTGAGAGTATGCTGCTGTGATGCGAAAATGTATGTTGCATGGATATGTACATAGAAAAGGCGAGATTTTGCAGTGAACAGTCTATAGCTGCACGAAGTGCGTGTTCGATTCGGGTTTTGGCGGATGGGAAGCAGATGAGGTGAATACTATGAGTGGATACGATGATCGAAACCCAAAAGATTTCTGTGATATGCCTGTAAGGGTGACAGTTGATTATATCAACCATGACAGAGATAGATATGAAAAGATTGCGATGAGTGACACGGAAAGATTATTCCTTGACTGTGATTCCGGAGAAATTGAGTATACCTGCGTGGATAATGTATTTGAGAGGCGTACCACTCATAAAGTCACAGATGTTCACTCGGCTTTGGTGTTGATGGAAATGTTCTACACATGCGTTATTCAGTTTTTGAAGTTTGAGAAAGAGAAACTTGATAGAAATGAATTCTCGAAAACATACAGAATTGATGCGGAAATGCGCGACGGAAGCAGAATGACGTATACAGGCTCGTATAACCGTGACGGTCTGCCTGACAGATGGGGAGAAATCCTTTATTTTGTGGAAAACACTCTCTTCGCCGAACGCGAACAGAATATGTTTGATCGAAGGGTTTATGGTATTCCTGCGGGAGCTCATAACGGAAATTACATATATTGCGGTGTGCGGTTTGAAGGAGGAAGCAGGGTCTATCATTACATTGCCGACAGAGATGTATACAGCGTTGGGGATATCGTAATGGTGCCGGTCGGAAGTTACGGCCATATATCTGAGGCGGAGATCGTCTCGGTTGAATATTTCGGAGAAAAAGATGTGCCGTGGCCCATTGAGTTAACAAAACATATCATCTGCTGTCAAGAAGATTGGGATGACGATTCTGATTTTGACGATGATTTATGTCTTTGATGAAGTGAATTCTATATATTCAAAAAAGCAGACCGGTCGCTGAAGGGTTGACCGATCTGCTGTTCTTTTGTTTTCGTGTTAAAAACTATTCTTCGGGTGTAACGCTTTCGGCTTTACACCTTGCCCTGCGAGCCAGCAGCAGAGATACCGCCGCAGCCGCCCAGACAACGCCGCTCATATCCAGCAGCACGTCGGACACGCATCCGTATCTGCCGGGGATAAAGGTCTGGAGGTATTCGTCCATCGAGGAGATACATACGCCGATGATCACGGGGATGAAAACAAGCGTGAACCTCCACGGCTTTACATGCCACGAGGCTGCTGTAGCGGTGAGCAGACCGCCCAGCAGGGAATACGCGGCGAAATGCGCCAGCTTGCGGACGAACAGATTGGACAGCTCCAGCGGAATATGCAGCCATTGGAGGGCAGCGTTCAGCCATTGGGTGACCATCTGACTGAGTCCGGAGGAGGTGTCGCCGTCGGCGGAGGAATTACCGTAGATAAAAGCCACCAGCAGGACAGTCAACATGGTGAAGACTGCCCTGCTGATACTCTTGCTATGTTTGTTCATCGGGATTATTTGCCGTTGACCGCTTCGAGAGCCTGATCAAGGGTCATTCCGCAGTAATCCTGTGCGTGGAAGATGCGGCCGCTTCTGCCGTCGTCCACGAACACGCCCAGCACGATGCCCGGCATGGCGGATTCAACAGAGTTGGGGGCATTGGGACCGCCCAGATCGGTGCGGCACCAGCCCGGATCGGCAAGGCTGATGATGACGTCGGTGCCCTCGACGGTGGTGCCCAGATCGCGGGTGACCTTGTCGAGCGCCGCCTTGCTGGCGGAGTAGCCTGCCTGCTGAGGCTCCTTGTCGATGCCGCTGGTGGTGTTGACGATGCGTCCGAAGCCGCGCTGGATCATTCCGGGGAGGAAATGATAGCAGATCATCATGGGAGCGGTGGTGTTGATGACAAAGCTGGTGGTGTAATCCTCTGCAGGAGTGGTCAGCCAGTCGGTGCGATAGGCGATCTGTACGGCGGCGTTGTTGAGCACGATATCGATCTGCCTGCCCATCGCGTCGATCCCGGAGAGCATGGCGCCGACCTGAGAAAGATCGGAAAGCTCTGCGGCGACGGCGGCAGCCTCAACGCCCAGTGCCTTTATCTCCTCCAGAAGGGAGGCGGTATGCTCAAGACTGCGGCTGTGAAGGATCACGTTGCAGCCCTGTTCTGCTAGGAACTTCGCTGCCTGACGACCCATGCCGCGGCTGGCACCGGTGACCAGTGCCCATTTACCTTTGATGTTTGTCATTATGCAAGGACCTCTTTCTTTGCGTTTTCCATGGCGGCGATGACCTTGTCGCACCATGCGTCAAATTCGGGATCGTCGATCTGGCACTCCTTGTGGCTCAGAACGTAATCAAGGGTCATGGCAACGCCCTGGTCGAAGCGGATCTTTGCGTCAAAGCCGGGAACAAGGCGGTGCAGCTTGCTGTTGTCAAAGACGACGGTGTTTGCCTTGTCTCCGATGAGACCGCCTTCAAGATCGTAGTCGCTGACGGCGGCGAGGAAGTCGGAGGGAACGTAGTAGGGCTTGAGCTCTACGCCAAGATGTGCGGCGATGGCACCGAAGATCTGGTTCCATGTGACCGACTCGTCGGAGGTGATCTGCACAGCCTCACCGATGGCGTGGACGTTGTCCAGCAGACCGATGAAGGCACGGGCAAAGTCGCTGTTGTGGGTCATGGTCCACAGGGTGGTGCCGTCACCGTGGATGATGACCGGCTTGCCTTCCATCATGCGCTTGATGACCTGCCAGCTGCCGTTTTTGCCGTGAACACCCATGGGTACTGCGCGCTCGTCGTAGGTGTGGCTGGGACGGACGATGGTGACGGGGAAGCCGTTCTCACGGTACATCTTCATCAGATAGTCCTCGCAGGCGATCTTGTTGCGTGAGTATTCCCAGTAAGGGTTGGCGAGGGGAGTGCCCTCGTTGATGATATAGTTGCTCAGGGGCTTCTGGTAGGCGGAAGCCGAGCTGATGAACACAAACTGACGGGTCTTGCCGTTGAACAGGCGGTAGTCGCGCTCCAGCTGCTCGGGAACAAAGGCGATGAAGTCGCACACAGCGTCAAAGGTCATGCCGCTGAGCTTTTCTGCCATGGCAGCCTCGTCGTTGATGTCGCCCTGTATGATGTTGACGTTGGTGGGCAGAACGTCGTTGCGTCCGCCGCGGTTGATGAGGTACAGTTCGTGGTCGGTGTCCTCAAGAAGCTGACGGGAAATGGCGGTGCTGATGGTACCGGTGCCGCCGATCATAAGAATCTTCATTGTATTTTTCTCCTTTTCGGTGGTGATTACAGTTCAGCATGTGCAGCGATGCGGTAGATCTCGGCGATGTCGTTCTTATCCAGCTGGACAAAACCGCCGGTCTTGCCGTCGCCGATGCCGAATTTCTCCACCAGAGCAGGGATATCTTCTTCCTTTGCGCCTAGCTCGGCAAAGTTGATGGGCATGCCGATATTGTGCAGGAAGGTGCGGAAGGCCTTGATGCCGGCAAGAGCGGTGCGCTCGGGATAGGTGAAGTCCATGTCGCAGCCCCAGATGCGTACGGCAGCCTGAGCAAAGCGCATGACGTTGTGATTCATGACAAAGGTCATCCATGCAGGCATGATGACCGCCAGACCTGCACCGTGTGCGCAGTCGTACAGACCGGACAGCTCATGCTCGATGCCGTGGCTGTTCCAGTCCTGAGCGCGGCCGACGCCGACGATGTTGTTGTGGGCGACCATGCCTGCCCACATGATGTTGGCGCGGGCTTCGTAATCGTTGGGGTCGGCAATGACCTTGGGAGCCTCGTTCTTCATGGTGATGAGAACGGCCTCACACAGACGGTCGGTGATCTCAACGTCGGTGGTGTTGGTGATATAGCGCTCAAAGACGTGAGCCATGATATCGGTGACGCCGCAGGCAGTCTGATATGCAGGCAGAGTCTGGGTCAGAGCAGGGTTGAGAATGGAGAATTTGGGACGGATGCACTCGCCGCCTGCGCCGCGCTTCTCCATGGTGGTCTTGTTGGTGATGACCGAGTCACCGGAGCCTTCGCTGCCGGCTGCGGCGATGGTCAGCACGGTGCCCACGGGCAGAGCCTTCTGAGGCGCGGCAGCACCGGAATAGAAATCCCAGAAGTCGCCGTCGTACAGGGTACCCAGAGCGATGGCCTTGGCGGAATCGATTGCGGAACCGCCGCCCACGGCGAGGATGAAGTCGATGTTTTCCTTGCGGCAGATGTCAATGCCCTCGTAAACAAGGTCGCTGAGGGGATTGGGATGAACGCCGCCCAGCTCGGTGTATCTCACACCGGCTTCGTCAAGGGAGGACTTGACACGATCCAGCAGACCGGAACGGACGACCGAGCCGCCGCCGTAGTGGATGAGCACGTTGCTGCCGCCGAATTCTCTGACCAGTGTGCCGGCCTGTTTTTCGGTGTCGCGACCGAAGGCGAATTTGGTGGGGCTGTAGAAAGTAAAATCAAGCATTATTGTAACCTCCTGTTATTTTGCGCATAAAGCAGATTATATTATAGCTTTTCAAATAGAATGATGCTATAATAAATGCTGTAAAAAATTGTACAAATCTATTTTTGCCAGGGGAGAAGAAGCGATGGATAATCTGTTTGAAAAAAGCGATGTGCTCAATTCTCCGGTGGATGCAATGGTTTTCGATGCCTCACGGGAAAAATTCCCCATCGAAAAGCACTGGCACTACTTTGTGGAAATAATCTATTTGCATCAGGGCAGCGTTGAATACACCTGCTCGGACAGATCCGGTCGGCTGGAAAAGGGCGGCATGGCGATCTTTCCGCCCAAGGCGGTTCATTCCATCCGCAGCGGCGAAGATGAGCTTCCGGTCTATTCGCTGCTGAAGTTCGACGTCAACCGCCTGCGCATCTCCTCCGACTATTCTCCGGGCTTCGGCGAGGTGTTCCGCCGCGCGGAAGGTCATCCCGATGCACACATGACCTTTGACGCGGAGCAGTGCAGAGCTATCGGCGCGGAAGCCCTGATCGGTCAGTGCATCGACGAGATGAGCAACCGACGCTACGGCTATGGCACCGTGATGGATGCCAATCTATATATACTGCTCAATCGTGTGGTGCGGCTGTGGATGGACAGAGGGTTTTCGCTGGAACATTCCTCTGCACGGGCAAACAGCGATCCCATATACTCCATCACAGAATACATAGACGCCCACTATTCCGAGGAGCTGAAGGTGACCGAGCTGGCGGAGATGTGCGGCATCAGCTATTCCCATTTTGCCAAGAGCTTCAAGTCGATATACCGCCAGAGCTGCAGGCAGTTCATCAATTATCTGCGTGTGAGCAAGGCGGCGGATTATCTCATCTTTACCGATCATGACCTCAACCGCATCAGTCAGGAGACAGGCTTTTCCGACTGCAGCCATTTTATCCGCGTGTTCAGGTCGATAAAAGGCGTGACGCCGGGAAAATACAGGGCAGCGAACAGGCAGTGAGCTGTCTTTCCGTCAGAAGAAAACAATGACATAAAAAATGAAAAGCCGTTCCGTACTGACCTGCAGCGCGGAACGGCTTGATATTATTTCGTAAATGGATTACTCGCCTGCGTTCTCCCAGTTGTGCCAGACGGCCTGAACGTCGTCGTTCTCCTCCAGCATATCAAGGAGCTTCTGCATCTTGACAGCAGCATCCTCGTCGGTGATGGCGGTGTAGGTGTCGGGAACCTTCTCCACGTCAGCGGAAACGAAGGCGTAGCCCAGTCCCTCGAGAGCCTCACGCACAGCGGTGAAATCCTCGGGCTCGGTGAAGATCTCGTAGACATCGTCGTCGGCCTGGAAGTCGGCAGCGCCTGCCTCGAGAGCCTGCTCCATGACGGTATCCTCGTCGTTGTCCTCGCGCTCGATGACCAGAACGCCCTTTTCCTTGAACATGAAGGAAACGCAGCCGGAGTTGCCCAGATTGCCGCCGAACTTGTCGAAATAGTGACGCATTTCACCGGCGGTGCGGTTGCGGTTGTCGGTCAGGGTCTCAACGATAACGGCAACGCCGCAGGGACCGTAGCCTTCGTAGGTGAGGGCTTCGTATTCCTTGCCGTCTCCGCCGCCTGCAGCCTTCTTGATGATACGCTCGATGTTGTCGTTGGGGACGTTGTTGGCCTTGGCTTTGGCTATACAGTCGCGCAGCTTGAAGTTGGAAGCGGGATCAGCTCCGCCGCCTTCGCGGATGGCGATCTGGATCTCGCGGCCGATGCGGGTGAAAACCGCGGCGCGCGCGGCATCGGTCTTTTCCTTCTTGCGCTTGATGGTACTCCATTTGGAATGTCCGGACATTATTGGAATCCTCCTGAATAAAGATGATTATCGGAAGTATTTTATCACATTAACGGCTCGTGCACAATAGAAAAATAACAATAAATATCAATATATAAACTGACAGGGCTGCCGCGCGGTAAAGCAGGGCAGCCCTGTCAGTATTTATCTGGTGGCACTATAGGTGTAAGCAAATTGATCCTGACGGCTCCGCAAAGCCGAAAGGTACTGCGGAGATTGGTGCTTATCAGAACCGCATCCAGTTCTGCATGGCTGACTTCAGATCCTCGGTGGTCATGTCGGTCATCCCGGGATGCTGGCGCTTTCCCCACTTGTTGCGCAGATTGATTTCCTTTTCAATGTCGGTCAGGGAAATACCGGTTCCTTTGAGATTACCGATAACTGCCTTCAAACGTCCATCGTCAATAGCCATAATCGAAACCTCCTTGCAGTATTTATGTTGGTTTGCTGTCCTTCGTACAATGTGCAGAAAATTTTTTATTGCATTATTTATCTTTGTTAATATAAATATACGACAAAATTTTAAGTATGTCAATATGTAATTGTGTACAAATTATAGGGTATTTACAAGGCGCAGGCAATTATGTTATTATATTACTCTATATAATAATGGCAGCAGTGTGTCCATGTGAGCAGAGGAGCGTGAAAAATGTCGAGATTAGCACTGTCAGTGGAGAACGTAACCAAACGGTTCGGCGCCATTACGGCGATCGGTGATATTTCGCTGTCGGTTCAGCCGGGAGAGATCCTGGGTCTGCTGGGACCGACAGGTGCCGGAAAGTCGACGCTCATGCGGCTTGTGGGCGGACTGGTCATGCCGGACAAGGGAGACATTCTCATCAACGGCGTGAGTATGTACAGCGACTTTGAGCAGTGTATGCGCATGACGGGCTTTGTGCCCGACCGTCCGGAATTCTACTCATACATGACCGGCAGAGCCAATCTTTCGGTCATTTCCGATATGTACGGCGGAATACCCTACGAGCGCGTTGAGGATCTCATCGAGCAGCTCAAGCTCAGCGTGTATATCGACGATAAATTCAGCACCTATCCTGCCGGCGTCAAGCAGCGCCTTGCCATTGCCGCCGCGCTGCTCAATTCGCCGAGACTGCTGATAATTGACGAGGCGCTGGATGGTCTTGATCCGATATCCGTGGTGGATCTGCGCCGTCTGCTGCGCAGGCTTGCGGACGAGTACGGCATGAGCGTGCTGGTTACATCCCATCAGATGCTGGAGCTGGAAAAGCTGTGCGACCGTGTTGCCATCATGGATAACGGCACCCTGATAGGTGTGGGTACCGTTGACACCCTCAAGAAGGCGAACTGCAGCAAGCAGCGCCATAAGCTGCTGCTTGACCGTCCCGATGCCGCCGCTCCGTATATATGCGAGGCGGCAGGAGTGATAACCGAGGTGCGCGGCGATTCCATAATCGTCGATGCCGAGCAGGCGATGATACCCAAGATCATCAGTATGCTGTTCTCACGGGGGCATCTCGTCTATGAGGTCACGCCCATGGAGATGACGCTGGAGGAGGCGTACTACCGTATGCTCAGACTCAAGCCGGTCACCAGACGGGATTATTCCGAAATCTACAGCGGAGGTGGATACGATGGGTAAGCTGCTTCGCGCCATGAAGGCTGAACAGCGCAAGCTGTGGAGCAAGGGCAGTCTGCTGGGATGCTTCGTGCTGGTTTTCGTGCTGTCCTTCGCTCTGTCGTTCATGTGCTCGGTGGTAAAGGAATCGGGCGCGGATGCCGATGGGCTGTTCTCCAATGTTCATGCCGCCGCCGCTTTTTCCGAACCGGATAATGAGGGATGGCGCGAAAAGACCAAGGCAAAGCTGGAGGGCTACGAGAAGGAGATCGAGGCTATTGCTCTCGAAATACCCGAAACGTCAGGAACGCAGAAAGCCGTTCTTGAACACAGGATAACGCAGCTGTCCCGTGATCAGGCGGTGGCACAGTACAGGCTGGACAACAATCTTGTCATCTGGGACTGGAGCAGCAGTTATTCACTGATCCTCTGTCTGTGGCTGATGATCCCCGTTGTGGCGGTCATTACGATCATTTACGCTTCGGATATATTTGCCGGAGAGTTTGTGCGCGGCACGGTTCGTGTGATCATTTCAAGACCTGCCACACGCATCAAGCTTTATGCCGCCAAGCTGCTGACCGCGCTGCTGCTGGGCGTGCTGTTCATGGGTGTTGCCTATGCTGCGGCAGGTATAGGCTGCGGTGTGCTGATGGAACCGTCGGGCGGCGAGTATGTCGGATACATCAACGGCAGGATATACACCTCCGACTGGGGGATGCACGTCTTCACCGTCTTCCTGTGCTGCTGCGGTATGGTTGCCGTGTGCGTCGCTCTGTGTGCCGCTGTGGGCAACATGACCCGTTCCCGGGGCATATCCGGAATATGCTCCGCCGTGCTTGCGGTGGGTGGCATGAGCGTAGGTCCTCTTGCGGGACTGGTTGATTCGGGGGTGCTGGGCGTTGCGCTGCCCTTCTGCTTTGATCTGACCGTGCCGCTGTGCGCGTCGCCTTACGGAAACGGATGCAGCTTCATTTCCTGCGTGATTTCCGTTGCGGTTCATTTTCTCGTATTTTCATATCTGGGATATTCATCCTTCAGACGGGATATCTGATGCGCATGGAATATGCAAAAAAATGAACACAAAATACGATATTTCTCTTTTCAAGCGAGATAAAATAATATATAATATATTTTGTATATAAAATGGCGGAAGCCTGTTCAAGAATGAGAAACAAAGGAGCAAGTCAAACATATGAAAAACAAGGTAAAGCTGACCATCTGCGGCGGAGATTATTACATCACTTCTGACGATGACGATATGTACATGCGAATGATCGGCGACGAAGTCGATCAGCGTATGAACGATATGCTTTCTGAAAATTCCCGCGTGTCCACCACGATGGCAGCTGTGCTGTGCGCGCTGTCCTATGCCGATGACTGCCACAAGGCAAACGGCACTGCGGACAATCTGCGCTCCCAGATCAAGGAATATCTCGAGGAGAGCCAGCGTGCCCGTCTCGAGGCCGATGAAGCCAAGCGCGAGGTCGAGCGTCTGCGCCGTGAGCTGCAGGGTCTGAGACTGCGTCTTGCCGAGCTGGACGATCGTTGAATCTGAATAA
>SVPO01000076.1 GCA_015065795.1 Oscillospiraceae bacterium | reverse complement strand
TGCGCGGCTCCGACCCTGACGCGGCGGTGCATTACATGGCGCGGCTGCTGGAGGCAGGGGATATGCCCTCGGTGTGCCGGCGGCTGATGGTGTGCGCCTGCGAGGACGTGGGGCTTGCCTATCCCCAGATAATCCCCATCGTCAACGCCGCGGTGGATATCGCCAACAAGATCGGTATGCCCGAAGCGAGGATTCCCCTTGCGGACGCGGTTATACTGGTGGCAACGGCACCCAAATCCAACACCGGCATCACCGCCGTCGACGAGGCGATCGACGACATCCGCAACGGCATGACCGGCGATATTCCTGCCGATCTCAAGGATTCCCACTACGCCGGCGCGGCAAAGCTGGGTCACGGCACAGGTTACAAATACCCCCACGCCTACCCCAACGGCTGGGTAAAGCAGCAGTATCTGCCCGACGCCATCAAGGACAGGCAGTATTACCGTCCCGGCAGCAACAAAACCGAGCAGGCAGCCAAAGCCTACTGGGATTCCATCAAAAAATAAACGGCAGCACCGCACCGATTGTGCGCGATGCTGCCTGTTTTTTCAGGTGTGCAAAAATGAACCGAAGGCAAAGAAACGCAACGATTTTCGCGCTGTTGGCAGCAGTACTCTATGCCCTCAATTCGCCGCTGTCCAAGCTGCTGCTGGGGCAGGTGTCCCCGACAACCATGGCGGCACTGCTCTATCTGGGCGCAGGTCTGGGGCTGGCGATAACGGGCGGCGTGCGCCGTCTGGCAGGCATAAAGAGCACCCGGCGCCCCCTCAACCGCAGCGACACACCATATATCATCGGCATGGTGGTGCTGGACATCGCCGCGCCGGTGCTGCTGATGACGGGACTGACCCTGACCACCGCCGCCAACGCGGCACTGCTCAACAATTTTGAGATAGTCGCCACCTCGCTCATAGCCCTCTGCCTGTTCGGGGAGAAGATATCCTGGCGGCTTTGGCTGGCGATAGGGCTGGTCACCGTCTCCAGCGTCATTCTGTCCTTTGAGGATATGAGCAGCCTGAGCTTCTCCGCAGGCTCGCTGCTGGTGCTGCTTGCCTGCGTGTGCTGGGGCTTTGAAAACAACTGCACCCGTAAGCTGTCTGACGCAGATCCCCTGACCATCGTGGTCATCAAGGGCTTCTGCTCGGGCGGCGGCGCGCTGGCGGTCGCTTTCGCCCGGGGAGAGACCCTGCCACGCCTGCTGCCGCTGTGCGGTGCGCTGGCACTGGGCTTTGTGGCGTACGGGCTGAGCATATATTTCTATATCCACGCCCAGCGCGATCTGGGCGCTGCCAAGACCAGCGCCTATTACGCCGCCGCGCCCTTTGTGGGAGCCGCCCTGTCGCTGATCATCTTCCGTCAGCTGCCGGATGCTGCCTATCTTGCCGCGCTGGTCATCATGATCGCAGGCAGCTGTCTTGCCACGGCGGACACCGCAATTCAGTCAGAACAGGAGATATCAGCATGAACATCAGACTCGCCCGACCGAAGGATCTGCCCCGGCTCAACGAAATGTTCACCGCCATCGTGGAGCACATGGACCGCACAGGTGTCCCCATCTGGAACGAATTCTACCCCTTCGATTACTTCGAGGAGGATATCGAAACCGGCGTGATGTACGTCCTTGAGGACGAGCACACCATCACCGCGGCGTTCTCCCTGTGCCGCGAATGTGAGGGAGCCGCCCATGTGACATGGCAGCGCCCCGGCGCGCCTGCGATATACTTTGACCGCTTCGGTGTCAGCACGGAGCACAGACGCATGGGCGTGGGGAGGCAGGCGATAGCTCATGCCGAAGCCATAGCCCGTGAGCTGGGGGGCGAATACCTGCGCCTGTTCGTGGTGGACATCAACCGACCGGCAATAAGCTTCTACGAAAACTGCGGCTTTGTCCGCGCCGCAGGGCACTACGACGAGGTCATCAATGAGCACACCACCCTGCGCGAATTCGGTTACGAAAAGCCGCTGGCATGATCGCGGCAGAGAGGGAACGACATGAGACAGCTGAGAAAGGCGACCGCCGAAGATCTTCCGCAGATCACTGAGCTTGCCAAAGAGACGGAACGGGAAATGCGGAGAAAAAACGTCCACGTCTGGAGAGGGGATTACCCCTATTGTTACTTTGCTCCGGACATCTCCGCAGGCAGAATGTGGGTGATGGAAGGAGAGGACGGATCAATTCTGGCGGCGTTCTCCATGAGGGAGACCATCGAGGGCGCAGAAAGGATAAACTGGCGTTATCCGAATAAAAAGGCGATGTATATCGAGCGTCTGATGGTCTGCCCATTCAGAGACAGATCGATAACGAGTACAGAAGTTATGATCCGACTGAGTCGTATTGCCGTAGACATGGGCGCGGAAAGTCTGCGCCTGCTGGAACTGAGCGGCAATGTGCCGGCGGTGAGAGCCTGTAAGCTTGCCGGTTTCCGCTATGCCGAGGGCGACATTGGCACAGATAACGACGACCGCTGCACGGTTCGTATGGATTGCTTCGAAATGAAAATATAGTCACAGAAACAGGAAAACGGCCTTCGCCCGGGCATCGGACGAAAGCCGTTTTTTGTTATATCAGCGATCAGAACCAGTTCATGGGGTTCTGGGGACTGCCGTTCTTGCGGATCTCAAAATGGAGATGCGGTCCGGTGGAACGACCGGTGTTGCCCACCTTGGCGATGGTCTGACCTTTGGATACCGTCTCGCCCACGGAAACAAGGATCTTGCTGCAGTGCGCGTAACGGGTGGTGTAGCCGTTGTTGTGGGAAATGACCAGATTCAGTCCGTAGCCTCTGGGCTCGTTCTTGACGGAAATGACCGTGCCCTTGTCGGCGGCAACAATGCTCTTGCCGTATACGCCGCCGCCGGAGATGTCGATACCGGCGTGCAGTCTGCCCCAGCGATAGCCGTATCTGGAGGATACAGACCTGCAGCCGGGCACAGGCCATGTGAACTGACCGGAGCCGGTCACGTTCAGCGGACCGTCATAGTTGCCGGTTGCCTGCTTCTTGGTACCCACGGTGATGACCTCGGTGACAGGCTCCACCAGAGTCTCCTGAGAGACCACCGACTTGCTGACCTGCTCGCCGTCGATGTAGACGATCTTCTCGGTGACCTTCTGGGTGCCGTTCTTTCCGGCGGTGGTCACCTTGCGGTAGCTGGTGTACTTGGTGGGATCCTTGACGGTGGTGGTGGAGTAGGCGATGGTCTTTTCGTAGGTGTTGAGCACCACGCTCTGCACCTGCAGCACGGGGGATTCCTTTTCCACCAGCAGCGTGCTTCCGGCAACAAGATTGCCGTCAAAGCCCTCGTTGAGCTGATAGAAACGCTCCTCGGTCATGGAGAAGCGGTCAAGAATCTTGGAAACGGTGTCGTTCTTTTTGATGGTGTAGACTTCGGTCACCAGCTCGGTCTGGCTGATGTATTCGCGGAAGTCGGCGGCGTTCATGATCTTTTCCGTGGCGTAAAGACCGCTCTGCACACGGGGCTCACCCACCAGAGTGAGGGATTCGTTGGCTTTGCCCATGCGGTACTGTTCAAGGAAATTATCAAGGATGTAGGTCAGGTCACCCTCGCTGCGCACAGCACCGATAAGACGGTCACCGACGAACAGACCGCAAGCCTCCTCCACGTCGTCACTGTTGACGAGTATGGTGTTGCACAGCTCCTCGGCGGTGGAGAGACTGGTCAGATCGCTAACCGCGCACAGGGTGTAGCTGGGGCGCAGGGCGTTGCGGAAATCCTCGCTGGAGCTGATGACGCGCTGACCCACCATCTCGGTGGCGTCGGTGTAGGTGCCCTCCTGGGCGACGTAGCCGATGGTGCTGCCGTTGTAATCAACACCCAGCACATAGGTGCGCCCAAAGAAGCTGACCGCCACAACGGCGAGGATTATCAGGGAAAGCACCGGCAGACAGTGGTTGACCGCGCCGATGAGGAAGGAGCGGTGCTTTGCGGTGCCTTTGGCGGTCACGTCGGCGGCGGTGCGAGCCATGGCTTTGATTCCGCCGTCCTTACGGGATGCGGCGACGGCTCCGGCTCCCCGTCCGCAGTCGGCGGCAAAGGCCTTGAAAGAAGCCCACGCGGCGGACAGCGGCTGTCCCACGCGGCGGCTGAGGAAGTCCTTGACCGGACGGAGCACACGCCGTGTTCTGCGGCGCGCGCGGTTGAAGGAGCGGATTATCTGCATACCGTACCAGCAGATATTGCGGTACAGCCAGTTCATGCATTTCCAGAGCAATCCGGAGGGTTTGTCTGCGTCCCGTCTGACCTTTGCGCTGACAGCGGCAGCGATGCCGTTCAGAAGGTTACTCAAGCTATCAAGCCTCCAAAATATTGTATGGATGAGAGGAAAAAGTGGGGTATGCTCTCATCGCGCTGATCCCATTATACCGTTTTTCGGCGGCAAAAGCAAGCCGGGAGACATTTCTTCGGATATTATCAACAAAAGCAAACCCGGCACAACGCCCGAATGTATGGCGGTGTACCGGGAAATCTGCCTGTTTATGAAGACTGTGTGTTGGGATAAAATGAAACAATGCTTATTGCGGATACTCCAGCATATCCTGCGTCCAGCGTGCGATGACGGAGGCGTAGCCCGATGCCAGAGCCTTTGCGCCCTCCAGATCGTGCTCCAGCCAGTTGCCGCACTGGATCTTCTGCGCTCCGGGGATCTCCTCCGACCATGCGGCGCACTGAGCAATGGTGGTGCTCACAAGATCGATGACCTCACTGTGGCGCAGACCGCGGGTGAGCAGGTAAAAGCCGGTGCGGCAGCCCATGGGTCCGAAATAGATCACGTTGTCCGACTTGTCGCCGTTGCGGGCGATGGTGGCGAACAGATGCTCAAGGGTGTGCATGGCGGCCTGCTCCATGAAGGGAGGAGTGTTGGGACGCACAAAGCGCAGGTCGTAGGTGAAGACATCGCCGTCCACACGGGAGAGATAGAGACCCGGCTCCAGGATGTCGTGGTTGATGGTAAAGCTGACAATGGTGTTCATGTATGTTGTACCTCCGATGGTTGTCATTCGGTTTTTTCACCGAGAGCCTCAAGGCGCTGACGCAGACGGGCGTTCTCCGCCTCCAGTTCCAGCTCGCGCACCTTGTACTGCGAGGTGTCTATTCTGCCGCACAGACAGGCCTTCTGCCCGTCCTCCAGAGTGATGTCGGCGGCGCTGTATACTACGGACAGTCCCTGAGGATGGTTATACAGCTCAAGGGTACGGGTTTCGTCGGTGCCCTCCTCCTTCAGCAGCCGCATGGGGCAGAAATCGCAGGGGGCGTCAAAGCCGTAGATCGAACGGTAGCAGATCTCACCCACCGCCGCGTTGGGAAAATCATGGACGAGCTTTCGGGTGACGTATCTGAGACGGTAGCTCTCCGGATCGACGATCACCATGGAGAGAGGGGAACCGTCCATTGCCTGATTGACAAGATCGTACGCCATTGCGGTGCGCTCGTATGCCTGCTGCTTGAAAACAAACAGGCTGATGAGCCGCGCCACATAGCTCAGAGTGCTGCGCTCCTCGTCGCTCCATGTGCGTGGGGAATTGCAGTCGAAGAAAACGATGTAGCCGCGTATGACGCCGTTGTCCAGCAGCGGACAGTGCAGGAACGCATAAACGTCGTCTATGCCTGCGTCCTGAAGCTTGCTGCGCACCTGCGCAGGAGTGCGGTCGATGTCGTCGTAGCGCATGGTCATGTTCTCGCAGGAACGGGAGCCCTCGAACAGGGCGCGCAGCTCACCGGTATAATCGATGGGCCGGTCAAGCTCCTTGATGCCGTTTGCGTTCCACTGATGGATAACGTGCATGGTGTCGCCGCGGAATTCGGTGATGGCGACCCTGCCAAGCTGGAAGTGGGTACCCATGAGCTGCAGCACGAGGGGAATGGTGCGGCTGATGTCGGTGGATTCGTAAAGGGTGTTGAATATGTAATCGCCGATTTTCTCCTTTGAACGGTACGCCGAACGGGAGTCGGCGGAGCTGCTGTCAGAAACGGCTTCCTCGTCGGATGCAGTGCTGCCTTTGACTGTGTTCAGGTCCTCGAAGAAATAATACTGGTTCTTTCCGTTGTTCTTGGAAACGTACATGGCCTTGTCGGCGTTCTGCAGCAGCTCGGAATAGGTGGAGCCGCAGTCGGGATAGCCGGCGATGCCGAGGCTGAGAGTAACGCTGAGACGGTTGTCGCCCAGCTCAAAGGGCATACTCATCCGCTCCAGCAGAACGTCCGCGCGGTGGGAGACATAGGAACGTCCGGATGCGTTCTTCATCAGTATGACAAACTCGTCGCCGCCTATGCGACACAGGATGTCCTCACGGCGGAAGGTGCCGGTCAGGCGCTCGGAGATGGCGGACAGCAGCGCGTCGCCCATGGGATGACCGAATTTGTCGTTGACGCCCTTGAAGTCGTCAAGGTCACAGAAGATCATGGTGTGACGGGAGTTCCTTCCCTCGCCGTTGAGGTAGGTGTCGATGAGGGTCTGGGCAGCCTTCTTGTTGTACAGTCCGGTGAGAGGATCGCGCTCTACCCATTCGCTCAGACGGGCGGCGTGAGCCTCCACCTCCTTGTGGTGGTTGATGTCCGATATGATGAGCATTGCCCGTCCGTCAAAGTCGCCGGTCTGGTTTATGCGGATAAACATGGCGTTGTACCAGATGGGCTGACCGTCGCTGCCGGTTTTCATCCGCAGCTCGCACTCCACCTTGTGCTCGCCGTCGCACATGGGCGTGACGACGTTTTCCACACAGAAGCCGCTCTCAAACTCGTCCGTGTCCTCTGCGAACACCAGCGATTCGCGCAGGATGCGGAGCAGAGCCGAATAGGTGCGGAAGCGTCCCAGCGAGCCAAAGGCACGGGAATGGGTCACGATCCGTGCGGAGTCGGATATGAAGTTGATCTCCACGGCAAGATCCACCATGGAACTGATGGCACGACCAAGCTGTGCGCAGCCGCTGAAGCGGGACATGAGCGTTCCTCCTTTATCCGTTATGATAAATGATCAGAAAGATAAGGCAGACGTGATACGGTGCCGGTATGCGGTCAGTTCTGCCACCAGCGCAGCGGCGCGGCGAGGGGACTGAACAGGAACATCAGCACCAGCACCGCGATGATCGCCAGCACGAAGAAAGTGCTGCAGGACATGACCGGTGAGGTATAGCTGCGCATACGGTGCCGGGAGTTTTTCTCTCCGGTCCTGACGTTGCGGAGCACGCGCTGATATTCGGCAACCTCCGGCTTGAGGGATACCGCCTTCTTGGCAAAGCTCAGAGCGGTCTTTCCCTCGCCCATGCCGTAGGCGGCGATGGCGCTCAGACAGAACCATTCGGCGTTGCGCGGGGGAGGGATGGTGCCCAGCAGCTCGGCTGCCTCCTCAAACTGGCACACATCCAGCATACGCTTGGCGCGCTCAAGGGGAGGGATCGCCTCCTCGGCGCGGATGTACTCGCACTCCTGCTTGAGCTGCTCGTAGGCGTGATTTATCTCGCTCATCCGCTCGGCGGACCAGTTGTCATCGGGATTGAGGTCGGGATGATACTGCTTTGCCAGTTCGCGGTAAGCCTTGGTTATCTCTGCTTCGGTAGCATAGGGACCAACGCCCAGTATGCTGCGAGGATCTCTGGTCATGGCTGGTTACCTTTCCTTTGCCGGAGATTTTCTGAGGTGATTTCCAATTAATCATTATAATATATTCTTTCAGGTTTTTCACCATAAAAAATCAATATCCAAAAAAATAATATCAAATTGCTCTGCTATTTTGGCATTATGTAGGATTGACAGAAATGGTGTCATGAGATAAAATATACGGAGTTAAGAAATAAGGAGGCTGAAAGGCCATGTACAGCATCCTCAGGAACGCCCGAGTATTCACCGGACACGAGCCGGTGCGATTTGACGTTCTCGTAAAAGATGGTGTTATTATTTCTGTTGGCAATGATATTTCCGTTCCTTCCGGAGCGGAAGTTTTTGATTTTTCCGGTTTTTCCGATCCGGTTATATTTCCCGGCTTCTCTGATGTTCACGTTCATCTGAGGGAGCCGGGTTTTTGTTATAAAGAGACGATTGCCAGCGGAACCGAATCGGCGGCTGCCGGCGGCTACACCACCGTCTGCGCCATGCCCAACCTCAGGCCTGTACCCGACGGCGCGGACACCCTCGCGCAGCAGCTCGAGGCAATAGAAAAGGACGCTCTGGTGGAGGTCATCCCCTACGGCTCCATCACCGTGGGCGAGCAGGGCGGTCAGCTCAGCGACATGGAAGCCATGGCAGATAAGGTCATCGGCTTTTCCGACGACGGCAAGGGCGTGCAGAGCGACGAAATGATGGAGCAGGCGATGCTCCGGGCGAAGGCTCTGGATAGGCCCATCGTCGCCCACTGCGAGGACGAGCGGCTGCTTCACGGCGGCTACATCCACGACGGCGTCTACGCCGCGGGACACGGACACAAGGGCATCTCCTCCGAGAGCGAATGGGCTCAGCTGGAGCGCGACCTTGAGCTGGTGCGAAGAACCGGCGTGCGCTATCATATGTGCCACCTGTCCACAAAGGAGAGCCTTGAGCTCATCCGCAGGGCAAAGGCGGAGGGACTGGATGTCACCTGCGAGACCGGACCCCATTACCTCACCCTCTGCGACGAGGATCTGCAGGAGGACGGACGCTTCCGCATGAATCCCCCTCTGAGAGCCGCCGCCGACCGCGACGCTCTGGTGCAGGGTATGCTGGACGGCACCATCGACATGATCGCCACCGACCACGCTCCCCATTCGGCGGAGGAAAAATCCGGCGGACTTGCCGGCAGCCTGTTCGGCGTGGTGGGTCTGGAGACCGCCTTCCCCGTGATGTACACAAATTTCGTGAAAACGGGAATAATGAGCCTTGAACAGCTTATCGGACTGATGAGCGTCAGACCGGCACAGCGCTTCGGCGCAGGCTGCGCCCTGCCAATAGGCGAGGGCAGACCCGCTGACCTGACGGTGTTCGATCTGGGCTGTGAATATACAATAGATCCGGAGCAGTTCCGCTCCGCAGGACGCGCCACACCCTTCGCTGGCGAAAAGGTGTTCGGACGCTGCATAATGACCATGGTGAAAGGAAAGAAAGTATGGCAAAGCAAGTAGACAAAAAACTCGTGCTGCGCACCGGTGAGGTTTTCCCCGGCAGCGGCTTCGGCGCGGATGTGGCAAAGGTGTGCACTCTGGTGTACAACACCTCCATGTTCGCCTATCAGGACATCCTCTGCGATCCTGCCAGCGCCGGTCTGATGGTGCTCATGACCTACCCCGTCATCGGCTCCACCGGCATCGTTTTTGACGACGAGGGCGTGGTGCCCGTGGCAGGCGGTCTGGTTGTCCGCGAATACAACGACCTTCCCAGCAACTTCCGCAGCAAGGGCACTCTTGCCGCTCTGCTCAAGCTCCACGGCATCCCTGCCATCGAGGGCGTGGACACCCGTGCCATCGCCCGTCTCATCCGCGACAAGGGCGAGGTGGAGGCGGTCATCGTTGACATCAGCACTCCCGACGAGGAAGCCATCGCTTTCATCAACGCCAACCGCGATCAGAATATCGTCTCCGGCTGCACCGAGCGCCGCCGCGTGGGCGATCCCGAAAGCCCCGTGCGCATCGCCCTCATCGACTGCGGCGCTAAGAGCGGCATTGCCGAGGGCTTCGCTGCCCGTGGCTGCGCCGTGACCGTGCTGCCTGCCGACGAGACCGCTGACGAGATCATAGGCTTCAAGCCCCACGGCGTAGTGGTTGCAGGCGGAGCCGCCGATCCCCACACCGCCGCAAACGTCATCGAAAACATCCGCAAGCTTACCGGTCGCTGCCCTGTCTTCGGCATCGGTACCGGCTTCTGCATGGTCGCCCTCTCCAGAGGTGCCAGGGTCGAGCGCATGAAGGACGGACACCGCGGTGCCAACCGCCCCATGCGCTGGCTGGAGAGCGGCAGGATCAACGTCTCCTCCCGCAACTACGGCTGGTCGGTTGACGAAGCCTCCCTCAACGCCGCAGGCTTTACCACCCTCTGCAGGGATCTGCTGGACGGCACCGTCACCGCCGCCGCCGACCGTGCCGGCAAGCTGTACGGCACGCTCCATTATCCCGAGCTGTGCGCCGACACTCAGGACGCCGACAGACTGGCGAACGAATTCATCGAAATGATAAAGGAGGACGGAGCAAATGCCTAAGAGAACAGATATCCGCAAGGTCATGGTCATCGGCTCCGGTCCCATCGTCATCGGACAGGCTGCCGAATTCGACTACGCAGGCACCCAGGCGTGCCTTGCCCTCAAGGAGGAGGGCTACGAGGTCATTCTGGTCAACTCCAACCCGGCGACCATCATGACCGATACCACCATCGCAGACAAGGTATACATGGAGCCCCTCACCCTTGAGTATGTGGCCCGTATACTCAGATACGAACGCCCCGATGCCATCGTTCCCGGCATCGGCGGACAGACCGGTCTCAACCTCGCCATGCAGCTGGCTCGCAAGGGTATCCTGCGTGAGTGTCAGGTGGAGCTGCTGGGCACCAGCTGCCAGAGCATCGAGCGCGCCGAGGACAGAGAGCTGTTCAAGGAGCTGTGCCAGAGCATCGGCGAGCCGGTGCTGCCCTCCATCATCGCCACCACCCTTGAGGAAGGCATCGCCGCTGCCGAGGAGATCGGCTACCCCGTCGTTCTGCGTCCTGCCTTTACTCTGGGCGGCACCGGCGGCGGATTTGCCGACAACGAGGAGGAACTGCGCGAGATCATGATCAACGGTCTTGCCCTGTCTCCCGTTTCTCAGGTGCTGGTTGAAAAGTCCATCAAGGGCTTCAAGGAGATCGAGTACGAAGTCATGCGCGACGCCACCGGTACTGCTCTGGTGGTGTGCAACATGGAGAACGTGGACCCCGTGGGCGTGCACACCGGCGACTCCATCGTCGTGGCTCCCACCCAGACCCTCTCCATCGACGAGTGCGCCATGCTGCGCACCGCCGCCCTGAAGATCATCACCGCTCTGGAGATCGAAGGCGGCTGCAACGTCCAGTTTGCCCTTGACCCCGTGTCCTTTGAGTATTACGTCATCGAGGTCAACCCCCGAGTATCCCGTTCCTCCGCCCTTGCTTCCAAGGCAAGCGGATACCCCATCGCCCGTGTTACCGCCAAGGTCGCCGTGGGCATGACCCTCGACGAGATCATCATCAGCGGTCAGCCTGCCTGCATGGAGCCGGCACTTGACTATGTGGTCATGAAGGTTGCCCGCTTCCCCTTCGATAAATTCGTCACCGCCTCCAACGCCCTCTCCACCCAGATGAAGGCGACCGGTGAGGTCATGAGCATCGGACGTACCATCAAGGAAGCCCTGCTCAAGGCTGTGCGCTCCCTTGAGATCGGCGCCTGCCACCTGCACCTTGCCAAGTTCGACACCGTCTCCAAGGACGAGCTGCTGACCTACATCAAGGGCGCCACCGACGACCGCATCTTCGCCATTGCACAGCTCATTCGTCTGGGCTGCTCCCTTGAGGACATCCACGACCAGACCAAGATCGACCTGTTCTTCCTGCGTGAGGTTCAGCAGATCGTGGAGCTGGAAAGCGTCGTCGCCGCCGCTCCCGGCTGCCCCGATGTGCTGAAGGAAGCCAAGCGCATGGGCTTCTCCGACAAGTACATCGCCCGTCTGTGGAACAAGCCCGAGCTGGAGATCTACACCCTCCGCAAGGAGAATAATATCTTCCCCGTCTACAAGAGCATCGACACCTGCGCCGCCGAGATTCCCGGCTACACTCCCTATCTCTACTCCACCTACGAGCAGGAGAACGAATCTCAGGTCAGCGACCGCCGCAAGATCATCGTGCTGGGCTCCGGTCCCATCCGTATCGGTCAGGGCGTGGAGTTCGACTACTCCACCGTCCATGCGGTCAACACCATCCGCAGCGCCGGCTACGAGGCGATCATCATCAACAACAACCCCGAGACCGTCTCCACCGACTACACCACCTCGGACAAGCTCTACTTCGAGCCGCTGACCGTTGAGGACGTAATGAACATCGTGGAGCTTGAGAAGCCCGAGGGCGTCATCGCATCTCTGGGCGGACAGACCGCCATCAACCTCGCCGACGACCTCGACCGCCGCGGCGTCAGGCTCATCGGCACCGGCGTTGAAGCTATCGAGCGCGCCGAGAACCGCGAATCCTTCGAGCGCATCATGCGCGAGCTGGGTATTCCCCAGCCCAAGGGCACTGCCGTCACCAACATCGAGGACGGCGTCAAGGCAGCCGCCGAGATCGGTTATCCCGTGCTGGTTCGT
>SVPO01000075.1 GCA_015065795.1 Oscillospiraceae bacterium | reverse complement strand
GGCTGCACCATGCAGGAAGCCTGCAACAGCTGCTTTGAGATCCCTCTGCACGTTGAGGGCTTTCCGCCCACCGCCATCTTTGTTACCGAAACCGACGAGATGGTTGATCCGGAACATTCCAGACAGCTTGCCAAAGCCCTCACAGACGCAGGGATACCCTGCCGTCTGGAAGTGGGAGAGTCGGGCGGACACGGATTTGCCGACGGCACGGGAATGTGCATGGAGGGCTGGACCGCCAGAGCCGTACAATGGTACGAACAGCTGAAATAAGCATCAGACGATCATAACGCGAACAGATCTGAGAGGATACGCATATGGAAAAGCTTTTCCGCGCCCCCAATCCCATAATCTACTCCGACTTCCCCGACCCCGATATCATCCGCGTGGGTGATACTTATTATATGGCGAGCACCACCATGCACTTCATGCCCGGCTGCGATATCCTGCGCTCCTACGACCTCATCAACTGGGAGCTGCTGGATCAGGTGTACGATTCCCTTGAGGATAACGACGCCCACAACATGGTTGGGGATAAGAATATCTTCGGTCAGGGAATGTGGCGCCTTCGCTGTGTTTCCACAACGGAAAATTCTACCTCAACTTCACCGCCAACGACACGAAGAAAACCTATCTGTTCTCTGCCGACAAAGCGGAAGGACCGTGGCAGCGGCACGATATCGAGGGCTTCTATCACGACAGCTCCCTGTTTTTTGACGACGACGGCAGCGTCTACATCGTCTACGGCAACACCACCCTCTGGCTGACCCAGCTCAGCGAGGATCTTTCCGGTCCCAAGCAGGGGGGACTGCACCGCGCCATCATCGAGGACGACAAGGATATCCCTCTGGGCTACGAAGGCTCACATATGTACAAGCACGACGGCAGATACTACGTCTTTACCTGCCATATGCACTCCCGTGACGGAGGCAGAAAGACCGAGGACTGTTTCATCGCCGATTCCCTTGACGGTGAGTTCAAGGGAAAGTGCATCATCAACGACGACATGGGATACCACGGCTTCGGCGTGGCTCAGGGCGGCATGGTGGACACTCCCGACGGCCGCTGGTACTGCTTCATGTTCCACGACCGCGGCGCGCTGGGCAGAGCTCCTGCCCTCATGCCCATGACCTTTGACGGGGAGGGATACCCCGTGGTGGGCATCGACGGCAAGCTGCCCTTTGAGGCGGAAAACACCTCCACCCGCCCCGAACACATCTACGCGCCTCTCAACGGCAGCGATGATTTTTCCGCAGGGCAGGAGAACGCAGGCAGAAACGGGCTCAACCGCTTCTGGCAGTTCTCTCACAATCCCGACAATACCCTCTGGTCGATAACCGAGCGTCAGAACGCTCTGCGCATCCGCACAGGCAAACTGTCGGCAGGCCTTTCTCAGGCTCGCAATGTGCTTACCCAGCGCATGACAGGACCTCACTGCGCCGCCGAGGTCACCGTGGACGGCACACAGCTCAACGACGGCGATTTTGCAGGACTGTGCGCCTACGAATGCTGCTTCGGTTTTGCTGCCCTCACCCGTGAGGATGGAAAGTATTACCTCGTCATGCGGGCAAAGCCGGCAAAGAACGACACCTTCTTCGGCGACTTCGATTACGACGCTCCCGGCGAGGAATACGCCCGTATTCCCGTTGATTCGCCTGTGGTCACCCTCCGTCTGGAGGCGGAGTTTGACGATATGCGCGACCGCTCGGAGTATTTCTACCGTGACGGCGGTGAGTGGAAGCAGCTGGGCATCACACACAAGCTAAACTTCAAGATGGACTACTTTACCGGCTGCCGTTTCGGTCTGTTCTGCTATTCCACAAAGGAGACCGGCGGTGCGGCGGATTTCATGGATTTCCGCCGGTTCGGGACAAAAGAGCGCGGGCAAATGGATAAGAAGCGTGCAAAGATCGCCGTTGTTTTCTTTTCTCTGCTCGCCATAGTGCTGTTTCTGGTGTCCCACGTGATGATCTATGAGAAGGCATGGATCGCCTGCGGAGCGTTCTTCAGTCTGGGTGTCATGGCGCAGGCGCTTGCGATCAAATATGTGAGTAAATGCAAAAAAGCGGAATAGCAAAAACCCGTCAGGCTTGATTCACACAAGCCTGACGGGTTTCCTGTTCGCAATGAATTTTACCGCACAACGAAAAACAGCCACCCTTGCAGGTGACTGTCTTTCGAAGAAATCAGAGTATTCGGAAAAAGGTGTAATCAGATTCAGAAACGCTGTTTACCTCCGCTGCAGCGGTACGGTCAGGACTGTGGGAGGTGCGACGGCGCGGTGTCTGGGGGGGAGACGATCGCGCCGTCCGCCTGCCGGTTTATCCTTCAGCGCTGCGTGTGATGTTTACAGTCGGCACACGCTCCGACCGATGGTAGGGGAATTTGAATATGAAAGAAAAAAGAAAGCAAACTGACGGTGATGCCGCCGGTCTGCTTTCCTGTAAGATCAGATAAACAAGATCATAAGATTGCAGCTGGCTGACACCATAAAATGGGAAGTCCCTGTAGCTTTGCGTAACCGGCTTTCGCCGGGTTTGCCGTTTCCTTATTCACTTTACAACTATATTATATACATTTGCGGAGCAATGTCAAGCCCCATGTTACACAAGGTTTTTGCGACAGGTTTGTTAATATGTGATAAAGAAAATGCGGCAATGGCGATAATTGTGTAAATTATATACGGTTTTTACCATATCGGGCTGGCTACATCATGAGCAGAACCATGCTGTAGGACCATATCAGCAGAATAAGATACAGCGCGGGAACAGTGATCATGCCGATGATGGACATTATTCTGCCTGCGGTCAGCAGGGAATGATTGCTGCCGCGCTTCTTTGCGTCAAGGCTCAGTACAAACCCGAGAAAGCCGGGGATGGTTCCCAGGGGCAGCAGCACCACACTGATCAGTCCCAGAACGAAAGAGGCAACGCTCATACGGTCGCCGGTTCTGCTTTTGGATGAAGCAGCCTGAGAGGAGGCTTCAGGTGCAGTCCCGGGAGCCGCTTCGGACGCTGTATCCTGTGCGGCTTCGGTCGCGACATCAGATGCCGCCGCAACAACGGCGGCGTCGGAGGTCTCCGGCGCGGAAACAGGCGTAGCTTCGGTCTCAGCGGCTGAAACCTGAGTTTCGGCGGTGGGATTGTCAATGACGATCTGGTTGTTCATTATGTTGCCTCCTTGATTATCTGATATCTTCGATGGTAACGGGCAGCCTACAGGAGATCTCGCTCGCGCAGCCAATCTGCCGAACGGCGCAGACCGTCGATGGTTTTGGTCTCCAGTACCACGCGGCAGTCGTGCTCATCGGCAAGGCGCAGGCAGGTATCGATATCCAGCTCGCCCGTGCCCAGTGCCAGATGGTTCTTCGTTCCGGCGGCGTCGTGCAGGTGCATATGCCGCAGCCGTGCGGATCGCTCCGTGATTATCGGGCGGTCGGTGCCGTCGATGGCGTGGTCGTGCCCCACGTCATAGGTCAGGGCAAAAGCCGGATGCTCCAGCAGCAGGTCGAGGGCTTCCCTCTGAAAATCCGTGTAACCGTCGGAATTCTCCACGCAAATGGTCACGCCTGCGTCGGCGGCGCGAGGGCCGCAGGTATCGCGGAAGCAGACCATGCCGCGCAGATAGTCGTCGCGGTAGCGGTCGTAGAGATACACCCGTTCGTCGGGCAGAGTGAAATACACGCCCCGTGAAAGGTGCATATTGACCACCGGCGCGCCCAGACGGGCGGCGATGGCGATGGTGCCCTCGGCGGTGGTATTGTACGCCCTTGCGATCTCAGGGTTGAAGTCGCAGGGATTGAAGTTTTCGTCCAGATGAATGGTGTAATAAAGCCCGTGCTCCTGCCCCAGCGCCTTCAGCTTATCCACATTCATGCGGTGCAGCTGATAGTCGGGCAGGTTCATGTTCAGCTCAATGAAGCTCAGCCCCAGCTGAGCGCACAGCTGTGCGCAGTCAGCCGGGGATCTGTTCTCGATGAGGGTGGGCATACCGAATCGCAGCATGATCGATCTCCTTTATGATGCTTCTCTCTGGTGTCTCCCTCTCTGAGGGAGGCGGCACGACCAACGGGAGTGACGGAGGGAGAGCCAACGCCGAAGCGATTCACGGTTTCGTCTGCCCGGCTTACGCCATCAGCTCCTCCAGCTCGCGGACGGTGTCGTCAAAGACCTTCATGGCACTGGCGACGGTGTCGGGCTGGGTCAGGTCGATGCCCATGATCTTCAGCTCGTTGAGGGGATAATCGCTGCCGCCGGTGGACAGGAACTCAAGGTACTTCTCTGCAGCACCCTCGTTGAGGATCTTTTCGGCGATGGCAACGGCAGAGCAGAAGCCGGTGGCATACTGATAGACGTAGAAGTTGCGGTAGAAGTGGGGGATGTAAGCCCACTCGTAATCCATCAGCTCGTCAACGACGGCACCGTCGTAGTAGGTGGTCTCAAGGTCGCGGTAGACCTTGCACAGGGTCTGGGCGGTGAGAGGCTCGCCCTGCTTGCACAGGTCGTGAGCCTTGCGCTCGAATTCGGCAAAGAGGGTCTGGCGCAGCACGGTGGTGCGGAAGCCCTCAAGGAAGTGGTTGAGGATGTAAGCCTTGCGCTTGGGATCGGTCTCGGTTTTGAGCAGATATTTGGTCAGCAGCACCTCGTTGACGGTGGAAGCCACCTCGGCGACGGTGATCTTGTAGTCGTGATTGACGTACTCCTGCTTCTCGCTGGAGAGGTAGGAGTGCATGGCGTGACCCAGCTCGTGAGCCATGGTGAAGGCGTCGTCCAGAGTGTCGGTGTAGTTGAGCATCACAAAGGGATGGAAGCCGTAAACGCCGCAGGAGAATGCGCCGGTGGACTTGCCCTTGTTCTCGTAAACGTCCATCCACTGCTCGGCGTATGCCTTGTCCAGCAGCTTCTGATAGCCCTCGCCCAGCGGCTCCAGAGCCTTCTTCACCAGCTCCTTTGCCTCGTCGAAGGTGTAACCCATCTCCACGTCGTCCACCATGGGGACGTACATATCGAACATGCCGATCTCACCGAGACCCAGAGCCTTCTTGCGCAGCTCGATGTAGCGGCGCATGGTGGGCAGGGCGTCATGGATGGCGGCGGTGAGGCTGTCGTAAACGCTCACGGGCACGTTGTTTGCAAAGAGAGCCGCCTCGCAGGCGCTGTCGTAGCCGCGCACGTCGGCGTTGTAGCAGTCCAGCTTGACCTGACCGCCGTAGAGAGCGGCAAAGGTGTTGATGTATTTCTTATACTCGCCCAGATAGGCGCGGAAAGCACCGTGGCGCACTTCGGTGTCCTTGCACTCGCGGAACACGCCGAAGTTGCCGTGGGTCAGCTGCTCCTCCTCGCCGCTTGCTCCCTTGATCTTCGGGAGGATCATGTCAACGGAGGTGAGCATATCATAGCTGTCGCTGGGGCACTGAGCGGCGTTGCCCAGCATGGCAAGCATCTTTTCGCGCTCGGCGTCCAGAGTGTGCTTGCGCGCACGGGTGATGTCGTCGATGGTGTGCAGATAGAGAGCCAGATCCTTGTTCTTCATGTAGGAAGCCAGCTTCTTTTCTGGGATGGCGAGGATCTCCGGCTCAAGGAAGGAGACAGCTGTGCTGAAAGCGACGTACAGACCCACAGCCTTGCCCTCGCGCTCCTGATGCTTGGCGTCGCCGTTGTCGCCGGACTTTGCCAGCATGGAGTAGATGTACAGCAGCTCCACCTGCTCGGAGGCGGAATAGATGATGTCCAGACCTGCCTTGAGGTTCTTGGCGGACTTGCCCAGAGTGCCCTTTACGCCGTCGATGAGTCTGACGGCTTCCTCAGCTTTGGCAAAGGCTGCCTCGTAGGCGGCTTCGTCGGCGAAGATGTCGGTCAGCTTCCACTGATAGGCGGTGTCCATATCCTTGCGTTCACGCAGTTCCATGTTGATTATCCTTCTTTCTCAGTAAATTTTGTAATATATATGCGATGAATTACAGTTCGTAGTGGATCATCTGCCCTGCTGTCCCGGCGGTCTCCAGTTTTTCGGGAAAATGGGACCGGGCTGTGCAGGGGGATGCTGGTCGGCGAATTTCTGCTCGTGGGCAACGCGGCGGTTGTGCTCGCGCTCACGGCGGTATTCCTCGTAGGCGTAATAATCCTCGTCCGGCTGATCATCGCGGCGTGTGTAATAACCGCCGTCGCTGTAGGTGGGACGGGATACGGCGGCGCTTCGTCCGCGGCGTTTGTACAGCGGGCGCTCACCGTAGCGGTAGGTGCTGGGGTCGCCTGCAGGGTCGGGCACGGGGTCGTAGCCGTAGGTGTCCCGTCGGCTGCGTGCCTGCTTTATCGCCATGACCAGACAGAAGAAGGCGAGGATCGAGCCGCCGATGATGATGTACAGCACCGTGGGGTCAAGCCCCTTCTTCACGGGAGCGTCACCACCTGCGATGAGGGGTATGGTGGCAAACTCCTTGCCCTCAAGGATAAGCGTCACGGTGCCGAATTCGTCGCCTTGCGCGACCGGGGCAACGGCTGACGTGCGCCGCAGGTCGATCTTCTTTTCGACGGTATTCATGTCATAGTTCACCGGCAGCATGGCAACGGCGCTGTCGGCGTACACCAGTGTCAGATAGCTCAGCTCGCCGCCGGAGAGAGGGACCTCCGTCACCGAAAAGCCTGCATGGGCGATGGTCTGCCAGGCAAATGCGTTGAAGCCCCATTCAAGCAGCCGCTTGCTTTCGGTGAAATGCTCGTATATCAGCTTGCCTTCCTCGTCGGCAACCTTTTCCGCGCCCAGAATGACAGCCATCAGACTGCGGCCGCTCTTTTCGGCTGTGGAAACAAGGCAGTAGCCGGAGGATTTGGAATAGCCTGTCTTCACGCCGGTGGCATAAAGATAGCTGTAGGAGGAAGCGCCCACCATCAGACTGTTGGTGTTGGTCAGACGGCGCTCGGCGTTCTTGTTGGTTTCAGGGATGGTATGGCTGCGCGCCGATACGATCTCGGCAAAATCGGGATAGCTCATGGCAGCCTGAGTGATGAGGAACAGACTGCGTGCCGAAGCCACATGACCCTCCGCAGGGTAGCCGTGGGTGTTGACGAAATTGACATCGGTGCACCCCAGCTCAACGGCACGGGAGTTCATCAGCGCCACAAAATCCTCCACCGACCCGGACACGCGATTGGCGAGCACATTGCACACCGCGCAGTCGGAGGTGAGCATGATGCAGTAGAGCATATCCCTCACGGTCATGATCTCGCCGGTGGCAAGCCGTGGATTGACCGTGCTGGCATCCCACGGAACAGAGGAAAGCAGCTTTGAGTCGGCAGCCACGTTCTCGTCAAGGGTCAGCTCGCCGGCAGCCACCGCTTCCATCACCAGCAGCGCGGTCATGATCTTGGTGGTGCTGGCAGGGGGCAGAGCCTCGTCGGCGTTCTGCTCGTACAGCACCTCCATGGTGTCCAGATCCACCAGCAGTGCGGCTTTTGCCTTTACAGTGCCCAGATCGAGATCAATGGGGGCATCGGTGCCGCTCACGTCAGAGCTGCTCACATCGGAATCGGAAAGTGTGGCGTCCGACGGGCTGGTCACCGCGGCATCACTGCCGCTTGGGATATCCGAGGGCGATGCGGCCAAAGCGGTGATGCTCTGAAAAAGCAGCAGAAGCGCCATCAGCGTCGCCGCCGCACAGCGCGTTATTCGGTTGTGCGGCATGGTCTTTCACCTCTCAAATACTATACAAAGCGCAATATATAATGCTTGTATTACACAATCAGTCCTGTCTGCCGAACAGACGCTCCTCGTGGGGAGCGAGAACACGTCCCAGCAGCCAGCCGAGAATACCGCAGCTGATGATCTCGCCGATGCCTACGGTCAGCGCCAGATACCAGAAGGTCTCGGGGGCGCCGTAGACGTGCATCAGCACCAGCGGAACGATGACCGCGTTGGAGATGATGTTGGGCAGCAGGGCAGGCAGACGGTACCTGCGCAGCACACGGCACAGCACCGCGCCGATGAGGGTGGCGATGCTGCCGAATACCACGTCCCACAGGGCGCAGCCGGTGAGCAGGTTGGCGATGACGCAGCCCACGAACAGACCGGGCACCGCAGCTGCGGTAAAGCAGGGAAGCACGCACAGTGCCTCGGACAGTCTGACCTGAATGACGCCGCTGGCAAGACCCATCAGAGCCGAAACAAAGGTCAGCACCACATACAGCGCGGCTATCACAGCGGACTGTGACAGCGCGATTATTTTCTTGTTGCGCATATTAAGGAAAACAGCTCCTTGTTCAGTGTTTGCGGAATTGACGATCGGTTCCGCCGCTGCAATATGCATCAGAATCGCTCTTTGAGGCAGCCTTTGTGCCCGCACCGGAATCGGTGCCTTCCCTGAACAGAGAAACCAGCGCGAGGAAAATGCCGCAGACAATGAACAGCATACTGCCCAGCTTGAAGAAATAGTTGCCGAGGAAGTTCATCGCCTGATTGAAAAACGTGTCGATGATCAGCAGGACCATAAGGTTCAGTCCCAGCACGATCATAATGTGCGATGCGGCGGTAACGGCTACGCCCAGCAGGTCAGCCGACGATTTTTTATTCTTCATTCTAACACCTGATCCCTTGGAATATAAACAATGTCACTGCTGGCTCTGCCGCCGTCGTAGGGGTTGTTGATGACCCTGTCGCCCCATACGGAAACACTGGTCTTGCCGCCGTCGAGGTTGTAGGCGGCGGTGCATCCCAGATCATAGAACAGCTGAGACAGTTCACTCATGGTCAGACCAACGGAGCCGCCCTCGCCGCGGCCGTCGGCGGTGACGAGACAGTAATGACCCGGCTCGAAATAACCGATGGCAGAACGGGGATTGGCCTTGCACACCACGGAATTGAACTCGGTCTTGGTCTGACCGTCATCCGTGAGCAGAGCCGGACCGAAGGACCAGATCTGCCAGACGTTCTCCTTGGAGAAATCGATGCCGTTGTAGGTGCCCTCCTCGAAGGTCTTCATGGAGCCGTCGGCGTACATGACGAGGATATCCTGGAAGGGCTCGGTGCGGTAGAGTATACCATTGCGCACCACAATGCCCTTGCTGCGCGCCGTGCAGTAATCGCCGTTGATGGCGGCGATGGCGTTGTTCTGCTTTGCCAGGGTCAGGGGCTTGATGCGCTGATTGTAGCCGCCGTCAATGCGATCTTCGTAGATGGCGGTGCGGAAGTAATCGTAGCTGCGCACATAGATGTCGATCACATGGCACAGGGTCTTGTTCTTACCCAGATCAACGGTCTTTGTGTAGTAGGTGACGTTGACGTTGGCGCTCATGTATGAGTTCTCGGTCTCGATGACCTCGCCATCGGTGAACTTGTCGGGGAACTTCACGCGGAAATCGCCCGAGGAGTCCAGAACGGAGCTGCCGTTAAGGAGAGTGAAGGTGGCAAGCTGATTGTCGGTGGTGAGCAGACGGGCAGGGTTTACCGAAAGAGAGAAATCCTCGATGCCCGCACCCTGAGGATCGGAGCACTCAAAGGCGATGGACAGCGCCGTCTCTGCCTGCGCGGCATCGGAACCGGACACAGCATCGGTTCTGACGAACAGATAGGGAGTGTCCGCGTCAATGTCGGCGGATACGGTCAGGGTGCCGTCCTTTTCACGGACATTGATCAGATCACAGTGCAGACCGCTTCCGGCTTCGGTGGATTTGTAGGTCAGCTTGGAGGTGTCGTAATCGATGCAGAAGGTGGAAGCGGTGATCTCCTTGTCGGTGAGGGCGCTGATGTTGAGCATGACCAGCGAGCTGTTCTCAAAGCCCACGACATCAAAGGAGAAACGCACGTCATACTGCGGCTTTTCGATGACGACGATGGATTCGGAAGCCGCGCCGGGATCGCGTTCCGGTGTTCTGACGTGATGGTAATAAGCAAAATTGAGCAGGACAAATACAGCGACAATCAGGTCGACTGCCAGCACTTTCCATAACGATGAGGATCCTCTGTGTTCCATGTTGCAGGCTCCTTAATAGACTGAGTAAGATACAGTAAACTATAGTATAGCACAACTGTGGCTGATTGGCAATAAGCCCGGAGCACATACTTGAGCCAAAGATGCCCATTCCATGCGCCTTTTCGCCTATTTTTTCCTCTCGTAAAGGCACACACCGAACTCCGCCTGAACGGTCAGCCGCTCAATGTCCTCCAGTTTGGCCTGATCGGCGGCGGAGGTCTTGTAGTAATATGGCGTCATGGCAAACAGCGCGCGGATATCATCGTTGCTGTCCAGCGGCATATCAAAGCGCACCTCCGCACTGTCCGCAAGACGGAAACCCTCCGGCTCAAAGCGCTCGGGGGGATTCTCGATGGGACGGTCGTAAACCGCCTCCTTGAGGGCGTACAGGTGCCTCTCCAGCGGATGAACACGCAGCAGCAGTCCGCCGGGGCACAGCGCGCGGCTGAATTCCGGCAGGCACACCGGCGCGAACAGGCTCAGTATCAGGCCGCAGCTGCTGTCGGCAACGGGCAGCGCGTTGACTCCTGCAACGGCAAAGGCTGCCTCAGGACACCTTCGGGCAGCCGCCCGGACCGCGTCACGGGAGATGTCAATGCCCAGCGCGTGAGCGTCGATGCCTGCGTCGGCAAGCCCCTGAAGCAGACCGGCAAGATACCAGCCCTCGCCGCAGCCTGCGTCCAGAATATTCACGCTGCCGCAGGCGCGGCGGATAACCATTTCGCGTATGCACTCCAACAGCGGCGAATACCAGCCCCTGCCCAGAAATTCCGATCGGGCACGCACCATCAGCGCGTCGTCTCCGTGGCGCTTGCTGCCGCTCTGCTTGCTGATGAGCAGATTGACCCAGCCGCCCCGTGCGATATCGTAGCAATGCCCCCGTGAGCAGCGCAGACTGCCGCCCTCGGGCAGCAGGGGCAGTGAGCACACGGGACAGGTGAAAGTAAACATAACGGGATCCTCCTGCGGAAAACAACTGCCGCAGCCCATCGGGCCGCGGCAGGGAAGTTTATCGGATCAGCGAAAAGGAGCGCACCTGCGTTCCTCTGATGTGTCGGTCAGGATCAGAAAAGACTGCTTGCCAGCTGTGCGAAGGTGACCAGCATGATCAGATAGGCAATCAGAAGATATGCGGTGATCATGCTTGAGGTGGTACCGATGTGCAGCCAGAGACTATTGGTTTTGCAGTGCTCGGCAAGACCAACGCAGAGAATGGCGAGGGTGCACACGGAGGACAGCAGGCCGAAGAACAGCGTGGCTGCGGGGAAGAAGAATGCAAACAGCATGCCCAGTACGTTGAAGGCTACGGCAGGCACATAGGCAAAGCTGATGAGATTGAGCGCCTTGGTGATGTGCAGGGACTTTTTGCAGATGGCGGTGACAGCCATAACAGCACCCAGAGCGATGCCCAGAGTGAAGATGTTGACGAGGATTGAGCGCCACAGAGTGCCGAACAGTATTTCGCTGTATCTTGATCTTCCAAACACATTGCCGATGCCGCCGGCAATGGAACATGCAAACGACAGAGCGGCAGCCAGCGAGCCGAACAGAACATAAGCGCCGTATACGACGGACCAGGTGAAATCGGTGGCGTTGAGAGAATCACGCACAGCCTCGTTGGGGTTGGCGGAGAAAAGCATTTTGATGCGGTTCATGAGAGCGGTGAAGCCCAGACCGAAGGAGGAGGGGGTGCGGGGAGCACCGTAACCGCCGTAGGGGGGAGCATAGCCGCCGGGCTGGGGACCGTAACCGCCGGGCTGAGGACCGTATGCACCGGGCTGTGGGCCGTACGCACCGGGCTGGGGATCATAACCGCCGGGCTGAGGACCGTACGTGCCGGGCTGGGGAGCGGCGTAGGGTTCAGGCTGGGGAGGAACAAATCCGCCGGGCTGAGGAGCTGCAGGCTCGTTTACGGGAGCTGCCTCGGGCTGAGGAGCGGTATATCCGCCGCCTCTGGGAGCTGCGGGAGGCGCGGGATAGGAGGGGGCAGAGGGAGCGGATGCAAAGCCGGGCTGAGGTCTGGGAGCGGAACCGGTGGTGCAGGAGCAGACTTCGCCGTCGTTGACCTGCTTGCCGCAATAGGGACAGAATGACATATTGATATCCTCCGTATAGTGATGAAATATGCATATGGGGAAGGGAGGCGATCCTCCCGTGAACCGATCGCAAGAATATTATAGCACAAAGTGACGGATAATCAATAAGAAGTATATATTCCGTCTGGGATTTTGTGAAATACAAAACGGAGCAGCCGCGATGGGCCGCTCCGTTCGGATCAGATGTAGTAGGTGACGGTCAGGACGGTCTGGGTCGGGTCGTAAAAACCGTAGCCTGCTTTGTCGTATACGTAATCGGAATGTGTGGGCAGACACAGGCAGTCGGCGGTCCCGTTCAGCAGAGCCTTTATGCCCGACAGGTTGAGGTTGACGTTTTTTACCTGGCCGCGCTTGAAGGAGATGTTCGGACCGGCAAGACGGGTG
>SVPO01000074.1 GCA_015065795.1 Oscillospiraceae bacterium | reverse complement strand
TTATCGGGCGCCTTGCGGCGTCGGTTTCATAATTTGTTTTTGCGGATCAGTCAAGGGATACCGCCTGCTCAAGCTCCAGCTCGGCAGGGGTTTCGCGACCGAACATACTGACGATGACGCGAACCTTGTTCTTTTCCAGATTGATCTCGGTGACCTGACCGATGAAGCCCTCGAGAGGACCGTCGACGATCTTGACCGAGTCGCCCACCGCGTAGGATACTTCCACAGCGGCAGTCTGCTCGACGCCAAGCTTCTGGATCTCCTTGTCGGTCAGCGGAATGGGTTTGGATTCGGGACCGACAAAGCCGGTGCAGCCGCGCGTATTGCGCACGATGTACCATGTGTCATCGGTCAGAACCATCTTGACCAGTACGTAGCCGGGGAAGATCTTGCGCTCGACCTCGCGCTTCTTGTCGTCTTTGATCTCGGTGACGGTTTCGGTGGGAACGCGGATGTCCTGGATAAGATCCTGGAGCTTGCGGTTCTCAACGACCATCTGGAGATTGGACGCAACCTTGTTTTCATAGCCCGAGTATGTATGAACTACATACCAGCGAGCCTCGTCGAAATCGGACAACTGGCTATCCCCTTTCTTGGAAATGTTGGGTAAAGGGAGCCCTATTAACCCTCTGCGACTTCGTCAGCAATGGAAGTCACAACATCAGCAGCACTGGAAACCTCATCGAGTACCTGCTCAGGAGTGACAGCGCTGTCGGAAATGACATCGCTTGCAGAGACCGGAGCCTTGTCGATGGAGATAGCTGCATCGCGCAGAGAGGTGAACAGGAAGTCGGCAATCCAGATCACGATACCGATCATCAGAACGGCAGCAAGGGTGATCATGGTGTTCTTGACGACTTCAGCCATGGTAGGCCAGGATATCTTCTTGAGCTCGCCGCGGTATTCCTTGAAGAATTTCTTTACGCGCTGCATAAAGCCGGGCTTGTCGGATTTGCCAGAGGAGGATTTGACGATATCCTTATCTTTCTCGCTCATCTGTACGCCTCCTTACTTGCTTTCCTTGTGCAGGGTATGCTTCTTGCAGAACCTGCAATACTTGTTCATCTCAAGTCTGTCCGGGTCGTTCTTCTTGTTCTTGACAGTGTTGTAGTTACGCTGCTTGCACTCGGTACAGGCCATAGTGATCTTGACTCGCATTCTTTCGGCACCTCCGTATACGGAAAATTTTAGCCTCCCTCGGTTGAATTGCTCAAACCAAATAAAGGGCACAAAAAAAACACCCTCTTCGAGGTGCTAAGAGTATAACACAAGTGTATCGGGTTAGTCAAGTATTTTTTCGCTTTGTTCTCCACAATTTGTGCTTTCGGCAGTCTTGGTCACAGATTATTCACAAACTATACAAAGACACTACACATCAGACGTTGTTTTTTATGCTATAATATGGTTGCAGAAAGAATTGTCTGCGGAAGGAGGGCTGCCGGAAGCAAAAGCAACGGAACATTTTCATTATGACAGATCACTAAATATATACATTCAATATGATATTCGAAAGGAGGCGGCGCGAACACGCCCTGCGGCTCATGCCGCGGCATGGTTCGCCTCACAGATATGAGCAGGAAGAATTCCTATCTCGCCTGTGTGTCGCTCCGTTATGACAGTGATTACATCATCCGCACCGCCGGATGCATCGCCGAAGACGACGGCAGAGCCCGTATGTCTGTTATCAGTATTCTGCCGGATATGCCGGACAGCGGACAGCTGGAAGCCATGGAGCATCTGAGAGATATCTCCCGTCAGTGTGACGCTCCCATGACGATACTCTGCAACCAGAGCCCGGTTCTGGCAACCGTGGATTATATCAGGCGGCACAAGATCACCCATGTCATTGCCGGTATGCCATCCTCCGGAGAGAGCGAAGGCGATTTTGTCAGTCTGCTCAGAGCGGTAATGCCCAAGGTCAACATCATACTGATCCCCAAGCCGGTATCGGTAGCGATGGATTCCCCGGTGCACGCCAGCTTTGACTGACGCGGAACAGAACACAGGATATCAGCCGATCCGTCCACACCGACGGGTCGGCTTTCTTTATTTCTTGCGTGAACGAACATATTATACTATAATATTTTGTGATTTTACAATACCCGGAGGAAATATGCTCAACATTCCCGAAAACATGGCAGAGATCCTTTCCCGCAGACAGTTCTCAGCGGACACCATCGGACTTTCCGGCGCGCAGGTGCTCTGCTCTGACGACATGGTGCTCAAAATCGAACGCAACTCTGTCTCCGCCGACAACGAGCATCGGATGCTGGCGTGGCTGCAGGGGCGGCTGCCCGTGCCGGAGATCATCGCCTTCGAGCGTGCGGAGGGATATAATTACCTGCTCATGAGCCGCATCGCCGACAGGATGCTCTGCAGTGACGATATTCTTTCCGACGGCGGCAGACTGGTCGAGCTGGCGGCGCAGTCGTGCGGGCTTTTGTGGTCGGCGGATATCTCGGACTGCCCCGTCAGCGCGTCTCTTGATCACAAGCTGCGGCTGGCGGCGGAGCGTGTCGCCGGCGGTCTGTGCTCTGTCGAGGACGCAGAGCCGGAGACCTATGGTCCGGGAGGATTTGCTTCCCCGGAGCAGCTGCTGCGCTGGCTGGAGGACAACCGCCCTGAGGAACGTCCTGTACTCACCCACGGCGATCTCTGCCTTCCCAATATATTCACCGACGGCAGCAGGATCACGGGCTTTATCGACCTCGGACGCAGCGGCGCGGCGGATATGCACGCCGACCTCGCCCTCCTTCTGCGCAGCATACGCCATAACCTGAACGGGATATACGGCGGCAAAAAGTATCCGCCCGTCGAGCCGCGGCTGATTTTTGAGCGGCTGGGCATCTCCCCCGACCCTGAGCAGCTGAGGTATTATCTGCTTCTTGACGAACTGTTCTGACAAAGTATCGCGCCCCTGTGCTTCCTGACAAGGCACAGGGGCGCTGTTTATTGCTGTCTTTTGTCGGGGCTGTTATTTCAGGGACTGTGCGATCTCATCGGAAACCGCTCCCTCGCCGCCGAAGATGATGATGCTTTCGATGGCACACTCGTCGAGGAAGGCGAGCAGCTCATCGCCTGCACTGTCACCCACCAGCAGGACGGGTGCGCCCTGATTGATGGCGTAGGCTCCGCCGGTGAGAGCGTCGGGGAAGTTCTTGCCGGTGGCAACGGCGACCTTGTCACCCATTTCACCGTTGAAGAACTCACGGGCGACCGCGATGGAAGTCAGGTAACGGTCGGCGCCGCTGATGCGGCTGATGTCGGTCAGCTCATCCAGCTGCAGTGCTGTCTTTTCGGACACCGCCGCATCTCCGCCGATGATGATAGCTTTGGTTATGCCGTTGGCGGCGATATATTCCGCGGTGGTTTCATGGAGCTGATCTGCTTCGGTATAGAGGATCGGGGCGCTTTTCTGCGCTGCGGCAAAGCCTGCGGACAGAGCATCGGCAAAGTTCTCGCCGCTTACGACGAACACAATTTCCGACTTCGTGCCGATGCTGTTCAGCTCTGCGGCAATTTCGGCTGCGGTGGCGTAGCGGTCGGAGCCTGCAAGGCGTGTGAAGCTGATATTCGCGCCGCTGAGCAGCTTTTCAATATCCTTGCCAACTGCCCTTTCGCCGCCGATGATGTATGCGTTTTCCGCACCGAGGCGGTTGATTTCCTTGACGATGGTCTCGTTGTCATTCTTTGCTGCAAGGAGGATGGGCGCGTCGGTCGCGGCAGAAAGAGCGGTGGCCGCCAGAGCGTCGGCAAACTCCATGCCGGAGGCGATTATGACCGTGTCCGCCTTATCCCACTTTGAGCTGACGGCGAAAGCGGTCTCAAATCTGGTGCTGCCGAAAATGCGGTCGATCAGTCGATCGGCTGCAGGCGCAGCGGCGACTTCAATTTCGAATTCAGCCACGAGCTTTTCTCCCCCGGCAGAAGCAAACACTGCGCTGACAGTGTTTTTGCCGACAACGGCAAGGGTGCTGCCCTCCTCGGGAGTGACAAAGATATCCTTCTGAAAAAACTCCCCGGGCAGGAAGATGTTGCTGCTGCCGTCGCTGTAATGCAGCTTGACGGTCAGACCGGTGAGATCCAGCCGCTCGCCTGCGGTATACTCCAGCTTTTGGGGAAGGGTGTTGATGGTGATATCGCTGACCGTAACAGGATTTACTGTAACGGTAAAGCTGTCGGAGAATTCTCCGAGGGATACGACCACCTTGTTCTCGCCCTCGGTGTCCAGAACGGTACCCTCCGCAGGCGCGACCTCGATTTCATTCGATGCAAGGTCGGATGCGGAGATGATGTTGCTGCTGCCGTCGGTGTAGTGCAGCTTGACGGTCAGACCGGCGAGATCCAGCTTCTGACCGAGGTGATACTCTGCAGTATCGGGCTTTGTGTTGATGGAGATGCCGCTGAGTTCAGCCTGCGGAGCGGCTTTGACCTCCACGCCGAACTGATCACTGAATCTATCCAGCGAAACGGTGATGACATTCTTGCCTTCATCGGTCAGCTCAGTGCCGTGGGCAGGAGTGACGGCGATGTTCTTGTCTGCAAACTCGGAAAGCTCAAAGATATCGCTTTTCCCGTTGTTCCATTCGATCTTTACGGTCAGGCCAGTCAGGTCAAGCTGTTCTCCGGATGTATACTCGAGCTTTTCGGGCAGAGTGTTGACCGTGATGCCCTCGGGATTTGCGCGGCCGGCTGCCAGTGCGGTCACGCCCGTGGGCATCATTATTCCGCTGACCAGCAGCAGCGCCAGTGTCAGCGAAAGAAGTTTGCGAAATAGTTTCATAGGCTGTACGTTCCTTTCTTCCCCGGCGGTTCAAGCTGTCGGGGGTGTGTATTGTGTGCCGCTGCTGTCGTCCGCCGCGGTCACTGTCCGGATTATACACACCAGCAATGAGCGTCGGCAACGCACAATAGATGGAAGGGATGGAAGCTCTGTACATCCCTCTGCCGCCGACAGCAACGCAGGCATCCGTTTTGCCCCACAACCGCGGAGTATTCTGCGAAATGAAACATTTGACATTATCCAATATATGTAATATAATGATGATGAATTTTTATGCGAAAGGATCGTTTGTATGCGCAGACATATCAAAACGCTCATTTGTATATTACTGCTTACGCTCATGATCGTACCTGCAGCCGCCTTCAGTGCGATGGCTGCGGACGGTACTACCATGACCTTTGACCTGAAGTATCATCAGAGCGACGCGCGCGCCATGCTCAAGACTATCAATGATTACCGCAAGAGCCAAGGTCAGAGCGAGCTTGTGTATGACTACAGTCTGGAGAAGCTTGCCATCACACGAGGCGAGGAGCTGATCGTGTCCTACGGTCACGCCCGTCCCAACGGCGATTCTTCCGTTTACGGCGTCAGCGAGAACATCGCATACAACTTTGATACCGCCTCCGAGGTGTTCGCCGCTTTCAAGAACAGCGACAAGGGCCATAACGAGAATATGCTCGACTCACGCTGGCAGGGCGTTGCCGTGGCTCACGTTGAGTACGGCGGCCGTCATTATTGGGTACAGCTGTTCACTCCCTCCCCCAGCGGCGCAGGCGAGACTTCGGCAAAGAACGGCACCGGCACCGCCAGTGTCTGGGTAGCTGACGGCAAGTCCACCGTTTCCGGCGAGCCCAAATGCAGCACCAGCGCCCTTGAGATCGAGCTTGATACTACCGCCCGTGTTCCCGAGGTAACTGTCGATTACACCATCCCCGGACACAAGCCCGACGGCTCGGTTTTCACCAGCAGCCTGCCTGCCACATGGACCTCTGACAACCCGGAGGTCGCCGCTGTGGAAGGCAGCACCGTCAAGGCTCTCAAGCGCGGAACCGCCAACCTCACCGCTACTGTTGACGGCAAGACCTTTACCGTGCCCGTGACTGTCATCGGCACCTCCATCAAGAACGCGGTCGTCGAGCTGGAATACGCCGAGGCCGATTTCACCGGTTCCGAGCTTAAACCCAAGGTAACCTCTGTCAAACTGGGCGATGAGACTCTGACCCCCTACCTTGATTATTCCGTGCTGTACAGCGACAATGTTGAGGTCGGCACCGCCACCGTCACCGTCGTCGGCAAGGGCGAATACAGCGGTCAGGCTGTTGCCAGCTTCACCATCAAGGGATGCGCCCACAAGTACGACGAGGGCAAGGTCACCAAGGAAGCCACCTGCAAGCAGGAGGGCGCAAAGCAATTCACCTGTTCCGAGTGCGGTTACGTCAAGACCGAGACCATCTCCAAGCTGGAGCACGCCGACGCGGACAAGAACAACAAGTGTGATGTCTGCGGTCTGAGCCTCGCGGCTCCCCAGCCCACCACCGCTCCCTCCTCCGACGGAGGCGAAACCACCAAGCCCTCCACGGATGACACTACCAAGAAACCCGACTCCACCACAAAGAAGACAACCAAAAAGACCACCAAGAACACCGCGAACATTGACAACGCTGACGGTCCGAACACCGGTGATTACGCCGAGGATAAATCCACGGAGACCACCATCATTCTTGGTGTGGCACTTCTTGCATCCTTCATGTTCGTTGCTTATCTTATCAAGATCGTCGGCATCGAGCGCAGAAAGACCGACAAGCGCCGCAACTCCGTGCGCAGATAACCGCTGCGAAGAATCAACCAGAATCCTTTCACATTTTTGAACCGACCGCACATCCGGAATATGACGGATGTGCGGTCGGTTCGCTTTATCTGCGGTACTCATTGATGCAAAAAACATCGCAATATCGTCATAGACTTTGATTTTGCGCAGGTGTATAATAATGAGCATATTCAAAAATACTGCCCCGGTATTCTGCCGGGTGTATCCGCGAAAGGGGCGCATACCAGATGTCAAAGAAACCCGCGCTTGCCGGACTGAGCGCCGAGGAGCGTCAATACCGGATAATGACCCAGTCGCCTGTCCGTCCTCTGATCACCAAGCTCGCCATTCCCACCATCATCACCATGATGGTCACCTCGCTGTACAACATGGCGGATACCTACTTCGTCTCCCAGCTGGGCAAGAGCGCATCGGGCGCGGTGGGCGTGGTGTTCTCCCTCATGGCTATTATTCAGGCGGTGGGCTTCACTCTGGGTATGGGCTCGGGCAGCGTCGTATCCCGAGCACTGGGCGTCAAGGATTATGAGAAAGCGAACCGTTTTGCCTCGGTGGCGCTTTTCTCCGCCGTCGGTTTCGGATTGCTGCTGACGGTGTTCGGCTGCATTTTCATGAATCCTCTCATGTCGGTGCTGGGCGCGACTCCCACCGTCCTCCCCTACGCCCGTGATTACGCTTCCTATATCCTCTTTGGCGCGCCCATAATGGCATCCTCCTTTGTGCTCAACAATCTGCTGCGCTCCGAGGGTAAATCCCAGCTCTCCATGGTGGGTATCGTATCCGGCGGTATTCTCAACGTGGGTCTTGATCCCCTGTTTATCTTTGTATTTGACATGGGCGTTGCCGGCGCAGCTATCGCGACCCTCGTCAGCCAGACGGTGTCCTGCGTGATACTGCTGATAATGCTTCTCAAAAAGAGCATCATCAAGGTCAGCATCGGACGTGCCCTCAGCAGTTTTTCCGCAATGGGCGAGATCATACGCACAGGAGCTCCTTCCTTCTGCCGTCAGGGACTTTCCAGCATTTCCACCATTCTGCTCAACAATCAGGCTGCCCTTTACGGAGGCGACGAGGCTCTTTCCGGCATGAGCATCGTGCTCAAGATCTATATGCTCATCTTCTGCGTGGGTCTGGGCATCGGTCAGGGTTATCAGCCGGTGGTCGGATACAACTACAGCGCAAAGAACTGGAAGCGTGTGCGCGACGCTTTCGTTTTCACCTTCTACGTCGGCACTGCGGCACTTACCGTCTTTGGAATCCTCGCAGTAATCTTTGCCGACCAGATCATCCCTCTGTTCATCGACGACCCCAAGGTCATCGAGATCGGCGCGCGTGCGCTGCGCTTCCAGGCGATCGCACTGCCTTTCCTGACCACCAACGTGGTGTGCAACATGACCTTCCAGGCGGTTGGACAGAAGCTGAAAGCCGTGCTGCTCTCCTGCTGCCGTCAGGGCTTCTTCTTCATCCCCGTGGTGCTGCTTCTGCCCCCTGTGCTGGAGCTGCTGGGTGTGGAGCTGGTGCAGGCGGTCAGCGACTTCGGCACGTTCCTCGTCAGTATCCCCTTTGCCTTCGGTTTCCTGCGTAAGGTAAAGAAGCTGGAGCAGGAGAGCACCGAGAAACTCCCTGCAGATCCTGTCACCGAATAACCGCGAAGGAGCGATATCATGTCCGAACTGAAAGCATTCATTGACGAGCTGCTGGTCAGATACTGCAGCGACGCGGAAGCTGTGCCTGCAGGGGCGGACGCGGATCTTTCTGCTGTACCGCAGCCGCTGGCTGAATTCTACTCCCTCTACGACAGCGTGCGATTTCCTTTCGGGAGCATTGATCCACCGGAAATCGCTGTGCATCATTCGGCAGCAGCGGAGCCTTTCAGAAGCGAACAGGCTTTCTGCTTCGGCGCAGACGCAAACGAATTCTGCTTCTGGCTGTGCGCTCTTGACGGTCCTGACGAGGACGGCTGCGTGTTCACCTCATGGGATCACGAGCTGGATGACGGGATCGAATACGCCTTCGGCAGTCTGACTGAGCTTCCGGGCTATGCCGAAAGGGAATACATTGAGATGAACAGCTGATTCAACATCAAAAAAGAGACTGCCGCAATGCATTTTGCAGCAGTCTCTTTTTGTTATTCTCTCCTGACTATGCGTTCTGCCGGGAGATGATGTCGATGATAACAAACTCCGAATGGGCTTCGGTGCGCATGGGCAGCAGTCCTGATATCCCTGAGGAGACGATAAACGCTGTGTCGCCGCGCTGCTCCATACCGTATGTATTCTCTCCCATGCCGATGAATTCGATAAACATTCCCAACGGGAACATCTGTCCTGCGTGAGTGTGCCCCGACAGCACAAGATCGGCACCTTGCGCAGCGTATGCGTCGTACTCTCTCGGCTGGTGATCCAGGAACACGGTGTATGCAGGGTCGTCCGTCTGCTGCATCAGCTCGCTGACGCTTAGCCGGGAACGGTCATAGGCATCCTTTCTGCCGAAGACGGTGACACCATCGGCGATGACCACCGCTTCGTCCTCGAGAACGGTCACTCCGCTGCTCTCAAGCAGCCGCAGCAGCTGATCGTTCTTTTGCGGATGCATACTGCCTTCGTGATTCCCGGAAACATAGTACACGCCCAGCGGAGCCTGCACGTTTTCAAGCGCGGCGCAGGCGGCGGCCATATCTTCGACAGACGTTCTGCTGTCCGCAAAGTCGCCGGTTATGACCAGCACGTCCGGGTGGTGGGCGTTGATGGCCTGGATATGCCGCGCAAAGCCGTCGCCGTCAAAGGTGGTACCAAGATGGCAGTCGGATATCTGGGCTATGCGGAGCCTTTCCGACGCGATCGGCTTATCCGTTGTGACGGTATAGCAGGTGGGAGTTACGGTATAGGCGTTGATAATGCCGTAAGTAATGTACGCGGCGCAGAGGACAAAGGATACCGCGAACAGCACCGCTTTTGGTCTTGCCTTATCGCCGCGGACAAAATGCAGCACCACATCCCACAGCAACAGCAGCGCGGTCAGGTGCGCCATAGCTGCAACGGACACCGCTGCCCTGCCGGTTATTGGAATGAGCGCAAGTCCTGCAGCCGACGGAAGCGCGGAAAGAAACCACGCAAGAGCAGTCGGCACTTTTTTCATTGCTCCGAAGCTGAACAGGGAATGTGCGGTGAATGTGATATACGCAGACATTCCTATCAGAAGGATGGCAAAAACAATAAGACGAATCATCGGCAAGCCACCCTCAGAAGCGTCGGGAGCGCACCTGCTCCTCCACGGACATCAGGAAATTCCAGAAGGGCCGGAGTGAAAGGTACTGCCCGGAAAGATAATCAAGCAGACCGTCGCTGAACAGCAGATCAAAATCCGTGCTCGCAGCGCTCATGCCGATGCACTTGCGGTTGAGCCAGTCACATTCCTTTTCGCTTCGGTCGGGATAATGATTGCGCTTGTATAACTCGCCGTACAGCTTGAAGGTGCTCTGTTTTTCGTAGGCTGTCAGCGCCTTTGCGAACAGCGGATCGCCGTCGAGGATGCGCCGGCGCAGTTCGTCGCGCACATCGGCAGGCATGATGTAATAGCCGCAGCCGAAATCAAAGCCGCGGGGAGAAATCTCAAAATAGAAGCCGGGCAGCGGATTTTCCTTGTCACCGCTGGGATGGAAGGAGCACCACACGCTGTCGCGGAAGATGGATTTGCCTCTGCAGCGCCGCGCATCACGGTAGAGACGGGAAATCCGCCGCGGACTGCACTCTATGCGGCTGTCGATCCTGTTAAATGTGGGCTGCAGGCCGTCGATAAGCTCCACAAAGGGAAGAACGACCTTTTCTTTGTAAATGTCCTTGTGCTCATGATACCATGAGCGGCTGTCGTGGAACTGATTCTCCACGAGGAAATCAAGGGATTCGGGCGAAAAAGACATGGACAATACCTCTCAGTATGGTTTATTGCAGGCGCGGATAAAGCCCTGTGCGCCTGCCGAAGCGGCGGACGACGTCCATCATGCGCTCGTCCACAAAGGGCAGCAGACGGTCGATCAGCTCGTCGGGGATGCCATAGAATGCCTCTGCCACCGCACCGGTCATTGCTGCGATGGTGTCGCTGTCGCCGCCGATGGATATGGCGCTGCGGATGGCGTCCTCAAAGTCGGTGCTCTCAAGAAACGCCTGCAGCGCCTGAGGCACCGAGCCCTGACAGGACACGTCAAAGCCGTAGCTGGGGCGAATTTCATCAAGGGTGAAATCAAGGGCGTAGAAGTTTTCGCGCAGGTATGCGGCTATCTGTTCCTTGCTGCTGCCGGTGCGCGCAAGATATATCGCCGCGCTCACCGCCTGCGCACCCTTGATGCCCTCGGGATGATTGTGGGTGACGGCGCTGTATTTCTCTGCGGCGGCAAGGGTTTCCTCCAGTGAACCAAACAGCCAGCCCACAGGCGAGGTGCGCATACCCGAACCGTTGCCCCAGCTGTTGTAGGGTGCAGGCGCTGAGGAATATATCCAGCCCACAAAATTGCTACCGTAGCCGTAGCCCGGGTAATCTCTGCCCCATCGCTGCATGACCGCCACGGGATCCTCTCCGGACAGGATGGACTCCGCCACGGCACAGGTCATCACCGAATCGTCGGTGGGTTCACATCTGCTGACCAGCAGCTCAAAATTCTTTGATTTTATATTGTTCCACTCAAAGCGGCTGCCGACAACATCTCCGAAAATCGCTCCCAGCATAATTATCGTTCCTCCATTCTGTTTGATTCAAGTATACCAGCGAAGGGGCTTTTTTTCAAGCTGACGCAATCAGAACAACACCGGACAGGATTCTCCTGCTTTCAGGGATACGATCTGTGTCTGGGCGGCATAAGCCACCTTTGCAGCGCAGTTTCTGTCTGCCGTAAGTACGGCGCGAGTTATCTTATTATCTTCCCACTCGATGTCAACCGTCACGCCGCCGCGCGCGCGCAGACCGCGTACCAAACCGCCGCGCCACGCTTCGGGCAGCGCCGGCAGCAGGACGATCTTACCGTTGTGGCTCTGGAGAAGCATTTCGGCGATGCCTGCGCAGGCTCCGAAGTTGCCGTCGATCTGAAAAGGCGGATGATTGTCAAAGAGATTGGGCAGCACGGAGTGGGAAAGCAGGGCGTTGATGTTTTCAAGCGCTTTGTCGCCGTCGTGCAGCCGTGCGTACATATTGATTATCCACGCGCGGCTCCATCCCGTGTGACCGCCGCCGAAGGACAGCCGCCGCTCAAGGGTGGCGCGCGCCGCACGGGCAAGCTCGGGTGTGGCATCAGGGGAAATCTGCGTGCCCGGATGGAGGGCAAAGAGCTGGGAGATATGTCTGTGCCCCGGCTCTGTCTCCTCGTAATCCTCGTTCCATTCCATTATCTGACCGTGTCTGCCGATGGATATGGGTGCGATGCGCTCGAGGGTACGCTCAAGCTTTTCGGTGAATTCATCGCGTGAGCCGAGGATATCGGCGCACTCTATGCAGGCGGTGAACAGCTCGCGAATGAGCTGGTTGTCCATGGACGCGCCCTTGCACACCACGCCCTCCTCCCCGTTGGGCAGGCGGTAGGTGTTCTCGGGCGACGAGGTCGGGCAGGTGACCAGCCACTCGCCGTCCTCCACGAGATAATCGGTGACGAACTCCGCTGCCTCCAGCATGGTCGGGTAATGCTCACGGAGGAAGTCCTCGTCGCCTGTGAAGCTGTAGTGCTCCCAAATATGCAGACACAGCCACACCGCGCCCATCATCCAGAAGGTGGAGGACAGGCACACATCCTGCGGCGCGGTGTCGCACCAGATGTCGGTGTTGTGGTGCGCCACGAAGCCGCCGCAGCCGTACATGACCTGCGCGGTTCTGCGGCCGTTTTCGCGCATACGCTCAATGTGGTCGATAAGCGGCAGATGACACTCGGATAGATTGCAGCTCTCCGCCGGCCAGTAGTTCATCTGGGTGTTGATGTTGATGGTGTATTTGCTGCCCCACATGGGGAAGAAATCCTTGTTCCAGATACCCTGCAGATTTGCCGGCAGCGAACCGGGACGACTGCAGGAGATGAGCAG
>SVPO01000073.1 GCA_015065795.1 Oscillospiraceae bacterium | reverse complement strand
CAGCTCGGCAAGACCGCTGTCGCTGTGATCCGCTCTGAAAGCTTCCAGCCGCTGTGGTGTGGGCTTGCAGGCGGCAGGGCAGTCATCCGATGCCAGCGAAAGGGACACGCGGTCATACAGCTCACGGTAATCGGCAGTATGCCGCGCGAGGAGTGTTTCCCACGGCAGCTGCGCCGCCTTTCTCAGCCGCTCGGTCACGGACGCGCAGGGATCGGCCTGTCGGAATGTGGTGTCGGCGGCGACATACACCGTCGCGCTGTCGGCGTTCTTAATCATCACGCTGCCGCCGATGGTTTCGACGCTGCCGCCCTGAGCCACGACCTTTACGCCGCAGCACAGGCTGACCGCACCCTCGCCGCCGCAGCGCGCGCAGATACAGAGGGTGTCACCGTCGGCTGTCCACCCCCTGTCAACGGCGTTGTTGTAGCCGGGATGGCGGTAGGTCTGAGTCTGATATGGCAAAAGATCCCAGGTTATGCCGCCGCGGGCAAGCACTGGATGAAAGGAGATACTGCCCGGGCGGTCGGCGGTAAGGCGGACAGCCAGCACACCGTCGGGATAGCTTGCGATGACCGTGCGCTCGTATTTCACGCCGCCGCGCTCAAAGGATACCTTTGCCGTGGCGGTGCTCAGGTCGAGAGTGCGGCGGTAGTGGGTTATCTCGTCTTTGCCTCCGTCAAAAAGGAGGTAGAGATTGGCAAGCATCTCGTAGTGCCGCTGTTCCTCGGGGATGCCGCACAGGGCATGGGAGCACAGCTCCTGCGCCTCGCGGATGCGGCCTTCGAAGATGAGACGGCGAATCTCGGGCAGATGCTCCCGTGCCGAGGGATTGTTACGGTCCATGGCGCCGCCGTGCCAGACACTGTCCTCGTTGAGCTGGATAAGCTCGGTGTAAGGCGTGCCGTATATCATGCCGCCCAGAGTGCCGTTGCCCACGGGCAGGGCTTCGTTCCAGTCACCTGCCGGGCTGTCAAAATATATCGTTGAAGAAGTATTCATTGCTTTCTCCTTGGTGTGAACGAAATCCGATAATACAAAATTACATCCCCCACGCGCTCCTGTCAAGGGCAGTGAGCAAAGATTCGCTCCTGTGAGGTGAATATGCCTTGAAAGAACCGCCATCACATATTAGAATAGCATTATCAGCACCCACTAATCATACGACGGGAGTGAATGACCGTGAGCGTTATCACCGCGACGAATAATTCCATTCTGTTTCAGGTGCGGCACGAGACCGTACTTATCGAGCCCTACGGTCCGGACACCATTCGCGTGCGAGCCACGCGCAACGGTACCGTATCCGACCAGCGATGGACGCTGGAGCCGCCCATGCCTGCCGAGGTCACCGTAACCTGCGACGGCGAGCGCGCCGCCATGGTCAACGGCAGTCTCAGCTTTGAGATATGGAAGGGCTGGGGCGGATGCATCTACCGCTTCCTGCGTGACGGCAAGGAGATCCTGCATACCCGTGACGAGGGCGAATCCGCCACAAAATACCGCCATGTGTCCGGCAACAACTATAAGGTGCGCGCCGTCTTTGAAGCAATAGAAGGCGAACATTTCTACGGTCTGGGGCAGGAGCAGCAGCCCTGTCTTGACCGCAAGGGATGTTCGGTGGACACGGTGCATTACAACACCAAGTCCACTATTCCCGGCGTATATTCCTCGCTGGGGTATTATTTCCTGTGGAACAACCCATCCCCCGGTCACGTTGAGCTGGGCCGCAGCCGCACTCTTTGGCAGTCGGACTGCGCATATCAGGTGGATTACCTTGTTGCTGCCGCCGCGACACCTGCCGCTGCCATGCGCCGCTACGCCGAGCTGACCGGCTTTTCCCCCGAGATGCCTCAGTGGGCTGCAGGCTTCTGGCAGTGCAAGCTGCGATACGAAAGTCAGGACGATCTGCTGGCTGTGGCGCGGAAATATCACGAGATGGGTATCCCCGTGAACGCCATCGTCATCGATTATTTCCACTGGACCGAGCAGGGCGACTGGATGTTTGATCCCGAGCTGTGGCCCGACCCGAAAGCCATGTGCGACGAGCTTTATTCCATGGGCATACGCCCCGTGGTGTCCATCTGGCCCACCATCAACCCGCACAGCCGCAACTGGAGCTATATGGACGACCGCAATATGCTCATGCGCACCGAGCACGGTCAGTACGGCACCTTTGATTTCCACGGTCAGCAGACCTTTATCGATCCAACCAATCCTGCCACGAGGGAATACGTGTGGCAGCAGGCAAAGAAGAATTATTACGATTACGGCATAAAGACCTTCTGGCTGGACGAGGCAGAGCCTGAAGTGCATCCCCAGCTCTTTGACCATCTGCGTTTTCACATCGGCAACGGCGCGGAGGTGGCTCTGACCTACCCGTATTACTATTCTCAAACCTTCTACGACGGTCTGCGTGCAGAGGGCGAGACAGAGATCGTCAGCCTGACCCGCGCCGCTTATCACGGCAGCCAGAAATTCGGTTCGATCGTTTGGAACGGCGATATTCCCTCATCGTGGAAGGCACTGAGGGAGAGCGTCATCAGCGGACTGAGCATGGGGATGTGCGGCATCCCGTGGTGGAACAGCGACATCGGCGGATTTTTCTTCGGCGATATCGAGGCGGAGTGGTTCCGCGAGCTTATCGTGCGGTGGTTCCAGTTCGGTCTGTTCTGTCCGGTGATGCGCCTGCACGGTGCCCGAGTGCGCACAAAGAATCAGGTCGACCGCCATCCCGGGGTTCTTGAGCCCTCCGGCGGCGACAACGAAATCTGGTCCTTCGGCGAGGAGAACACCCCCATACTGGCGGAGCTTATCCATCTGCGCGAGCGTATGAAGCCCTACATCCTCCGCTGCGCAAAGGCTTCCAGCGAAACGGGTGAACCGATAATGCGCCCGATGTTCTTTGATTATCCCGACGACGAAAAGTGCTATACGCTGGACGATCAGTATATGTTCGGTCCGGATATTCTCTTTGCCCCCATTCTCGACAGCGGAGTGACCGAGCGCGAGGTCTATCTCCCCAAAGGAAGATGGGTGCGCACCCTTGACCGCGAAGTGTTCGAGGGCGGACGCACTGTGCGCTGCACCGCTCAGCTCAGCGAATTCATCGCTTTTGTGCGTGAGGGAGCCGAGGTGCTCGAGGTGTTCTGAGAGATAATTGCAACCAAATGAGAGCAGCCCCACAGCAAGGATCGGATCGATCACTGCTGTGGGGCTTGTTTTACAGGCTGACGATCTCAGTGGCGATGGTGTCGCGGAACTCCGCGTCGTGCTCGACGAAGATCATTGTGGGCTCAAAGTCGCTGAGCAGCTGCTCGATCTGCATACGTGAATAGATATCGATGAAGTTGAGCGGCTCGTCCCAGACATAGAGATGCGCCTGCGTGCACAGGCTGTGGGCGATGAGCACCTTTTTCTTCTGGCCGCCGGAAAAGTCTGCCATGTCCTTATCAAACTGCACCCGTTGGAAATCCATTTTGCGCAGGATGGCTTTGAACAGGCTTTCGTCGATACCGTTTTCTTCGGCATAGCGATCAAGAGTGCCGCGCAGGTGGGACGTATCCTGAGGGACGTAGGATATCACCACCCCCGATCCAACGGAGACGGTGCCTGTGTGATCGATGGGCTGACCGACGAGCAGCTTGAGCAGACTGCTTTTGCCGCTGCCGTTTCTGCCGTCCAGCACGATGCGATCGCCGCGCCGCACCGAGAAGGTCACCGGATCGCACACCGTCCTGCCGTCGTAGCTCACCGCAACTCCCGTAAAGGAAACGAGGGTGGAAGAATGGTAGGTCAGGGGCGAGAGTTTGAGATTCTCCGCCGATTCATAGTTTTTGAGCAGTTCGGATTTTTCCTCGATGGCTGCTTCGCGGCGTTGAGAGATGGCTTTGGCGCGGCTCATCATCTTTTTGGCTTTCATGCCTTCGTATGAGCGTCTGCCGATGCTCTTTTCTGTATTGCGCGGATCAAAGCCTATCTTGCGGCTTTCAGCCTTGTCCGACCAGTCCGCGGCACGGCGTGCCGCCTGCTGCAGGCGTTTGATATCCTTGCGCAGCCGCTCGTTCTGGGTCTGCTCGTATTCCTGCTGACGCTGGAAATTAGTCATCCACGAGGAGAAATTGCCGCTCTGCACCTCGATATTGGCTCGGTTGAGGGAGAGAATATGATCCACGCAGCCGTCGAGGAAGCGTCGGTCGTGGGAAACGAGAATGAAGCCCTTTTTGCGCCTGAGATATTCTGCTACATTTTCCCGGGCGGCACAGTCGAGGTGGTTGGTGGGCTCGTCGATGAGGAGGAAGTGTCCCTCATTGAGGAACAGCGCCGCCAGCAGCACCTTGGTCTGTTCCCCGTTGGAGAGGGTATCAAAAGGTCGCCACAGCACGTCGGCTGCGTCCACCTCCAGCAGCGAAAGCTCGCGGTTGAGCTGCCATTCCTCCGCGTCGGGACAGACACCCCTCAGCACATCGCAGGTCAGCGCGGATTTATCCTTTACGGGATAGGGGAAGTAATCAAACTGCACCGAAGCGGTTATCTTTCCCCTGTATTCATATCTGCCCAGCAGCAGATTGAAGAACGTTGTTTTGCCTCTGCCGTTTCTGCCGATGAATCCCAGCTTCCAGTCGGTGTCTATCTGGAAGGACACATCCTCAAAGATATTGTCGTATCCGGAGGGGTAGCAGAAGGTCAGGTTATCCACTTTTATCATGGACATGGTAATCACCTCCGCAGGTATTATCTTTTGATCACATTGGCAATACCGCACGATTCTGAGCGCGGGATTACCAAAAAGAAAAACGAGCTGCAGAAAGGTCAGTTTCCGCAGCTCGACATAAGCAGATATATACCACCCCGAAAAAACGGCGCAGCACGACAATATAGCTTGAGCGAACAGATTCGTAACTTTCCTGCAGTGGGCGCAATAACCCCCGGGCAAACCGGTCGTTACCGCTTTATCCATTTTTATCTGCAAGAAGAATTACGCATCTTTCCACCTCTGTTTCATTATTGGTTCAGGCAAAGCATATCACAGCTTCCTGCGATTGTCAACACCCGTTTATCCGGCTGACACAAGCAGGCGTCCTGCTTCAAAAGCTCGTACGGTCAGCTCACGTGGAATTTCGTAACCGGGAGCGACATCGCCGTAGATGAGCAGGCTTTCGATGACCTCCCAGCCTATTCCGGCAAAATAACCGTCGGTGCTGTGCACGGCATCGGCAAATCTGGTGCTGTCACCGTTTGCCTGAGCGTAGACTGTGACCATTTTCTTGCCCGGATGACGGGGAACGAAATCGTCGCCGTACATGGGGTAGAGGCGATCCATCCACAGCTTAGCCTGACCGCTGACTGTGCCGAAGTATATGGGAAAGCCGGCAACAATACCGTCGGCGGACACGATATCCTCGTACATGGGCTGCAGCTTATCCCGGGTGGCGCATCCGTCGTGTGCCCGGCACCAGAAGCAGCCCTGACAGCCCTTTACTCCGTCGGCGTTGAGGTCATAGACCACCACTTCCGCGCCTGCAGACCGCGCGCCATCAAGCACGCTGCTCACCAGCCGGGCGGAAAACCCGTTCTTTCGGGGACTGCCGAGAAAGGCGATGACTTTGCTCATGGTACACCTCCGATGATTGATGGTTTTATTATAGCACAGCCGCAGAGGATGGCAAGCTATTGCCGTACCGCGGTTTTCGGGGTATAATTGGGCTGCCGCGTCAATGCTTTCTGACCACGATGAAGATGAACGACAGCATATCGGCAACTCCGCGCTCAAGATACTCCCTGTCATTGGCGGCGTATTCGTGGCCGCTCCGGAACCAGTCGTTCCAGATTGCGTCGAACTGCTCCGATTCGCAGACGTACACGTCGGCGTTCTCCACGCCCTGAGAGATATGCGCCTTCCACCACTGCGCGCTGTGGAAGCAGAGGGCGTCATCCTCCGCCCATTCGGTCATCAGTTCGGGGATGCCATCGGTGAATTCCCTTTTAAGGCCGGGGATGGCGATGAGAGCATAGCCGCCCGACTCAAGCAGAGGCAGCATCTTTTCGGCAAAAAAGCCATCACGGCAGCCGAAATAGTGGTAGGCATCCACGCTGACGATGGCACGGAAATACCCATCGGCGAAGGGAAGGTCACAGGCATCGGAGTGGAGGGGGATGATTCTTCTTTCCTCGCCCCACTGACGTATCCTTGCGTAGTTGTCCGTGGCGGTTATCCACAGGTCGGCGGCATAAACGGTGTCAGCCGCCGTTTCACGGGCAAGGAACAGGGATGTGACCGCCATTCCGCAGCCCAGATCCAGAACTCTGCCGCAGACGGTTTCGGGCACATGGCTCAGCAGCTCATCCAGCAGACGCAGGGAGTTCGGACCCATCAGGTATTCTTTGGTCAGAAATTCATTGTACCTTTCGATTCTCATGTTTTGTTCCTCCTGAAAAAATAATAAAGAAAAGACCTGCATCGCACTCCGCGGAATGCTTTTACAGGTCACAAAACATGGAAACGACAGCTTGCATATACACCCGAAAGCATTTGCAGAGCACGACAAACAGAAGAAGCGGCGCTTCTCCTTATAATCGTCACATACAAATTTAGCCTTCCGGGTATATATCGTCCCCCTTTGAATTTTCTGATTTGATTATATGCTCTCCGCGGAGGATTGTCAACCTGTGCGGAGAATTCCCAACAGGACATCGGAGGTATACATATGGCATTTCGTCCCATTGATATGCTGCGCTGGGAGCGCCGCGAGTATTACGAGCACTTTATCAACAGCGTGCGCTGCACCTATTCCGTCACCGTCAATCTCGACATCACAAATCTGAAAGGGCAGCGGCTGTATCCTGCGATGATATGGCTGCTGACGCGTACGGTCAATCTGATGCCCGAGTTCCGCACCGCGCTGGTCCGCGGAGCAGTAGGTATATACGACACCATGCACCCTGCGTACACGGTGTTCAACAAAGAGCACCGCAACTTCTCCCGTATGTGGGCGGAGTACAGCGAGAATTACGGCGTTTTTCTGAAGATATACGAGGACAACGATGCGATATACACGCCGTCAGTTAACTTCGAGGCGCGCCGCAATGCCCCTGAGAACACCTTTGATATCTCCATGGTGCCGTGGTTCACCTTCACCGCCTTTGATATCAACGTGTTTGACGAGGGCAAATATCTGCTGCCGATTTTTACCATGGGAAAGTATTTTGAAAGCGGCGGCAGGCGTATGCTGCCCCTGGCGATACAGGTGCATCATGCGGTGTGCGACGGCTATCACGTCGGTCAGTTCGTGGAGCATCTTCAGGAGATGATCGACAGCTTCGACACCATAGCCGCGCTTTCCCGTTACTGATCGTCGCCTGCTGCCTTTGACAGCTCGATGAGCTTTTCTGCCGCCGGAGACAGGGCGATGCCGCTGTTATAGCACACACCGATGGACCTCTGAGGAACCGGAGGCTGCAGATCTAATTCAAACAGATTGCTGTGTTCCAGCGCGCTTTCGGAAAACTCACGGATAACACAGGCAATGCCCAGCCCGATGCCGGCAAAATCCAGCAGCAGGTCGTGGGCGCCCAGCTCGACGCCCGGATCAAGCAGCACGCCGTTCTTTCGGAAATGGCGGTTGACCCATCGACGGGAGTTGGCTTTGTCCTCCAGCATGATCAGCGGCTGCTTTGCCAGCTCCGCAGGCGTCACCGGACGATCTCTGAGGTGGTCAAAGCTTTGCGGAGCGACGAACACGTCGTGGACGGGCAGACACTCCTCAAACACAATGCCCTCAACATCGGCAGGGAGATTGACATAGCCGATGTCAATGCTGCCCGACTGAAGCAGCTGCAGCGTTTCGGCGCTGGTTCGGTTGGTGATGGACAGGGATACGTTGGGGTACATATCGTGGAACCTCTGGATTATGGGCACGAGGAACCATTTGGATACGGTATCGCTGGCACCGATGCGCAGCTCGCCGGCGTCCAGCTTGGAGAGCATCCGCATGCGGCTCTCGCCGGCGTCCAGCATACCCATGGCGCTGGAGACGTAGCCGCGCAGCAGCTCGCCCTCACGGGTAAGGGAAACGCCCTTGGTTCCGCGCTCAAACAACCGCACACCCAGCTCCTGCTCCAGACGGCGCACCGACTGGCTGACCGCAGGCTGGGAAATAAACAGCAGCCGTGCCGCATCGGATATGCTGCCGGCTTCGGCAACGGTGATGAAAACCCTGTAAAGATCGAGACTGACATCCATGATTATCCCACGCTCCTTGTTCATAATTTGTTCTTATGAGTAATATAATAAATCATATCTTTACTTATAGCAAGAGTTGTTATATAATTGTCATGCAATCGCAATAATGAATGTGCAGACACTTTGCACACGTCAATAATTTGGAGGTTTCACCATGAGATCAGTTGGTACTATTTCCCGAGGCATCAGAACTCCGGTCATCCGCGAGGGCGACGACCTTGTTACTCTCGTTGCCGACAGTGTCATCACCGCCTCTCAGACCGACAACTTCACATTCAACGATAAGGACATCGTCTGCGTCACCGAGTCCATAGTCGCCCGTGCATACGGTAACTATGCTTCCACTGACGCCATTGCAAAGGACGTTGCCGCAAAGCTGGGTTCCGACACCGTGGGTGTCATCTTCCCCATCCTTTCCCGTAACCGCTTTGCCATCTGCCTGCGCGGTATCGCTCAGGGCGTGAAGAAGATCTATCTCATGCTCAGCTATCCCTCCGACGAAGTGGGCAACCACCTCTTTGACGAGGATCTGCTGGACGAAACCGGCGTCAATCCCTGGAGCGACGTGCTGGACGAGAAGAAGTACCGCGAGCTGTTCGGATATCCGGTACACCCCTTCACCGGCATCGACTATGTTGCCTATTACCTCGACGTTATCCGTGAGTGCGGCTGCGAGGGTGAGGTCATTCTTGCCAACCACTGCGAGAGCATCCTCGACTACACCAAGTATGTCATCAACTGCGACATCCACACCCGCGAGCGCACCAAGCGCCGCCTGCTGAAGGCAGGTGCCGAGAAGGTGCTGTCCATGACCGACATTCTCAACGCTCCCGTTGACGGCAGCGGCTACAACGAGCAGTACGGTCTGCTGGGCTCCAACAAGGCCACCGAGGATTCCGTCAAGCTGTTCCCCCGTGACTGCCAGACCTTCGTCGACGCTCTGCAGAAGCAGCTCATCGAGCGCACCGGCAAGCACATCGAGGTCATGATCTACGGAGACGGCGCATTCAAGGATCCCGTGGGCAAGATCTGGGAGCTGGCTGATCCCGTTGTCGCTCCTGCCTGCACTGCCGGTCTGATGGGCACTCCCAACGAGCTCAAGCTCAAGTACCTTGCCGACAACGACTTTGCCGGTCTTTCCGGTCAGGAGCTTGCCGATGCCATCAAGAACTCCATCCACGCAAAGGACGGCGACCTCAAGGGCAACATGGCTTCCGAGGGAACCACTCCCCGTCAGCTGACCGACCTGATCGGTTCTCTGTGCGACCTGACCTCCGGCTCCGGAGACAAGGGTACTCCCGTTGTCTTTATTCAGGGCTATTTCGACAACTACGCTCAGGACTGATTTTTCACATAGTATTCCGGGACTGCCGCAAGCAACGCGGCAGTCCTTTTTTCGCGCGGTATTTGATAAGAATCTGTGAATACGGCGGTTTTGTATTGCTCCGCAGGGTGTGTTCGTTGTATAATTATAATGTAGATTTATGTCCGTTATTCAACGAGACCGATTGGAGGTCACATCAATGAAAAATATCACACGGCGATTCGTCGCGATTATATTATGCCTGTTCACCGCGGTATCCGCCATGCAGATGGACGCCTTTGCTGCCGGAAAGACCGGCACCGGCATGGCTGAATGGGCGTTGAGAGCGTACAACGAGGGCTGGAAATACGTCTACGGCAGCGAGGAGGTCGGCGCGGTGGACTGCTCCGGTCTTATCCGCTCCTACATCAACGGCGGCGGCGGAGCCCTTGCGCTGCTCAACGCCTCCAAGGAATCAGGCAATATCTCCTCTATGCCCAATGTGCACGGTCTTGGACTGTGGTGCGACGGGCACGCCGGTGTGTATGTAGGCAAGAACAGCAAGGGCACGAATATGGCCGTTGACGCGCGAAACTCCAAGGTCAACGTGGTCTATTCAACCATGGACAGCCGTTCGTGGAACCCGTGGGTGAAATGGTTCAAGATCAAGGGAGTGAGCTATCCCACCACCGGCTGGGAGAATTTCAACGGCGAACGATTCTATTATCATAACGGAGAATTTGTCACAGGAATCTTTACTGTGGACGGAGTTACATACGATTTTGGCAAGGACGGTGCGCTGATCGGTGAGGCAAAACCCACCACTACAACGACTACAACAACCACAACTACAGCAGCAACCACAACAACCACTGCGAAGAAAACCACTACCACTGCAAAAAAGACCACTACTACCACTAAAACCACTACTGCCACCAAAGCAGCCACTACGACTACTACTGCCAAAAACTCACTCAAAGAAGGCATGAGTGGCTCGGAGGTCACTGAAATTCAGAAGCGACTTATAGCCCTTGGCTATCTCGACGCCAAGGCAACAGGTTATTTCGGCAAGCAGACCTCCGCTGCTGTAAAGGCGTTCCAGCGGATGGTGTCGCTGACCCCGGACGGCATTGTGGGCGAATCGACGAAGGAAGCGCTGTTTGCAGATGATGCGCCGAGAATGACCACCACTACTGCAACCAAGGCAACGACAACTACGAAAACCACTGCTGCCACTACAACTACCACGACATCGACCGCTGCCACAACAACCAAGACAACAGCTTCTACCGACGCAAAAGACACCACAAACACCTCAGCTGTCACCACGACAACCGGTGCTTCAGCAACCACAACAACTACCACTGCGCCACGGAACCCGATTGAGGAATATCTTATGATAAACGCCGACACGATCAGCACGCAGTATGTCGAACTCGAATTTGGTACCTCAGGTTATGCTGTAAAGAAGCTGCAGATCAGACTTGCTGAGCTGGGTTATTATGACGGCACGCTGGATAGCTATTACGGCGTATTCCTTCGCATGGCGGTCTCGCAGTTCCAGTTCGATGTCGGACTGATGGATACAGGTGTAGCTGATATTGAAACGCAGGCCATTCTGTTCTCCGACCTTGCTCCTGAAGCAAGCACCGGCATCACTTATGGCAATGAATACAGTGACGATGATTATATGATGGACGAAGGCGACGCGGAACAGGTAATCAGCGAATCCGACGTCGTTGCGGAACTCAAAGATTCTGAGGGTCTGAGTATGTATTCCACCGAGGCAGACATTTCAGCCTTTACCAGACGTTTCGGTTCCGGTGGCGCACTGCCTACCCTCGGTATTACTGCATTTTCCGAGCCTGTGATGATGGTCGTATACAACGGCGACTGCTATGAGCTCTCAGAGGATCTGCAGGGCACTATTGACGACTGCGTATTCTTCTGATAGTATTTATCGATAATCAGCAACATTTTACCGATTTGCAAATGTTTTATATTACAAAACAGTAACACAAGTTGACAAGATTATTCGTTGACGCTATAATTATGCTATCTGACAAGCATGATCAGGAGGTGCGCAGCGAATGATTTCAGACAAAAAATCAAAACCCGGTACAGCCGGATACCGATTCGTCAAGCGCACCTTTGATATACTTATTTCCTTTATCGGAATCTTTGTGCTTATCATCCCAATGCTGATCATCATGATCGCAATCCGCATCGAAAGCCAGGGCGGCGTTCTTTTCCGTCAGAAAAGGGTCGGACGCAAAGGAAAGGAATTCACCATATACAAGTTCCGTTCCATGTATCGCTCAGCCCCGCCGGAGACAGCTACCGGTGATCTTATCAACGCCGAATCGCACATCACCCGAGTTGGCGCTTTCCTTCGAAAATCCAGTCTCGATGAGCTTCCTCAGCTATTTAATGTGCTCAAAGGAGACATGAGCCTGATCGGTCCGAGACCGCTTATTGTCAGCGAGGAAAAGATGCACAACCTGCGCAACGCCGCCGGTGTATATACCATCCGTCCGGGAATAACCGGCTGGGCTCAGATCAACGGTCGCGACTGTGTATCCGATGAGCAAAAGGCAGCACTTGACACCGAGTATCTCCACAAGATATCTTTCGCCATGGATGTCAGGATTGTTTTTGGCACGATCTTCACCGTATCCACCAGACAAGGTTACGCGGAGGGTCGTCAGAGTGAACGCAGCAGCGATCTTGGCGATACAGACTTTGAAATTGCATAAATCAACGCCCGACGCGAGCTATCCTGCTGCGTGTCGGGCGTTATTCTTATAGCACTTTTGTAGAGAAGCAAATGATTCGGTTTGACTTCTCAAAGCTGCAATTCATATGGAATGCAAGACTGCTTGCGTTATCCAATTCGCGGTCACTGGCAAATTCGCTGCAGTCGTTTTCTCTCGCCCATTGTTCACAGGCATGAAGAACTAGTCTTTCATATCCTATGTATGAACTTATATCATAGAAAATGAAAACACCCTCTGTCGTAAGACAAAGGGCGTTTCTTTGGCGCCACCTGTTGGACTCGAACCAACGACCCTGCGGTTAACAGCCGCATGCTCTACCGACTGAGCTAAGGAGGCAGATTGTGTCGGCATCTTCCTATCTTCCCAGGCCGTCTCCAGCCAAGTATTTTCGGCACTAGTGAGCTTAACTACCGTGTTCGGAATGGGAACGGGTGGACCCTCACCGTCATCAATACCGACTATAT
>SVPO01000072.1 GCA_015065795.1 Oscillospiraceae bacterium | reverse complement strand
GTCAAGGTAAAGTACCCCATCGACGGCGGCGGCTCCAAGACCGCCTACGCCAAGCTGGCGGATTTCGTCGCCAATCCCGGCTACGGTGTTTCCGAGCTTAACGCCCCCACCGACATCACCGCCTATCGCCGCTCCTCCGGCAGCGATACCATCGGCACCGTCTACAGAAACGACCGGATGATCATCGTGTCCTCCGAGAACAACAGATATCAGGTCATATATCCCGTTTCCGGCGGCTACAAGATGGGCTGGGTCAGCGTTTCCGCCACGACAACCACAACCACGACCACAACCACGACAACCACAACCACAATCCCACCTGTCTCGCTTCCTTCCGACAACGGACACAGCGGCGCCGGCGTATCAGCCGACACCACCGTTCTTGGCGGCCCCGGCAGCGGCTACGCCGCTATCGGCACGGTCTTCAGCACCGATGACATCAGAGTGCTGCGCATCTGCGGCAGCTACTACGAGATAGAATATATGGGTCAGAGCAAGCTCAAGCGCGGATATGTGCCGGCAAGCGCCGTCATCAACGCTCCCGACAGTTCCCTGCTCAGCTCCGGCGAGCCTCTCGGAGGCGTATTCTACCTCAACGAAGCGGTAAAGACCTGGGGCGGTCCCTCCTCCAACAACTACGAGAGCATCGGCTCGGTCTCCTATAACGAGGCGGTCACCTGTATGTGGTACGACGCAGACGACGATGACATCTACGCCTGCATCGAATACAACACCGCAAAGGGCAAAAAGAGAGCCTACGTCTCCACCCGTTATCTTTCCGAAGAACAGATGTCGGAGGACGTATCGGTGAACATTGTTGACGAATCCTCCGACGCGCAGGTTCGCGCGGCGATGATCAGCATCCTTTACGGCAATGCCGGCGGAAGAATGAGCTGTGATTTTGACGGCTACACCACCACCAGCGGTCGTCATGAGGGCATCGACTTCACCTACAGCGACGGATGCCGGGTGTATTCGCTCATCAACGGAACCGTCAACTATGTCAGCACCGGCAAGAAGGGCTCCACAAAGTACGGCGGTCAGATCAGCACCATCTCCATTTACGACAGCGCAAACGATAAGACCGTCATCTACCTGCACACCGGAAACATTCAGGTAGAAGAAGGTCAGACCGTCACCGTGGGACAGTATATCGCCGACGAAAGCAACTACGGCACCGCAGGCTTCCACACTCACATCGAGGTGCGCGACGGAAAGAAAGAGCGCGCCGCCTACAGCGTTGACCACTATGTTCTGGACAACAGCAACCCCTATCCCTACTGGAGAAAGGTTCTGGCATCCTACAACACCGACAGCTCCACCGAAAAGCCTTCCGAACCCTCATCCTGCACCTACGCCATCAGCGACAAGGGTCTCGACTTCATCAAGAAATGGGAGGGCTACAGAGGCTATGTTTACGATGACGGCGCCGGCTATCCCACCATCGGATACGGTCACAAGCTCAAGGCAGGCGAGCATTTTACCACGCTGACAGAGCCAGAGGCACTGGAGCTGCTCAGAAGCGACATCAGCGGCGCTTACACAAAGAATCTCAACAGCTTCCTCAAGAGCAACGGCATTGTTGTCTCTCAGGCTCAATATGATGCTCTGCTTTCCTTCACCTTCAACTGCGGAGAAAACGTCTGGAACGGCAAGTTTGTGCTGCGCACTCTCCTGCTGGAATACAAAAACGGTGATGACATCCCCGCCGACAAGGTGCGCGATGCCTTCGGACGCTGGAAATACGCCGGCGGAAAGGTGATGCAGGGACTGGTCAACAGGCGCGCCGATGAAGCTGCTATGTTCATCAACGGCTGACCGCACGCGGACAGAACAAGGAGGTAAACAAGCATGAAAAAGATCATTACAAAAGCTATTGCCCTGCTGACTTTTCTCGCCGTGCCGGTTTTCATATCGGGATGCGGCGCAGCGGATGCCGCCGACACCACCGATGACACCCTGTCCGCTGCAGCAGACGCAGAAACCGTATACGGCGCGATCTCCGACTATTACGGTCAGTGGGACATTAACGACATCTATCAGATACCCTATGTCTCCGACTGTTCTCCCGAGGACGCGATGAAAAACGAGGGCGGCTGCGTGCTGCTTGACGCAGAGCTTTTTGAGGCAGCAGCAACGGTAATCAAGCCCGAATATATCTTCAGCAGCTTTTCCTGCGAGGAGCTGGAATCCATCGGCATATATAACTGCAGTCAGAACCCTGCTCTCTGTGACGGCACGTATGTCATCAGCATATGCGACGTCAACGCAAACTACGAGCAGTACTATCTCGTGGTTCTGGATTCCGACTCGATGCTCTACGTCAATCCCAACGGATACGTTTTCTCCATCGAAAAGATTTGACTCACCCATCGGGCGTGAGATGACCTGCCAGTGTTTCATCTGACTCTCCCATACACAAAAGCACCGCATAATCACGCCGATTATGCGGTGCTTATCTTATGTGGTTGTTCACTTGACATCGCTGCTTCTCAGCGTCTTTATCTCCGCTGAGATCTGTGACCTTTTCTTTCTTAATCCTCTGAATATCCTGTACACCCAAAGAAAAGGCAGCGGGTACTTTTTCTCAGCCATCTCAGGATAATACGCACGGAAGAACTCCCTGTTCGGGAAAAGGCGCCTGAAGATATATACGATCTTCACAGATGTCCCGGACAGATCCTTATCCTTCGCAATTGCCTCCATGCGGTTTCTGACGAGATTCAGCTCGTTTCCGAATACTCCGGAACGGATCAGCCGGTCAAGCATCTCCTGTGCTTCCGCGGACAAAGCCTCCGGACGCAGGGCATCGGGATCGGAGAATACATCCACAGCCAGCTGCACCATTGAATCGTGGAACTGCCGTATTCCCAGCTTTTCCATTTCCTTGGCAGCGTATTCCCAGTCGAACTCCGCCGGCATATTCCGCATCATGTAGCAGTCCATCAGCGAACGAACTCCTATGCCGGAATTGGTATAGTGCTTGTACTCATGCGCCATGCAGAAAACATAATGATCCTCCGGCGTGAACACATAGGTGCAGGCTGTTCCATCTCTGAGCAGAAGCTTGGCCTTGATGTCGCGGTAATAGTCATAAAGCGTCGGGTTTGTCAGGTGATCAAACAGCAGCTTATGCATTTCGAAATTGTAGACCGGCTTTTTCAGGAATTCATAATGACTGGGGATCTCAGATCCAAGAATATATCCGCTATCGAGAAAAAACTGTTTTACAATCTCCGATCTGCTTTCGTCAAAGAGAATGTCTACGTCAGACGTTTCCCTCATTTCCGGGACGGGATAGAATTTCTGTATTTCAGCGCCCTTCAGGCGAACGTGCCAGATATGGCTGCTTTCGAGATACGCGGCGACCCTTTCGTATTCCATATCGAACAGAAGCATCTTCCAGACAACAAGATCCCTGTCCTGCTTCCATTTTGCAAACAGCTCACCTTCGGGAAGCGTCCCATCCCAGGCGGACAGCATCGCGTAATAGCCTGTCGCGGTGACAAAATGCTGCCTGCACAGGGTGTACACCCCTTGTCTGTCTGCCGCCTTTATTATTTCAATATCGGGCTTTCTGCCGTTGACCGCGCAGGAAATCAGATACAGAAAGGTTGTTTCAGTATTTGTCAGCGCCATAATCTTCACCTGAATAGCTGTTCTGAATAGGTTTTCACCGTGATAAATATACCATACCGGCAGTTCCCTGTCAATCTCAGAGAGCCCGAAAAGCGCGTCACAAAAGGAAAAACCGCAAGGAGGCACATTCATCCATCAGCAGGACGGGCGCGGGCGATGGCGAGACGCCGTGACTGTCCTTCCGGCAGACCTGCATCGCCGTTACCCCTCTCCCTGCGGCAGTATGCCGGAGATCAGCAGCTAAAAGATCCGCGCCAAAAAGTCAGACCGACAACCGAATCCGAAGCGCCGCACAACCACCGCAGTCGCGCGGCGCTTTCATATCCGCTCCGGCAGCAAGCCTCAGACCTGTATCACGCATGCCTCAAACTTGACAATAACGCGCAGGATATATATAATAAAACAGCGTAAAATCCGCAATTATACCATTTGAACGCCCTGTGCGTCGGAGGAACTTATTCATGGTCAAAATTTCGCGAAAAGAACTGCTGCTGCTTGTGCTGGTGTTATCAGCTCTGGCGCCGTTCCTTATATACGCTTTCTCTGTTTCCAACCCATCTTCAGGTGAGGCTCCCACGCGCGACAACGGAAGCTTCCCCGTGCAGATCAACGAGGTGCTCTCCTCCAACTCCATCTACGAGCATGACGGTCAGTACACCGACTGGGTCGAGCTGCACAACAGCTCCGACAGCCCCGTGGATATTTCAGAATTCGGTCTTTCCGACACATCCCTCAACGTGCGCTACACCTTCCCCAACGGAACCGTGATCGATGCCGGAGGCTATCTTGTGGTCTACTGCTCCTCTCAGCTGGGCGAAGGCTACGCCGGCTTCAGCATTTCCCGTTCGGGCGGCGAGGAGCTGGTACTCATCAGCTCGGCAAACGTCATCGTCAGCAGCGTCACCACCGTGGAGACCTCCGAGAATCACCCCATGGCGCTGGACGAAAACGGACAATGGCAGGTCATGCCCTACGCCACACCGGGATTCAGCAACAACGAGGAAGGCCGCGCGCAGTTCGCCCAGGCGACCGTCGGCAATGATTTCCAGCTGAAGATAACCGAGATCATGGCGTCCAACACCGCCACCATCGCCGATGCCGACGGTGATTTCCCCGATTACATCGAGATTTCCAACACCGGCGCTTCCGCCTGCTCCATCGGCGGCTTCTATCTTTCGGACGACCCCGAGGAGCCTCAGAAATTCCGCTTCCCTGATGTCACCCTGCAGCCCGGTGAAAACGCTCTGGTTCTCGCCTCCGGAAAGAACGGCTCCGCATCCCCCGGCGAGCTGCACGCCGTGTTCTCTCTCAGCTCCGACGGCGAGACGGTCACCCTCTCCTCCCCCATCGGCGACGCCATCGATTCGGTGACCTACTCTCCCCTGGCCGACGATCACGCTTGGGGTATTGACGAGAGCGGTCAGGCGGCTGACATCCGCCCCACTCCCGGCTATCCCAACACTCAGGCAGGCTACGAAAGCTTCATCGCCACACGGGTACCTCTCGGCGGTCTTTGCATCAACGAGGTGTCCACCAGCAACTTCAACAAGCTGGAGCAGACCAACGGCGAATTCTACGACTGGATCGAGCTGAGGAACTGCTCGTCAGCCTCCATCAGCCTTTCCGACTACTATCTCACCGACAATCTCGCCTTCAGGGATAAATATCAGCTTCCCTCGGTCACTCTTTCACCCGGCGAGCGCAAACTGATCATCTGCTCCGGTGACGAAACTCTCACCAACTCCAAGTACCACCACGCCAACTTCACCCTGTCTGCTCAGGGCGACTCCCTTTACATCATCGGCAGCGACGGCAGGCTTTCCGATTACGCCTATCTGTCCGATATCCCCTACAACGGCAGCTACGGACGAATGGAGGACGGTCAGCCGGGTTACTTCTACTTTGCTTTCTCCTCCCCCGGCGCCGCCAATTCCGACGGCAAAAGGCGGGTGACCGACGCTCCTGTCTCCAATCTTTCCAGCGGCGTGTACAGCTCCGGCAGCATCTCCGTTGAACTGACAGGCGAGGGCACCATTCGCTACACCACCGACGGTACCCTCCCCACCTCCCGCTCAAGGGAGTTCACCCAGCCCATAACCGTCGAGCGCAATACCGTCATCCGCGCCGCCAGCTTTGTCTCCGACGCGGTCACCGGCGACACCGCCACCTACACCTACCTCATCGACACCGATCACACCCTGCCCATCGTCAGCCTCTCGGTTGACCCCGATGACCTGTGGAGCGACAGCAAGGGCATCTACGTCAAAGGTCTTTATACCAATTACTATCAGGACTGGGAGAAACGAGCCCACGTCACTTTCATGGATGAATCCGGCATCATTTTTGACACCGACTGCGGTCTGAAGCTTTACGGCGCCGGAACACGCGAGACCAGCGCCAAGAAATCCTTCAAGATGGTCTTTCGCCCCCGATACGGAGGCACTCTTAAATGCAAGGTCTTTGAAGACAGCGACATCACCGAGTTTTCCTCGCTCCTGCTGCGCGGCGGTGAGGATCACACAAAAACCATCTTTCGCGATGAACTGAGCCGCACCCTTGCGGCGGAGGGCAGTGATTCCCTCCTGACACTCAACGACCGTTACAGCGTGCTGTACATAAACGGCGAATTCTTCGGCATATATGCCATCCGCGAATCCTATTCAGAGGAGTATTGCGCTTCGCACATGACGGTCGCCCCCTCAAGCGTGACCGTGGCGCGCGCACCCGTATACAAAACCGTCAATCCCGATCTGTACGAACTCATTCAGTTCGCAAAGAACAATGACCTGAGCAACGAAGAAAACTACCGCCACATCGAGTCAAAGTTCGACCTCGACAGCCTCATCGACTGGTACATCTATGAGGCGTACTGCGGTAACAACGATATACCCGGCAATATCCGATACGTTTATTCCACCGAAACAGGAAAATGGCGATACTGCTTTTTCGATCTGGACTGGGGCTTTGTCTGGTACGGAACCTGCAAATGGGCTCTGGCTCCCGGTTATCAGCACAGTATCCTTTTTCAGGCACTGATAAAGAACGACAAGTTCAAGGACCGTTTCCTGACACGGATGAACGAGCTTCTCTCCGGTGCTCTCTCCGATGAAAACATCCTCAAAACCATCGAGCACTACAAGCAGCTGCTGGAGCCCGAGATCGAAATGGAACGCAAAAAGTGGGGCGGCTCGGTCAACGGATGGTATTCCAGCATCGAGGAGGTCACCGGCTACATCACCAACAACAACCGCAAAAAGCAATTCGTCAGGAGCCTTCAGTCATACATGCCGCTGACCGATGACGAAATCACAAAGTATTTTGGGAGTTTATGACGACTATGACACGCGTATACCGGCATGAGTACAAATACCGCATAAGCACCATGTCCGCGGAGCTTTTGAAATACCGGCTCAGTCTGCTGATGCGTCCGGACAAGAACGCCGGTGACGACGGCAGCTATTTTATCCGAAGCCTGTATTTTGACGACATCCAGCACACAGCCTTCCACGAAAAGCTGTGGGGCGTGAGTCAGCGAGCCAAATACCGCCTGCGCTTCTACAACCACGATTCAAAATACACCATCTTCGAAAAGAAGGAAAAAAGCGGTATTTATATGTGCAAGCAGACCGTAAAAACGTCCCCCGATCAGGTCAATGCCATAATGTCCTCGGACTGGCTGAATCTTTCACGGGACGAATCTCCGCTGCTCAAGGAATACGGAGCGCTGTGCACCTTCAGACACATGACCCCTCAGGTCATCGTGGACTACGACCGCACAGCCTTCACCTATCCCATCAGCAACGTGCGCGTCACCCTCGACACCGACCTGCGCACCGCCCCGTACAAGTACGATATGTTCGACCGCCGGCTGGCTACTATCCCCATCTACCCCGAGGGCGAACAGCTGCTGGAGGTCAAGTTCAACGAGTTCCTTCCGGAAGTCATCCGGTTGGCGCTCGATGATATTCCCAAGGTTCTGGTGGCAAATTCAAAATACGCCCTTTGCCTATCTGTTGTTTTAGAATAAGGAGAATAAAGATGAACTTTACAGACGTTATCAAAAACAAGTTTATTGAGGAATTCACCGACATTCCTTTCACCGACATACTCGTTTCCCTGATTCTTTCCTTCCTTCTGGGTATCTTTGTTGTTCTGATCTACAAGATCACCTTTTCCGGCGTGGTATTCAACAGCAGCTTTGCCGTGAGCCTCGTGCTGCTCTCCATGGTCACCTCGGTGGTCGTGCTGTGCATCTCCTCCAACCTGGTGCTCTCCCTCGGTATGGTGGGCGCTCTGTCCATCGTCCGCTTCAGAACCGCCGTCAAGGAAGTCAACGACACGGTCTTCATGTTCTGGGCAATAACCGTGGGAATCATCACCGGAGCCAAGTTCATCCTTGTCTCCATCATCTCCACACTGATCATCGGCGTGCTGTTCGTTCTGATCTCCTCCAGCGGCAATCTGCTCAGCAAGATCGGCATTTCCACCGGCAACGGCTATCTTGTCGTCCTGCTGTACGACAGCAGAGTCGCTCCCGAAATCACCCGCGCCCTTTCCAATCTCCCTAAGTACAAGATCAAGTCCAAGTCCTCCTCCGGCAATTTCGAGGAGCTGGTCATTGAGCTGAAGATGGGCGACAAGGACTTCGAGCTGCTCAACAAGCTCAAGAGAGCCAAGGGCGTCGAGGAAGTCAACATCATCAGCCACGCAGGCTCCTCCATCCTTTAACCGGAAAAACACCTTTCAGACCGATCCGAATCCGATGCCTTTGGGCGTCGGGTTCGGATTTTCCTTTCTCCTCCCGAAAAATGCATCCCTGTCGCACCCGTGGATACATTATGTTCATCTCTCCATCGTACATTTATCACTTGACTGCCTGTATGTGGCTATGGTACAATAATTGTTAAGTTGCGCATGGTAAAGCGGTTTTCCGCCTTTCCTCATCCCGCTCTGCCTGCGGCAGCATTTCCCTGACGCCGCACCTTTTCCGGTGTCGGCCGGCTGAAAGGATTGACCCCGATGAAATACATAAAACGGATCCTGATCGTTCCGATGATGCTGCTTGCTCTGATGCTGTGCGCCTGTGAGGCTCCCGTTATCGCCTGTTTCACCGACGAGAATAACACCCCGGAGCGCTGCTATGAGCTGTTTGTTGAATGCATGAGCAACGAGCGTTATTCCGAAGCGGAAAAGTACATCATGAACTACGAGACTCTCGGCTTCGACCAGCGTCAGGACGACCCCTTCACCTCCATGATGTTTTCCGCCATCGCCCGCAGCCGAAGCGGACGTGTTATCGAGCGTGTCTCTGACGACGGGCACAAGGTCACGCTGAATGTCGAATTCACCACGCTTGACCTCAGCCTTATCGCACCCGTGCTGACCGAAGCCACCAGCACACTTGTTTACGACACACAGTTTGCCGGCATCGAGGTCTCCAGCAGCGACCAGTACGAACAGGCAATGATCGACAGCCTGCAGACGCTGCTGGAGCATGAAAAAGACTATTATCGCACCGCTGCCTTCACTCTGGATTTTGAGCTGTATGAAGGAGAGTGGAAAATGATCAGCACCCAGGAATTTTATTCCGCTCTGATCGGTTATTCTCTGTGACGGTTCGATACCGGGAAAGCAGGTACTGATGGACAACAGAAACAACTACGGTTCCAGCAACCGTCCTCCATATCAGGGCTATCCGCCCAGAAGATACGACGACCGCCGCGATGATCGCTACGACGACCGCAGACCGCGCAGAGCCCCCGGCGATTATGGTCCCACACCCCGTGACCGTGCCTACGGCAGAGGCTATGACAGCGGCGATCCCCGCAGACGTCCTCCCTATGACCGTCCCCCGGCGTATGACCGCGGAGGCTACGATCCCCGTTACGGCGGCAGACCCTATCGCCAGCCGCCCGAGCCCGCCTACGGACGTCGCCCCTATGATCGTCCTGCGCCCTATGATCGCCGCAGAGACGATCCGCGCTGCGACCGCGGCTACGATGCTCGGGATGACCGCCGCAGAGCATACGAGCCCGAGCCTCTCACCGATGATTACATCGGTGCCGGTCATCCTGACTTTGCTGACGACGATAACCTCCCGGGAACCGCGCTTCCCGATTTCTCCGTAACACCTGCCGCAGACGACGGCTTTGACAGCATCAGCGACGAGTCGTTGAGCGATGCCATCAGCGCATCTGAAAGTGCCATCGACGACACCGATGAGATCGAGGACGACTTCGCCGATGATTTCGATGACGATTTCGATGACGATTTCGACGACGGCGATTTCGGAGACGACTTTGACGATGCTCCCACTGTCGGCGCCCATGCCGCCGAAACAACTGTTGTCAATGCAGATGAATCATATGAAGCCTATGATAACACGGATAGCCCATGTGATCTTTTCGATTCTGGTAATTCAGATGTTAACAATGGATTCTTTGACTGGTCTGATGATGGCGACCAGTCTGATACCGGCTTTGACAATAACGTCTGGGCAACATCCACAGAGTATGCCGACGAAGATGATGACTACGATTGCGGTTTCACCTCCAACAATGAACCCGACTCAAAGCAGAAAAGACTTATTTTTCTGGGATTAATTGTACTCATCTGTGTTATTGCCACTGTCTTAATCCCCTCAGGGCATTTGATCGACTCCGGAGTTGCAAAAGAACAGCATTCTGCTTCCTTTGATATCAAGCTAGGCGTTGATTCTCTGAAATCCAACACCGTCAACCAGATCCTTGGTCTTCCAAAGGTTTACACCCTCCCCATGAGCCACGGACCGACTGAACCTACTCCCAACCCTGATGGGTACTCATCTTATGTAGACAATGAGGGAATTACTCACGATACATACTACGACGATTCTATTTCTGTCGATGTGTATAAAACCACGCATATGTACGATAACTATCACGTTGTCTTCAATGTTGCAAAAATCAAGATTTCTCATCCTTCCCAGCTCCGATCAGGCTTTGCATCAGGTGAATATGGCGGTCGCCGAAGCGTTATGAGCAGAATTGCAAAGCACTATAATGCTTTATTTTCTATCAACGGAGAATTTTATAACCAACCGGGAAGAAAGAACATTTTAGTGCGCCATGGTACCTTGTACCGCGAATCCGGCTCAAATAAAGAAACACTCTTCATTGATTACAATGGTAATTTCACGATAATGCGCGCAAATGATGCCGTAAAAAACGGAATCATTGAAGGCCAGGAAAACAAGGTTTACCATACTTTTGCATTTGGTCCACCCCTTGTAGTTGATGGCGAAGTCAGAACCTACGCTCACGATACTACTCCGATTTCCTATCGCAATCCGAGAACCGCCATCGGACAACTCGGCGAATTAGAGTACCTTGTAGTAGTGGTCGAAGGCAGAACCAATAGTTCTGCTGGTTTGATAATCAACGAATTAGCGCAGTTTATGCATGACCAAGGGTGTATCCAAGCTTATAACCTCGATGGTGGTCAAAGCAGCGAACTGTTCTTCAAAGGCGCTCCTTATAATGAAATCAGTAACGGTGGAGAGAGAGAAAATTGTGACATCCTCTATTTCGCCACTGCAATCCCCAACGAATAATTGAAACGGTTGGTGCTTAAATGGGAGACAACGCACGTTTTCTTATTATCAACAGCTTTTCCGTTCACTGGAACGGAGTCATAATTGCACTGGCGCTGCTTGCCTGCGTTCTGCTGTCCCTATTTCTCAGATCAATGCAGCGCCGCAGCATAAACAATCTGCTGATCACAGCGATCGTATCCATCGTCTGCGCGTTCATCGGCTCACGGATTTATTTCTACTGGAACGCCTCGGAGTATTTTTCCGGCTTCGGTGAGATTTTCAGCTTCACCAACGGCGGATACGCGATGTACGGCGCTCTGATGGGAGCAGTCGTCGGTACTGCAGCCTGCTCCTATTTCCTCAAGGAAAGTCTGGGCGAGCTTCTGGATGTGATCGCTCCGGGTATCGCTCTGGGTATCGGCATCGGTCGCTGGGCAGCACTATTCAGCGGCGAAAATCTTGGCCCGGCAGTGGATTCCCTCCAGCAGTTTCCCTTCGCCGTATACAGCGAAGCAGAATCGGCCTGGATGAGCGCGTTTTTTTTCTACCAGTCGCTGATCGCCCTCGTCATCTGCGGCATCACCTGCTATCTGTTCTTTGCAAAGTATGTCAGGAAAAATCTCAAGTGCAAAACCGGCGATATTTTCCTGATGTTTGCCCTGCTCTATACCCTTCCGCAGGGTGTCTTTGAGCTTTTCCGCATTGATCCCCTCTACTTCCATCCCATCTTCATCAAAAAGCTCAAGACCGTCCCCATTTCTCTTGCTTGGAGCGCGATTTTCTCCGCAGCTGTACTGTCCATCTTCATTCTCCGCAGAGTGTTCCGCAACGGTGTCAGCCTCTCAACTGCGTGGCCCGTAGCCGCCTGTGCCGCAGGATACATCGGATATTTCAACATCACCATGCGTATTGAGATGCCGGATAACATCGCCAACGCGCTGGTCGTCATCGGCTGCATCCTGCTGATCGTCACCGGAGTGGCATTGTTTGTTCTTAGCATCAAAGAGCGGCAGATGCCTCCGCGCGAGAAAAACGCACGCACCGGACGCCCCGGTTCTTATCCACAGCGTCGGCAGCGCAGCTACTGATCCTGCGCGTGCAAACGATTCTTATTCATTCAAAAAAAACGGCATCCGAGCCTGCGGTCTTTGCTCCGCACGTTCGGGTGCCGTTTTGTAATATCTGATTGTAATCTCAGCGAAAAACAGTTTAGTATATACCAGCCGCACAGCTTATATCTCCACATCATCTCGCAGACGCTCCTCAAAGAGCCACCGTTATGTCTTCTCTTTCTCCAATGGAACGGGATTTCTTTTGACCCATCGAATTGAAATTATGTAAGTTTGTCAATGATGCGTTACACTAAATGCAAAAAAGAAAAGAGATAGTCTTTTGGAGATTTCCAACCTAAAGGACGCATCGGAAATCGATTGTAATTTCTGTTGTGAACCTGAAGCTGGTTTGCAAAATCCTCAAAAGAATAGAACCTGTGAGAAGCGTAGAAATATTCGTTGTCTTTGCGATGTGAACGCTCAACTTTGCCGTTATGCCTGGGTGTGTAAGGGCGTATCAGTTTGTGCTGTATGCCACGCTGTTTGAGCGTACGCTCAAACAGCGTGGGCGAACTCGAACCGGAGGGAAGAAGCCTCTTTGTGAACTCGGATCCGTTGTCCGTCTGGACGCACTTTACTTCGAACGGAAAAGCCTTGAGCATATGCTCAAGAAACACAGTAGAGGAGTACGTGCTGTGTTCCTCAAAGG
>SVPO01000071.1 GCA_015065795.1 Oscillospiraceae bacterium | reverse complement strand
TCCACGTTGTGGGCGTTGAACCAGCCCACGGTGAGGTACACAGCACACAGGGCGATCACCGCCACGCCTCTGCGGTAGACGCGGAAGCCTGTCTGCTCGCCGTCGTCAGCATCTGCCGTCTCTCCCCTGTGTCTGCGGATTCGTGACACAATGCCGCACAGAATGTCGGCTATCAGCCAAAAAATCGCAAGATGCAGCAGAACCACCACCATGTTGATGGTGTCGAAGCAGCCGTAGACGACAAAGCCCAGCATCGGGACAATGCCCAGCAGCACACGCAGCCATCTGCGCTCACCTGCGATTTTTCGCACAATACCGAATTTGCTGAAGCGGCTGACGAGATAGATCATACCCACAACCGTAAACAGCAGCGCGGTACCGAGAATGGCAAACCACATAACCTTTCAACTCCTATGCTTGATTATCTGCAGATATTTTATCGGAAAGCCCCGATGCACATCAAGAAGAAAAATGTGAATTTTCTGTGCGGAATTGATGATTCGGACACAAATAATCCCCCGGAAGCTCACGCCGCTGCGCGCCTCCGGGGGATTATAGATTTATGCGGGAATCTGCTCAAACTGGCTGTTGTACAGCTCGGCGTAGAAACCGCCCTTTGCCAGCAGCTCGTCGTGAGTGCCGCTCTCCACGATGTCGCCGTCCTTTATCGCCAGTATGAGATCGGCGTTGCGGACGGTAGACAGCCTGTGAGCGATGACAAAGGATGTGCGATCCTTCATCAGCTCGTCCATGGCGTTCTGTATCTGCAGTTCGGTGCGTGTATCCACCGAGCTGGTCGCCTCGTCGAGGATGAGCATGGGACGGTCGGCGATCATTGCACGGGCGATGGTCAGCTGCTGCTTCTGTCCCTGAGAGAGACTGGTGCTGTCGCTGAGCACAGTGTCGTAGCCTTCGGGCAGGGTGCGGATGAAGTGGTCGATGCCCACAGCCTTGCAGGCGCTGATCATCTTCTCGTCGGTGACACCCTCGGTGCAGTAGACGAGATTTTCGCGTATGGTGCCCTGGAATACCCATGTGTCCTGCAGCACCATGCAGAACTGGTCGTGGACGTTCTTTCGCGTAAGCTCGCTGATGGGGATGCCGTCGATACGGATCTCGCCGCTCTGGATCTCGTGGAAGCGCATGAGCAGGTTGACCAGAGTGGTCTTGCCGGCACCCGTGGGACCGACGATGGCGATCTTCTGTCCCGGTTTTGCTTTCGCGGTGAAATCCTTGATGACGATATTATCCGAGCCCTCGTAACCGAAGCGGACGTGACTGAATTCAACCTCGCCCTTTGCTTCCTCGATGGCGGTCTGCTTATGGCTCTCGTCCTCCATCTCCTGCTGCTCGAGGAATTCAAAGACGCGTTCGCCGGCAGCGGCTGCCGACTGCAGTGACTGAGCCACCTGCGCCAGCTGAGAAAGAGGCTGATTGAAGAAGCGCACGTACATCATAAACGCCACGATGACCTCGAAGGCGATGTTGCCGTTGAAGGCAAGCAGCGCACCGACAATGCACACGGTAACAAAGCCGAGATTGCCGATGAAGCCCATGAGCGGCGGCATCATTCCGCCGAAGCACTGCGCCTTGAAACCGCAGTCGCGCAGACGGTGGTTGAGCGCCTCGAACTCTTCCCGGCTGGTCGCCTCGGCGTTATAGGCGCGGACGACCGAGTGGCCGGTGAAAATCTCCTCGATGTGGCCGTTGACGTCACCCAGCGCCTTCTGCTGCATGAAGAAGAACTTCTGGGAGCGGCTCATGATGGCACCCATCAGGGCAAAGCCCACCAGCACCGACACCACTGCCGCCACGGTCATGATCACATTGGTGATCAGCATGATGATCACCGAGCCGATGAGCAGTGTCAGGGACGAAACAAGACTGCCCACGCTCTGGCTGAGTGTCTGGGCGATGAGGTCAACGTCGTTGGTCACACGGGACAGCACGTCACCGGTGGACGTTGTGTTGAAGTAGGACATGGGCAGGCGGTTGATCTTTACGGAAATGTCACCGCGGAGTTTTTTGGAGACATTCTGGGTGACCTTGTTCATGACCACCTGCTGGGAGGAAGATATCACCCAGCCGATAATGTAGAAGGCGATGAGCAGCAGGGCGATACGGAGCACCGCGGAGAAATCAATGCCCTCGGGAGCGCCGATGCCTTCGTTGATTATTCCGCTGAGCATGGCGATGAACGCAGGACCCAGCAGGGTAAGGATGGTGGCAATGACGCCTGCGATGATGGCGTAGAGACAGGCTCCCCAGTGCTCACGGCAGTAGCGAACGATCTTGAGCAGTGTGCCCTTGAAATCCTTTGCCTTTTCCATTCCGGGAGGGCCGCCGGGACGCTTTTTGATTTTCGCTTTGTCTTTTTTCATCACTCCAGCTCCTCCTTTGTCAGCTGAGAATAAGCTATCTGGCGATAAACCTCACAGCTATTCAGCAGCTCGGAATGGGTGCCGCAGCCCACCATCTCGCCCTCATCCAGCACGATGATGCGGTCGGCGTCGCGGATGGTGCCGATGCGCTGGGCAACGATCAGACGGGTTGCGTCGGCGCAGCTGCGGTCAAGCTCGTCGCGCAGCTGACGGTCGGTCTTGTAGTCAAGAGCGGAGAAGGAATCGTCAAAGATCAGTATATCCGGGTTGCGGTAGATGGCACGGGCAATGGACAGTCTCTGCTTCTGACCGCCGGAAAGGTTGTTGCCGCCCTGTGCCACTTCGCTGTCGACACCCTCGGGCATATTGGAGACAAACTCCTCTGCCTGAGCTATCTTCAGTGCGCGGTCAAGGCTGCCCTCAGGCTCCTCGCCGCTCTCGCCCATCACCACGTTGCTCTCCACCGAACCGGAGAACAGCACGGCGCGCTGGGAAACGTAGCCGATCTCGCCGCGCAGAGCTTCGAGGGTGTATTCCTTTACGTTTCTGCCGTTGACCAGCACCTCGCCCTCGGTGGCGTCAAAGAATCTGGGAATGAGATCGACAAGGGTGCTCTTGCCGCTGCCGGTGGCTCCGATAAAGGCAACGGTCTCGCCCTTGCCGGCTGTAAAGCTGATATCATGCAGCACGTCAGCAGCGGAACCGGGATAACGGAAGCTGACATTGCGGAACTCGATGGTGCCCTCCTGTCCTGCCATGCCGCAGGTCTCCTCGCCGTCGGTGACAGCGATATCGGTGTCCAGCACCGCAAGCACTCTCTTTGCGGAAATGGCTGCACGTGGGAAAATAACCAGCATGACGATGAGCATCATGAACGCCATGAACACCTGCATGGCATACTGGGTAAAGACGATCATGTCAGAGAATATCGGAAGCTTGTCCGGCTGGGCAGCCTTGTCGATGAGGTAAGCGCCTATCCAGTAGATGGAAAGGCTCAGACCGTTGAGGATGATGGATATCGTGGGCGAAACAAACGCCATGACCTTGCCGGTGAACAGGTTCAGGTCGGTCAGATCGGTGTTCGCCTTATCGAACTTCTCCTCCTGATAATCGTCGGCGTTGTAGGCGCGGATGACGCGCAGACCGCTGAGATTCTCAAGGGTGACGCGGTTGAGGTCGTCGGTCAGCTCCTGAACGATCTGGAACTTGGGCAGCATGAGGATGATGCCCACCACGGCGATGGTCAGCAGCACGCCCATGGCAACGCCCGTGGCGAGGGTCCAGGAAAGATCCTTGCCGGCGATCTTGATGACCGCCCATGTGCCCAGCAGCGGTGCCTTGATGACCGACTGCATACCCATGATGATGAGCAGCTGCACCTGAGTGATATCGTTGGTGGTGCGTGTAATGAGGCTGGCGGTGGAAAAGCTGCTTATCTCAGGCTTGGAAAAATCCATCACCTTGTGATATACAGCGCTGCGCACATCGGCAGAAAAGCCGGTGGCGATCTTGGCAACAAGCACCGCGACGCAGGCAGCGGCGGCAAGACTGCCCAGCGCGCAGCCGAGCATCTTCAGTCCGGCGACAACCACCTGGGAAATCTCGTTGCCCGGGGTCTGCACCAGCTGAGTGATCTCGGTCATGTAGTCGGGCATTCTCAGGTCAAGCCACACCTGCAGCACGATAAATCCTATCGCGATCAGTACGCAGACAGTGTCTCTGCGGCTGAGATTCCTGAATATTCTGAGCAAAAGGCATCAACTCCTTACCAGAGGGATAATGCAGACCGGATCACGCCGGCAAGCATAGCGGCTGACCCTGAATCTGCATAAGAAATATACGATAGATCGTCATAGGATCATCGGGGATAATCAAAAGTAAGAGCCGCAGCATTTTGCTGTGCTGCGGCTCAGGGCAACTGAATAAGAACGGAATGGACTTATCTGTATCTTCTTCTGTCCGAGCGATAATTGAAGCCTCCGTTATCGTCGTCATCGTCGGTCTCAAAGGAGCCGTAGCCGTCGTCGTTGCGCTCGCGTCTGTTTCCGCCGAGGAAGCCGAAATCATCGAAGCTGCCGCCGTTCTGCACTCCGGCAGAGCTTCTGGGAGCAAGCTCGGAGGGGAACTCGTCATCATCGTCATCGTCGTAAAGCACGGGAGAGGAACTGACATCAGAGCCCAGACGGGTCTCGGAAGCACGTCCGAAATAATCGGTGTCCACAAAGGTGTCGTCATCGTCAAAGGAACGGCGCTGCTTGGGAGCAGCGGGACGCTGAGAATAAACCTCGTCGTCATAGATGCTGCCGCTGCGGCCGGTGGACTGACGATACTGCTCGGCGACATCCTCATATGTTCTGGCAGACTGCACAGGCTCACGGGAAGCACCGCCTCTGCCGCCGGTGAAACGGCTGGCAAAGCTGAACGCAGGTACATCGTAGCCATCCTCATTCAGGCGCTTCTGGCACCAGATGAAGCCCACGACCACGCCTGCCGCAAAGACCACCAGTGCACCGAAGATGATGCCGATAACGCCGCCGGCGGAGCAGCCGCCCTTTGCCGGCTCGACCTGAGGATCATCGGGATTGGGGGTGGTGGTGCTGATGAAAAAGTTGGGATCCTGAGCGCTGTTGTCCACGGTGGTGGCGTTGTTGTCGAAGGTCTCAACGATCTTGAGCACCTTGTCCTTGGCGTTGGAAACGGTCAGCAGACCCTTTTCCTTGTTGCCGTTGGCGTCAAGTCCGAACACGTCGTTCTTGTTGACCTCAAGGGAAAGCACACAGTTTTCGTTGCTGGCAACGCCGGTCTTGACCGAGAACTCCACCGGGAAGCGGATCTCGCCGATCTCGCTGCGCTTGCCCGTGGGAGAATGATAGTTGATGAGCAGACCGGTCTTACCGTCGCTCTCACGGGTATAGACCGATGTGGTGAAGCCGTCCACCTCCTGCTCCATAATGGTGGCAGGAACGAGATAGTCGGGCGGATAGGTCAGGTACATCTGCAGATCGACAAATCCGTTGTCGGTCTGGGTCTTGATGATAATGGGGACATGAACGGTATCGGTGGCCTTGTATTCAAAGGCATCCTCAACGGCAAGGGTAAAGTCCACATCGGAAAGTGCGTTGGCGGTCAATCCAGAAAAGGAAAACACGAGCGCGAAGATCATGAAAACGACCGCCAGGCTCCTTTTGTTCTTCATCTGGTACATCCTTTCGGTTTATTAATTGTATGCGCAAATTACGCATTATTGCAGATTATACCACATCAACAGTATCAACTACAATATGTAGATGGATAATTCATATTTTCTTCATAATATGCTACATCTTCTGGAAGATATAGAACTTGAGATATGCCGTCTCGGGGACGTTCCACATGATGGGATGATCCTTCGCCTGCTGACGGCCTTCGATCTGGCGCAGAGAAACGCCTGCGTCCGCCGCCGCCGAGCGAAGCATATCGCAGAACAGCCGGTCGGTGACAAAATGGGAGCAGGAGCAGGTGGCGAGATATCCGCCGCCGCTCAGGGCTTTCATGGCGCGCAGATTGATCTCCTTGTAGCCGCGGATGGCGCTGTCGATGGTGCCGCGGGACTTGGTAAAGGCAGGGGGATCGAGAATGATCATATCATACTCACCGTGCTTAACAGTGGGAAGATAGTCGAAAACATTGACGCACAGAAATTCCATGCGATCCTCAAGACCGTTGAGCTGCGCGTTGCTCCGCGCGGTGGCGATGGCATCCTCGGAGATATCCGCCGCGGTGACCGAACTTGCTCCTCCCAGTGCGCAGTTGAGCGCAAAGGATCCGGTGTGTGTAAAGCAGTCCAGCACCTTCAGCCCCGAAGCGATGGAGCCCACCGCCTGACGGTTGTACTTCTGGTCGAGGAAGAAGCCGGTCTTCTGCCCGTTTTCGATATCGACATGATATTTCACGCCGTTTTCGGTGATGATGACGTCGGTGCTGCCGTCGGTGGAAAGTCCGGTGACGGGCAGCCATCCCTTCCCCTGCTCCATTCCCTCAAGGGTGCGCACGGAGACGTCGTTGCGCTCGAAAACACCTGTGATAGTTTCGCCGCACTCGGCAAGCACCTGCACCAGCTCGGTGATGATGTCCATCTTGTGCTGCTCGGTGCCCAGAGAAAGGGTCTGGGTGACCAGCACGGAGCCGAAGCGGTCCACGGTCAGTCCGGGAAAGCCGTCCGATTCGCCGAAGATGAGACGGCAGCATTCAAACTGCTCCCCCATCACCCTGCGGCGATAGTCCACGGCGCGCTGCAGACGGCGGCGGAAAAAGCCGTGGTCGATGCGCTCGTTGGCGTTGCGCGTGAGGATGCGCAGGCGTATCTTGGAGCGGCGGTTGATGTAGCCTGTGGCAAGATAGCTGCCGCGCTGATTGGTAATGTCAACGATACCGCCGTCGGGAGTGACGCCGTCGTCGTCAAAGACCTCGCTGTCGTACACCCACGGGTGACCGGCAAGCACGGTGGCTTCTGCCTTGCGGCTTATCTTGACTATGCTGTAACCTCTTGGCTTCATTGTTCCTCCAGCTCTGCCGCGCCCGGGCGCAGCACCCGGCATATGCCGCCGGTCTTGGCGTTGTAGATGTTTTCTATTTCGGGAAGAATATCGACGTTTTCAAGGGTGATGACGGCGTATCCGCCTGTAACGCCAAGCACCTTTACACCGTTCATGCGTCCGATATGCTCGCAGAAGGAGCAGAATTTGCGGGAAAACTCCCGTATCGTCCACGGCATGGTGGCTCCGGCGATGAGCAGCTCAAAGCCGCCCACCAGAATCTCCCCTTCCGCAGGGCGATACAGTCCGCTGCGCAGGAAACCAAGGATGTCCCGATAGTCAAAGCCCAGCTTCCGGGCAGAGGAATCCTCCAGACGACCATCGCCGTCCCACAGCAGGGTGTGCGTTCCGAAGGGCACGCCGTACTGCTCGGTCCAGCAGCTCATCAGCAGCGAATCAAAATACGGATAAGCAAAGCCGTCGTAGTTAACTCCCGACTCAAACAGCGCGGTCAGCTGCTGCCTGCAGTCGCGCGCGCACTGCTCCATGCCCTTTTCGGGGCTGATATAAAGCCCGTAAAGCTCTCCGATCATCTGAAACACCTCCCTGATTATCGGAAATTATCCCTTATTTTCCCACACAAGGCCGCCTCAACACCGGTGACGGCATTGGGACGGCCTTTGGGGTTATATCAGTTTGATCAGCTCTCGCTGCCGGGACGGCCGCAGCACTGCTTGTACTTCTTGCCGCTGCCGCAGGGACAGGGAGCGTTGCGTCCGATGGTCTTTACACCGCGCACGGTACGGGCATCCTTGTCGGTGCCGTCGGAACCGGTGTCGCTGGGCTTGGCGACCTGCTCGCGCTTGATCTCCTCCTCGGTGCGGATGCGCACGGTGAGGACCATTCTGGTGGTGTTCTCCTTGATGGTGGCGACCATCTCGTCGAACATATCAAAGCCCTCGATGGTGTAGAGGGAAACGGGATTGTGCTGACCGTAGGCGCGCAGGCCGATGCCCTTCTTGAGCTCGTCCATGGCGTCGATGTGATCCATCCAGAGGGTGTCGATGCAGCGCAGGAGCACCATGCGGTCGATCTCGCGCGCTCTTTCCTCACCGAAACCTGCCTCGCGGTATTCGTAGAGGGCGACGGCTTTCTTCTGCATGAACTCGGTGACATCCTCAACGGTGAGGGTCTCCAGCTCGTCGGCTCTGTAGCGCAGATCGTAATTGTCGCACAGCCAGCCCAGATAGGTGTTGCGCAGACCGTCGAAATCCCAGTCCTCTTTGTTTTCAGAGCCGAGGAAACGAGCGACGTTTGCCTCGATGGAATCGTTGATCATCTTGACGATGTTGTGGCGGATATCCACGCCGTCCAGCACCTGATCACGCTGAGAATAGATGATCTCTCTCTGGCGGTTCATGACGTCGTCGTACTGCAGGACGTTCTTTCTGATGCCGAAGTTGCGTCCCTCGACCTTTGCCTGAGCGCTCTCCAGAGCACTGGTGATCATCTTGGCGTTGATGGGCTGATCGTCGGGCACGTTGAGCATTCTCATGACGTTCTGCAGACGCTCGCCGCCGAACAGACGCATCAGATCGTCCTCAAGGGAGAGGAAGAACTGGCTGTTGCCGGGGTCGCCCTGACGACCGGAACGGCCGCGCAGCTGGTTGTCGATACGGCGGGATTCGTGACGCTCGGTACCGATGATGAAAAGACCGCCTGCCTCGCGAACCTGTTCTGCTTCGTCCTTGATGGCTTCCTTGAACTTCTTGTTCAGCTCGGCATAGGTGGCGCGTGCCTCGAGAACCTCCTGATCGTCGGTCTCGTCGTAGGCGGTGGCGCGGTCGATCATGGGCTCCTCGTAGCCGCGCTTGCGCATCTCGGCCTTTGCCATGAACTCGGCGTTGCCGCCCAGCAGAATATCGGTACCACGGCCTGCCATGTTGGTGGCGATGGTGACGGCACCCAGCTTACCTGCCTGCGCGACGATCTCCGCCTCACGGGCGTGGTGCTTTGCGTTGAGGACATGGTGGTCAACGCCGCGGCGCTTGAGCATTGCACTGAGCTTTTCACTCTTGTCGATATTTACGGTACCGACCAGCACCGGCTGACCCTTCTTGTGGCACTCGACGATGGTGTCGATGACCGCCTCGAACTTGGCGATCTCGGTCTTGTATATCTGGTCGTTGAGGTCCACACGGGCAAGGGGTTTGTTGGTGGGAACGGCAACGCAGTCCAGCTTGTAGATCTCACGGAACTCGGCTTCCTCGGTCAGAGCGGTACCGGTCATACCGGACAGCTTGTTGTACAGACGGAAGTAGTTCTGGAAGGTGATGGTGGCGAGGGTCTTGGACTCGCGCTCGACCTTGACGCCTTCCTTTGCCTCGATGGCCTGATGGAGACCCTCGTTGTAGCGGCGGCCGTGCATCAGACGACCGGTGAACTCGTCAACGATGATGACCTGACCGTCCTGAACGACGTAGTCAACGTCGCGGTGCATACAGCCGCGTGCCTTCAGAGCCTGATTGATGTGGTGAGCCAGAGTGAGGTTCTCGGGATCGTTGAGGTTTTCCACGTTGAAGGCGCTCTCCGCCTTGGCGACGCCTCGGGGGGTCAGAGTGGCGGAATGAGCCTTTTCGTCGACGATGTAGTCGGCGTCGGTGTAGATCTCGTCGTTGTCCTTCTTGTCGTCGGACTCAGCCAGCACGACGCACTTGAGCCTGGAAGCAAAGGCGTCGGCTTTCTCATAAAGGTCGGTGGACTTGTCGCCCTGACCGGAGATGATGAGGGGGGTTCTTGCCTCGTCGATGAGGATGGAGTCAACCTCGTCCACGACGGCGAAGTTATGACCGCGCTGGACCTTGTGCTCGATGTAGGTGACCATGTTGTCACGCAGATAGTCAAAGCCCAGCTCGTTGTTGGTGCCGTAGGTGATATCGGCGTTGTAGGCAGCCTTACGTTCCTCCTTGTCGATGTCATGAACGATCAGACCGACGGTCAGACCCAGCCAGCGATGCACCTTGCCCATCCACTCACTGTCGCGGCGTGCGAGGTAATCGTTGACTGTAACAACGTGAACACCCTTGCCGGTGAGGGCGTTGAGGTATGACGGCAGAGTGGCGACCAGAGTTTTACCTTCACCGGTGCGCATCTCGGCGATGCGTCCCTGATGAAGAATGATACCGCCGATGATCTGCACGCGGAAGTGCTTCATGCCCAGCACGCGCCATGCTGCCTCGCGGCATACGGCAAAGGCATCGGGCAGAATATCATCCAGCGTCTCGCCTGCAGCCAGTCTGCCCTTGAGGACGTTGGTCTGATCCTTCAGCGTATCGTCATCCATCGCAGCATAGGTCGGCTCAAGAGCCAGAACCGCGTCGGCAATGGGATATATTCTTTTCAGTTCCTTTTTGGAGTAATCTCCAAACAGCTTTGTAAGTAAATTCATGTTGCTTCTCCTGACCGTTTTTGTGCCCACGACGGAGCGTTACAGGTAATTATAGTACATTACGGCAAAATAATCAAGTATTTTGATTGATTACATCTATATAGTCACCAAAGCGGTGAGCACCCTGACCATTGCCTCCATGGATTCCACGGGAATATACTCGAAACGACCGTGGAAATTGTGTCCGCCGGTGGACAGATTGGGACAGGGCAGCCCCATGTAAGACAGCCGCGCGCCGTCGGTACCGCCGCGGATGGGTACGGTGACCGGCTCCACGCCGCACTGCTTCATGGCGGCAGCGGCGCGGTCTACGATATGCATCACCGGCTCGATCTTTTCGCGCATATTGTAATAGCTGTCGTTCATCTCAAGCACTGCGGTACCCTCGCCGTATTTGGCGTTGATGAATGCTGTGACCGATTCCATCAGTGCCTTCTTCTGCAGGTATTTTTCCATATCGTGATCGCGGATGATGTAGCTGAGGGACGCGCTCTCCTCGCTGCCGCTCATGTCGCACAGGTGGAAGAAGCCCTCGTAGCCCTCGGTGCAGGCAGGGATCTGCGCGGCAGGAAGCAGTGAGGCAAACTCCACGGCGATGAGGGCGGCGTTCTTCATCTTGTTCTTGGCATCGCCCGGATGGATGTTGATGCCGGTGAAGGTGATCTTTGCCGAAGCTGCGTTGAAATTCTCGTACTCCAGCTCGCCCAGCGCGCCGCCGTCCACGGTATAGGCATAATCGGCGGCAAAGCGGTCCACGTCAAAGAAATCGGTGCCCTGCCCCACTTCCTCGTCGGGGGTGATGCACACGGGGATGCGACCGTGCTTTATCTCCGGGTGAGCGATGAGGTATTCGATGGCGGTGAGTATCTCGGAAACGCCTGCCTTGTCGTCGGCTCCCAGAAGGGTAGTGCCGTCGGTGACGATGAGGTGCTTTCCGATGTAGTCAGACATATGCGAGAATTCGGCGGCGCGCATGACGATGCCCTTTTCCTCGTTGAGCACGATGTCTCCGCCGCTGTATTCCACGATGGAGGGCTTTACGTTCTCGCCGGTGACGTCTGGAGAGGTGTCCATGTGAGCCACCAGACCGATGACATCGGCATCCTCCGCCCCCTCGCTTGCCGGCAGCACGCCGTAGACGTAGCCCCTGGGGCACATGAACACGTCGCTCATGCCCATGGCTTTCATTTCCTCGGCGATGTATCTGCCCAGCACCAGCTGATTTTCGGTGGTGGGGTTGGTGGTGCTTTCGGGGTCGGAACGGGTGTCAAAGCTGACGTATTTCAGGAATCTGTCGGTAACGTTCATATTGCCCTCCTTATACGGGTAAAGTCATTTCGGAAACCACGCTGAACGGCTCCTTTATGAAGGAAAAAATATGCGCCATTCCGCCGCCGTCCAGCATATTGAGAAAACGCTTCTTTATAAGCTCGTCGGTTATCATCTCTGCCGCCTGCTCACGGGTGAACCAGCCCACCTGCGGACTTTCGTCGCTTGTGGTCAGCTCGCCGCCGGTGTAGCGGCAGCGGAAATCCATGTTGACGATGTTGCGCTCCACGTTCTTGCACACGCCCACAAAGCCCGTGACCTCCACCTCCACGCCGCTTTCCTCGCGAATCTCGCGGCGGAGGGCCCGGTCAATAGGCTCGCCTGATTCAATGATCCCACCGGGGAATTCCCATCCGCGCCGCGGGCTGAGAATGAGCAGAACCATGCCGTCGTCACGCTCCACGAAGCCTGCGGCGGATGTAAGGTGATTATACTTTACATAGGGATAGGTAAGCTGTTCCATATCGTTCTCCCCTATTTATCCTTGAGAATGAATGCGGTGATGGGCGGACAGTTGGGACGGTTGACAAAGCTGCCCACATAGGACGAAAACCTGCGGTGATCCAGCCCCTCGAGGAACTCCATCAAACGGTCACGCTCCTCAAAGCCGTTCTGTTTGCCGTAGTAGATGCACATGGAGATCATACCTCCGGGCATCAGCAGCTCAAGGGCTTTGCTGAGGGATTCGATGCTGGAATCGGCCAGGGTGAACACATTGTGATCGCCGCCGGGAAGCCAGCCGAAATTGTAGACGATGCAGGAAACCGTACCGTTCTGCTCGTAGCGGTCGATGTTGGCGTGGCTGTCAAGCACTGCCCTGCCGATACCGCCGTAACCCTGCTCCGCAAGCAAAGCGTTGGTGCTGGCCACAGCGTCGGGCTGGATGTCAAAGGCGGTCACTCTGCCGCCCTCGCCCACCAGCGAGCACAGAAACGCCGTGTCTCTGCCCCGTCCGGCGGTGGCGTCGATGCAGATATCTCCCGGCTTGACATGATCGGCGATCATGCCGTGGGCGATATCCAGCGCGGAAAAAGACATTTTCATATGATATCCCCCCTAATGACCGGATCGCAGCGGCTCATCACGTCAAAAGCGGCGATATACCGCTCCTCCATTGGGATCCATCGCTGTGTAAAGGCGGTCAGCTTTTCAGTTCCGTTGCGGCTCAGGATGCGCCTTTTCTGCTCCTCGGGAGAAATATCGAAGAAAACCGCAAGGTCGTAATAGCTGCCGAAGCTCGGATGCAGGCTGTACGCTCCCTCCACGATGGTCAGACGCCTGCCGCCTGCCGTCACAGTGCCGCCGTAGTCCATCACCGAGCAGTCGAACACGCGGTAGTCAAAGGGCTGACCGCTCTCAAGACCTGCCAGCACCTCGGCGGCGAAGCGCTCGTAATGGACGTTGCCGCCCGGTCGGGCAAGACGCTCATCGGTGCGCAGCTCTGCGGGCAGGAAGAAATCGTCCATGTGGATGACTTCGCCGTCCAGCTCCCG
>SVPO01000070.1 GCA_015065795.1 Oscillospiraceae bacterium | reverse complement strand
GTCGCTCCATGCGCCCAACGACCGCATCCGCGACACCATGATGCCCATCAACAGACGCTGGAACGTCGGGCAGCTGCTGGCTGCCTGCCGCAGATATGCCGATGCCACCGGACGGCGCATTTCATTTGAATATTCGCTGGTGTCCGGGCAGAACGACTCGGACGAATGTGCCCGTGAGCTGGCGGCGAAACTGCGGGGTATGCTGTGCCACGTAAACCTCATCCCCGTCAACACGGTGGACGGAACCGGCTGTCACGAGCCGGACAAACGAAGAATCAAGAGCTTCTGTGATCTGCTGAACAATTCGGGGATCACAGCCACGGTCAGACGCACTCTGGGCTCTGACATAAACGCCTCCTGCGGTCAGCTCAGACGCAGGAAGCTTCAGGGAGACTGATCAATGAGAATTTTCTACAGAACCGATACAGGCCGCGTCCGAAGCAGCAATCAGGACTCGGCAGCCTGCGGTGAATTTGACGGCGGCTGCTGGGGTGTGGTGTGCGACGGCATGGGTGGAACCAACGGAGGCGATATCGCCAGCTCCATCGCCGTGGAGATGATCGGCGAAGAGCTTTCCGCGATAATGAACAGTCAGCTGGAAGGCGAACAGATCCGTGCCGTCATCAGCAGCGCGGTGGACAGAGCCAACGCCCGGATATATTCCATGGCGCGCATGGATGACGCGCTGTACGGAATGGGTACCACCGTTGTGTGCGCTGTGCGTATCGACAGCCGGATCTACGTTGCCCACGCAGGTGACAGCCGCGCGTATCTCATGGGCGAGGACGGAATAAACCGCCTGACCACCGACCATTCTATGGTACAGGAACTGGTGGATCTTGGCAGGATCACCCCCGAGGAAGCGCTTAATCATCCGCGAAAGAATGTCATTACCCGTGCGCTGGGCGTGGTTCCGGAGATCGCGGTGGATCACGGGGAATATGAGGCAGGAGAGAACGATATTGTGCTGCTGTGCTCAGACGGGCTGACCAACTGCGTCAGCGAGGCGGAGATGCTTGCCATGGCTCGGAAGCTGCCGCTGGATGAGCTTTGCGGCGAGTATATTGATACAGCAAACAACAACGGTGGTTATGACAATATCACCGCACTTGTGATAGGAAAATAATCTTGCGAAAGGACCCGGATAACGGGAATGGTGAAATATATGGATCAGTTCATCGGACGCAAGCTGGATGGCCGTTATGAGCTGCAGAGGGTCGTGGGCGTGGGCGGCATGGCTGTTGTTTACAGAGCAATGGACCTGCTGACCAATATGCCTGTGGCGGTCAAGATGCTCAAGCCGGAGTATCTCGACAACGCAGAGATTTGCCGACGCTTCAGAAATGAATCCAAGGCCATCGCCATGCTCAAGCATAAGAACATAGTCAAGATTTTTGATGTTTCCGACAGCAGCGAATATCTGTTCATTGTCATGGAATACATCAACGGCATCACCCTCAAGGACTACATCGAGCAGCAGCGCGTGCTGACATGGAAGGAGACTGTGCACTTTACCTCACAGATCCTCCGCGCCCTCAAGCACGCACACAGCAAGGGCATTGTCCACCGCGACATCAAGCCCCAGAACATCATGCTCAACGAGAACGGCGACATCAAGGTCACCGATTTCGGCATCGCCATGGTGTCCGCCTATGACGCTGCCACCATCGGCAATCAGGCCATCGGCTCGGTGCATTATATCTCCCCCGAGCAGGCAAGAGGCGACCAGACCGACGAGCGTGCCGACCTGTATTCTCTGGGCGTGATGATGTATGAGATGCTCACCGGACGTCTGCCCTTTGACGGCAGCGACGCTGTTTCCGTGGCGGTGATGCACCTGCAGGCCGATCCCCGTATGCCCAGACAGATCAACCCGGGCATCCCTGAGGGTCTGGAGGAGATCACCATGCAGGCCATGCAGAAGGATCGCGACCGCCGCTATCAGACCGCGTCCGATATGCTGATGGATATCGACGACTTCAAGCATGATCCCGGCATCAAGTTCGAATACAGCTACATGGTTGACGAATCGCCCAACAGATACATTCAGGCTATCAACGCCTCCCGTCAGCTGCAGGAGGAGGTCAAGCCGGTCAAGAGCCCGGTCATCCCCGTGCTTTCCGGCATAGCCACCGCCTTCGTCGTGGTGTTCCTTATTCTGACATGGCTGGTGCTGGACGAGAGCGATATGTTCTCCACCACCAAGAACGAGCAGCTCAAGATCCCCGATTTCTCCGGTCAGAATTACGAGGAGATCATCAACGACATGACCTACTCCTTCTCCTACCGCGTGGTGTATGAGTTCAACAGCGAGGTGGAAAAAGACTGCATTATCGCCCAGAGACCCGTTCCCGGCAAGGAGGTTTACGCCAACGCTACCGTTACCCTCACCGTCAGCAACGGCGCTGAGCGTCTCATCGTACCCACCATCGACAACATGACCTATCAGGAGTATTCCACCCTGTGCCTCAACCTCGGTCTGAGTACCACCAAGCTTGAGGTGTACGACGCCAATATTTCCCAGGGCGTCATCATCAACACAAATCCCCTGCCGCGATCCGACATCAACGAGGGCGACAACATCGAAGTGTACGTCAGCCTCGGACCGGAGCCTGACGAGCAGTTTATGCCCAACTTCCAGAATATGCTCCTCAACGATGCCAACAACAAGCTGAGCGGCATGGGCATCGGCGCTGCCACCACCGAGGAAGTGGACAGCGACAAGCCTGCCGGAACCATCATCTCCCAGAAGCCGGCTCCCGGCAGCCAGATCATCCCCGGCTCCACCACCGTCGAGTTTATCATCAGCAACGGCAAGGCGCCCACCGGAACCATCGATTTCGAGATCAGAGTTCCCGACGCCATGGCCGGTCAGAGCCTGCGCATCGAGATCAGGATCGGCGACGAGATCGTCTTCACTCAGGACGTCAACACCTCCGAGACACTGGTCGTGCCGGTGAGCATCACCAACGCAGGCACCAGCAAGACCGCTCAGGTGTGCTTCAACGGTTATATCTATGAGATTCTCAAGCTCAACTTTGAGACTCAGGAGGTCGTGTCCAGAGACAAGAATCCCGAATATGTGATGCCCACCGCGGCACCCACGACCACCACCACAGCAGCCATCGAGCCCACTGATCAGACCGAGCCCGACACCGAGCCTACCGAATAAATGAGCAGAAAGATCAGCGGAATCATCGTAAAAGGAATCGGCGGCTTCTACTATGTGGAAACCGCCGACGGGATATTTGAATGTAAGGCGCGCGGTCTTTTCCGCCTGCAGGAGCTTGTGCCCACCGTGGGTGACCGCTGCGTCATCAGCGTGTCGGAGGACGGCGGTTCGGCGGTCATAGACAGCATCGAGCCGCGACGCAATATCTTTGTCCGACCGGCTGTCGCCAACCTCGACAAGCTTTTTGTGGTTGTGGCGGCGGTCGATCCTGCGCCAAATATGCTGGTCATCGACCGCGTGGTCGCAGCGGCGGAATATGCCGACGTGGAGCCGGTCATCGTGCTGACCAAGACCGACCTTGCTCCCTGTGAGCAGGTGCGTGAGGTGTACGAAAAGGCAGGCATGAAGGTCATTGCCGTCAACTACGAAACGGGTGACGGGCTGGATCGGGTGCGCGCCGAGCTCACCGACTGCTTCAGCGCCTTTGCCGGCAACTCCGGCGTGGGAAAATCCACTCTGCTCAATGCCGTGGATCCCACCCTTTCACAGAAGACCGCAGGCATCAGCCGCAAGCTGGGCAGAGGCCGCCACACCACCCGTGAGGTGGAGCTGTTCCGGCTGCCCTTCGGCGGAATGATCGCCGACACGCCCGGTTTTTCCTCCTTTGACGGCGAGCTGGGCGCGGTCATCGAAAAGGATCAGCTGCAGTATTGCTTCCGGGAGTTCGGGGAGCATATCGGGCAGTGCCGGTTCGTTTCATGCGCTCATCTGTGCGAAAAGGGCTGCTCGGTCATCGCCGCCCTGAAGGCTGGGAAGATAGCAAAATCCCGTCACGAGAGCTATGTGACCATGTACGAGGAAGCAAAGAACGTCAAGCCCTGGGAAAATAAAAAGAAGTAAACAGAGGATTTTGCTCACAAAGCTGAATTCGGCGCGTATTATACTAACAAGGGCACGGGAAACCGACCCAAGCTGAACAACAGGAGTGAGCATGAATGAAGATCGTCGTTTACAGAAGTCCCAAGCTGCTGGGTGGATTCCTCAGACTTATTTTCGGCATCAAAAAGCAGGCGTAGTTATACTTATTGCGATATCCACAGACGCGCTTCCGACAGGTTCGGGGGCGCGTTTTTAATATATTTGACAACGAAGTGCGAATAGGTTATAATGTTTGTAAGAAAGGGGTTGAGAACGAATGATTACTTACGAACGCGAGTTCAGTGCTGAGGTTATGATGCTTGTCGTCGGCGGACTAATGGTGCTGCTCGTTGCCGGAGGAATATTTGCTCTGGGAACATTTTTGGGCAGAATTGCAGGCGGCAGGACGAAGGTAAAGACCCGTTTTCTGTGCCTGCTGCCCACTGCTGCCGCCATTCTTATATCCATTGCGGGCTTTATTTTCAACATTGGCTGGTGCCGGATCATGCTGATATTTCTGCTGATTCCCATTTGGTATCCGCTGCTGCTGGTGGTGTCCGCCTCAGCGTCCGCTCCTGCAATGAAACAGTCTGCGCTCATTCGGACGTGCTATATTATTTCCCACGTTTTCTACGTTCTTTCCGGTCTGGTGCTGCCTGATGTCGGCGACGAAGGTCCGAGCTATATGTTTTTCGGACTGATCAAGTATTCTCATGACGGACTGATGGTCCTTTCCGCAGCCATGTTCATTGTTTCAATCGCGACCATGATCATTCAGATCGTTGTCGCGGCAAGCATCAATAAAGCCAGTCGACAGAGCCAGCAGATACAGCTGCAGAACTGGTAACAGAATAATCACCGCCGCCGGAACGGATTGTTTCCGGCGGCTTATTTTATCGCTGTATGTTCACAGAAAACTCTTTCTTTTTTGCGGCCGTTGGTATATAATGTAATGGAATATATTGCGGTACTATGCGTTCATGGCGCATATCGCGATATCCACAGAATCGGAGGTAACGCAGCCATGCTTAAGGTAGAGCTTCTTTATCACACACCGGAGCCGGAGAAGGCCATCGCCCTGTCCGCCAAGCTGTGCTATGCCTCCACATCTATCAGCGAGCTTGAGGAGGGTCTGACCGAGGAGAAAGTGGGCAGTTTTGTGCATATGCTGTCCGATATCGGTCACGAAAGCCCCATCGAGCACGCCAGCTTTACCTTTGGTATCGAGGGCGTGTCCCGTTCGCTGCTGGCGCAGATCACCCGTCACCGCATCGCTTCCTTCAGCGTGCAGAGCCAGCGGTATGTGCGTGAGGACGGCTTTGAGTTCGTCACGCCCCCGCAGATAGCCGCCGACCCCGAGGCGCTGGAGATCTTTGAGCAGGCTATGCGTGAGGATAACGAGTATTACGAGCGCATCGCCGCGGTGCTGAAAAAGAACCACACCGCCCGTCTGGTCGCCGAGGGAATGGACGAAGCCGCCGCCGCGAAGAAAGCCGAGAAGATGGCCATCGAGGATGCGCGCTTTGTGCTGCCCAACGCCTGCACCACCAAGATGATCGTGACCATGAACGCGCGCAGTCTGAATAACTTCTTTGCCCACCGCTGCTGCAACCGCGCCCAGTGGGAGATAAGAGAGCTTGCGGAAAAGATGCTGCGTCTGGTGCGCGGAGTGGCTCCCACGCTCTTTGAAAAATCCGGTCCGCCCTGTCTGCGCGGAGCCTGTCCCGAGGGCAAGATGACCTGCGGCAAGGCGGCTCAGATGAGGGAATATTACAGCAATCTGACGGAGAACTGAAAAAATGGGCAAACTGATAGTGATTGAGGGTCTGGACGGCTGCGGAAAGGCGACGCAGGCTCAGCAGCTTGCAAAGCGCCTTGAAAAGCTGGGGCACAGGGTACGACTGGTGGATTTCCCTGACTACGACCACGATTCCTCCGCGCTGGTGAAGATGTACCTCAGCGGTGCCTTCGGCGATCAGCCCGGGGACGTCAATGCCTACGCCGCGTCCAGCTTCTACGCCGTCGACCGCTACGCCAGCTTCCGTCAGTTCTGGAAGAAGGACTACGACGAGGGCTGCATAATCGTCGCCAACCGCTACACCACAGCCAACGCCGTCCATCAGATGAGCAAGCTGCCCATGGAGAAGTGGGACGGTTTTCTCGACTGGCTGTTTGATTACGAATATAACAAGCTCGGGCTGCCCGAGCCTTCCGTCGTGTTTCAGCTGAGTATGCCGGCGGAGGTCTCGCAGCAGCTGCTCTCCTCCCGTTACGGCGGAGACGAGAGCAAAAAGGATATACACGAACGTGCTCAGGAATATCTCGATATGTGCCGAACCTGCTCCGGTTACGCCGCGTCCAAGCAGGGCTGGAACGTCATCCAGTGCGCACGGGACGGCAGACTGATGTCGGTCGAAGATATCGGCGAGATCATCTGGGGGTACGTTGAAAGGTCAGGAGTTTTAAGTGATTGATTTTCATATACCCACCCTTGAGGACAAGGAGTGGGTGGACAGCGTTCTTGTGGGCTCGCGCCACAGAAGCTGCGTTTACACCTTTGCGCAGATGTATCTGTGGTCGGTCCATTACGGAACGCAGATAGCGCGATATAAAAACTGTCTGCTGTCAAAGAGCGGTCTTGGCAGACCCTGCTATATCTACCCGGCAGGGGAGTACGACATCGCCGAGATCGTGGACGTGCTGGAAAAGGACGCCGCCGAGCGAGGCGTGGAATTCGGCTTCTGTGTGGCGGAGGACTGGCAGGCTGATGAGCTTGACAGTGCTTTCCCCGGGAGGTTTGCCCGTGAGTCATCCCCCGACGATTCCGACTATGTATACAGCGCAGAGGATCTGATAAATCTCTCAGGCAGAAAATACCACGGCAAGCGCAACCACATCTCCAAGTTTACCCGTGAGCATCCCGAATGGAGCTACGAGCCCCTGAGCGATGCCAACGCCGCCGACTGCCTTGAGGCCGGAATGATCTGGTACGAGGGGCTGGAGGAGATGAGCGACAGCCTTGCCCACGAGCGCGAGATCATCCAGCGCGCCATCACCCGGCGCGATATCCTCGGGCTTAAGGGCGGACTTATCCGTGTGGACGGCAAGGTGGTTGCCTTTACGCTGGGAGAACGGCTCAACGGCGACACATTCGTCGTGCATTTTGAAAAGGCGCTTCCCGGTTTTGAGGGTGCCTACCCCGTGATCAACAATTCCTTTGCCGCGCACGAGCTGAGCGGCTACCGATATATCAACCGTGAGGAGGATCTGGGGATCGAGGGTCTGCGCAAGGCAAAGCTCTCCTATTATCCTGCCATCATGGTGGAAAAATTCACTCTGAGTGAGAGGTGAACAGCACTTGATAACGCTTGCCAGAGACGGCATGAGGACCGACCTTGAGCGTATCTGGCGTACCTGCTTCGGCGATCCGCCCGAGTACGTCAGCTACTTCTTTGACAACCGATACAACCCCAACAGCTGCATCGTCTATGTGGACGAGTCGGTTGGTCGTCCCGTGGCGATGGTCCACCTGCTGGAGTGCAGCGTCACCGAGGACAGCGAGATCGTTTCGGCGCAGTATGTCTATGCCGCCGCCACCCGTCCCGACCATCAGGGCAGGGGTATAATGTCGCTGCTGCTGGAGTACGCGCGGCGTTACGCGGCGTCCAGAGGCAGCAAGTACCTCATTCTGGTGCCGGGCAGCCGCGAGCTGTTCCGCTACTACGAAAAGCGCGGCTACTACCGCTGCTACAAAAACCGCAGCGTGTTCATGTCACGTCGCGATCTTGAGACCCTGTCCGGCTACAAAAAGGCGGCAGACCGGCGCACGGCGGCAAAGAAGCTGCCGGCACTGATGCTCACCGACATCCACGCCGTGCGCAGAGATATGCTCATCGACCGCGAGGGCTTTGTGACGTGGGATTACAAGGCGATGAAATACGCCGCCGGTATCCACGAGCGCAGCGGCGGATTCATCACCACCTGTTCCGAGGGCTCAGAGGCAGGATACGCTTTCTGCTTTCAGGAGGGCGATACGCTGAAGATAAACGAATTTATCTCCAGCACCGGCTTTGAAGCGCCGCTCATCCACAGCGTCCTCAACGCCAGCACCAGCGATAAATTCGAGCTGCGTCTGCCTGTCTACAACGAGATGTTTGCCGATTTCGGCGAGATAACCGACTTTGGCATGATCTGCGAGGTCAGCGGCCGCAAGCCCATAAGTCTGCTTACACTGTCGGGGGTGCACATCCCGTATCTGGGAATGACCCTTGACTGATTCAGGAGGAATAACCATGGTTTATGTATTTCTTGCCGACGGCTTTGAGGAAATGGAAGCCCTCGCTCCCGTGGACATCATGCTCCGCGCAGGCATCGAGGTCACCACTGTGGGCATCACCGGCGAATATGTCACCGGCTCCCACGGCATAGTTGTCCGCGCTGATACCACCGAGTTCGCCATGAATGAATCAGTGGAGCTGATCGTTCTGCCCGGCGGCGGACAGGGCACCGCCAATCTCGGTGCATCCCAGCGCGTTAAGGATGCCATTGAATACAGCAAGAAGAACGGCGTTAAGATGGCTGCCATCTGTGCCGCTCCTTCCGTTCTGGGCGAGAACGGCGCGCTGGTGGGCAAAAAGGCAGCCTGCTTCCCGTTTTCCGCTTTCACCGATAAGCTCAACTGTGCCGAGTATGTTTCCGACGGCGTGTGCGCCGACGGCGGCGTGATCACCGCACGCAGCGCGGGTCATGCAGCCTCCTTCGGCATCGAGCTTGTCCGTCAGCTGCGCGGTGAGGAAGCCGCACAGGGCGTCTACACCGAGATCTATCAGAATGCCTGATATACGGCAGCGTAAATCAGAACTGCGCGGCATATACAGGGAAATCCGCAAGAGCGGCGATCCTGCCCGTCAGCGTGAAGCCGACCGTGACATCGCGCGGCGGCTGACGGAACTGCCGCAGTATAAAGAAGCCTCACTGCTCCTTGCGTATGTGTCGCAGGGGGGAGAGGTTGATACCCTGCAGATCATCGTCCGTGCCCTTGCGGAGGGAAAGGCGGCTGCCTGTCCCCGATGCCGAAAGGAAGATCACACCATGACCTTTCACCGCATCACCGCGCTGGATGAGCTGGAGCGTGGGGCATACGGCATATATGAGCCGCGTGCCGACGCACCGCCGGTGCTTCCGGGGGAGTTTGCGGATAGTGTATGTCTTATCCCCGGGCTTTCCTTTGATGCGTCGGGAGCGCGGCTGGGGTATGGCGGCGGTTATTACGACCGCTTTCTCGCCGCTTACAACGGCGTGAGTATAGGACTGTGCAGAGCGGAAAGCCGTTCACAGCTTCCGCTGCCGCAGGACGAATACGACATCGGCGTGGATATCGTCCTCAGCGACGGTCAATGACCGTCAGGCGTCAGCAGTTGCCGGAGCAGCCCAGAGCGACGATGATGAGGATGAGGATCCACATCAGAGTATCATTATCCTTGAAGATATTGCACAGACACATCAATAATCACCTCACTTCGGTTTTGCTACATAGTATGTGATTCGCGCTGCGGCGGTTACAGGGCGGAGGGAATATCCGCACTGCACGCGGTGCGCTGCAGCTAATGAATATTGTTCAATACCCTGCGAAAGGAGAATTTTTCGCGCCTTGCGTGAAAGAGTACATGATATGAGCAGCAATAACAATAACAGAAACAACAATCGCGGTCCGCGCGGCAATCAGGGACGCGGCTTCTACGGCGATCTGAATCCCCAGCAGTCTGCCGATCCCAACCGCTTTGTGGTCAACATCTCCGACGAGGATTACGAGAGCGACGGCTCACCTCGCCGCAAGACCGGCAATGACAACCGCAACCAGCGCTATCAGCGCCTCGCGCCTCAGGATCGTCCTGTGCAGAAAAAGCAGGATCAGGGGATCATGCGCCGTGACATTCCCGTTTCGCGCACACGAGTGATCACCTCCCGTGCCGGCGAGAAGTACGAGATCCCCGAGGAGAACAACCTGCCGCCCAAGCTCCTGCGCCGTCAGCAGAGAAATCCCAAGAGCCGCGGCTGCATCGTGTCGGTGGTGTATGCCGTAATCGTGGTGTCCATCTCCGCGCTGCTGGCGTTCTACCTCATCGTGGGCATCAACGATATGTTCGGCCTGGTCAAGGAGCCCATGGAGGTCGTTGTTACCATTGAAAAGGATGCCGATCTCGACGAGGTCACCCGTATCCTTGAGGAAAACGGCGTGGTTGATTATCCGTTCTTCTTCAAGCTGTACGCCAGCTTCACCATGGACGACGACTTCAAGCACGGCGAGTTTACCCTCAACGCCAAGTCGGACTACGACATGATCATCCGCAAGCTCACACGCCCGTCCACCGCCGACAAGAGCGTGGTCAAGGTCACCATCCCCGAAGGTCTCAACCTTGAACAGATAGCTGAGATCCTTGAGGAGAACTGTGTCTGCGAAAAGGAAGCCTTCTTCAATACCGTAGCCACCTACGAGTACAAGTGGGATTTCTACAAGGACATCCCCAAGGACGAGGAAAAGCGTGTCTACAAGCTGGAGGGCTACCTGTTCCCGGATACCTATTCCTTCTACATCTGGGAAGGCTCCGTTTCTGCCATCAATCGTCTGATGGACGGCTTTGACATCAGGATCCTCCGCAACGAAGAGCTCAATTTCAAGAGCCGTGCCGCGGAACTGGGCATGACCATGGACGAGATCATCACCATGGCTTCCATCATCGAGCGTGAGGTTCCCGATCCCGACGAGATGAAGAACGTCGCGTCCGTCTTCTACAATCGTATGAAGAACCCCGACCACGAGGGCACCGGCGGCAAGCTGCAGTCGGACGCTACCATGTGGTATCCCTATATCAACAGGGAAGCCATGCTGGCGAGCGATAAGCTCACCGATCAGCAGAAGAAGGACTGGTCTGCCGACAACTACGACACCACCAAGTTTGCCGGTCTGCCCGTGGGACCCATCTGCTGCCCCAGCGTCAACGCTGTCAAGGCAGCCCTTTATCCCAACGACACCAACTACTACTTCTTCTTCACCAAGCAGGACGACGACGGAACCATACATTATTACTATGCCAACAACTACGACGAGCATCAGAATAATGTGCGTACCTACGGATGATAAAGCCCGAGGTACTGGCTCCTGCCGGCAATCCTGAGAGCCTTGATTATGCCCTGACCTACGGAGCCGACGCGGTTTACCTCGCCGGAAAAAACTTCGGTATGCGGTCAGGAGCCGGAAATTTCGACGAGCAGCAGCTGGGCGACGCGGTCAGCAAAGCCCACAGCTGCGGCGCGTCGGTGTACATCACCTGCAACGTCATCCCCCGCGAGTACGAGCTGGAGGGGCTGAAGGGCTTCCTCGCCACCGCCGCCGATGCAGGCGTGGATGCGTTCATCATCGGTGACATGGGCGTATTTGACATGGCGCGGAAGATCGCGCCCCGTGTGCCCGTTCACATTTCCACCCAGACCGGCGTTGCCAACAGCGCGTCGGCAAACCTGCTGCACTCCATGGGTGCCGGCCGCGTGGTGCTTGCCCGTGAGCTGTCCCTTGAGGAGATCAGAGGTATCCGTGCCAACACCTCTCCCGAGCTGGAGATCGAAGCCTTTGTCCACGGCTCCATGTGCGTGTCCTTTTCCGGGCGCTGCCTGCTGAGCAATTACCTCACCGGCCGCGACGCCAACCACGGCGACTGCGCTCAACCCTGCCGCTGGAAATATTCGCTGGTGGAGGAGACCCGACCGGGGGAATATTTCCCCGTGGGTGAGGACGAGAACGGCACGCATATCCTCAATTCCCGTGATATGTGCATGATCGACCATGTGGACAAGCTGGTCGACGCAGGCATCACCAGCTTCAAGATCGAGGGGCGCGCCAAGTCCTCCTATTACGCGGCGGTCATCACCAACGCCTATCGCTGCGCGGTGGACGAATACGCGCGCCATATCGAAAGCGGTTCGGCGGATAAGTTCGTGCTGCCGCAGTGGATCGCCGACGAGGTCATGACGGTCAGTCATCGGGAATACGCCACCGGATTCTATTTCGGCTCGGCGCCCGGTCAGGTCTACCACAACGGCGGCTATGTGCGCGAGTACGAGGTGGCGGCTGTGGTGGAAGGCTGGCGAGAGGGCAGACTGTATGCCCGTCAGCGCAACCGCTTCTTTGAGGGCGACGTGCTGGAGATAGTCGCTCCCGGCAGAAAGCCTGTGGAGATCACCGCCCGTGAGATGCTCAACGGCGAGGGTGAGCCAATCACTGCTACACCTCATCCGGATATGGCATTTTCCATGCCATGCGCGCAGGAGCTTGCGCCCATGACCATTTTGCGCCGCAAAAAGTAATAAACCTGCTGCGAAATATCGACTGATAATTCGGTCATCAGTGCAGACACTCTATTGTGAGTTGTCGGTGCTGATGACCGTTTTGTTTTTCGGAGGGATGTCAATGTATAAGCGACTGGCTGCGGTGTTTACCGTGTTTGTGCTGATGGCGTTCTGCGTGATGTCACACACGCTGATGGTGGCACTGACGCCGGCGTATGTTCAGGCGGCCAGCAGTCAGAGCGCCTATAATGTGAGGGTGTGTGCCACACGCGGCAGGATATATGACCGCAGTATGCGCTCCCTTGCGGGCGGTCGGCTGCAGTACAGGGCGGTCATTGCACCCTCCAGAGAGACTACCGTGCGTCTGACCGGAGTTCTGCCGCCGGAAAAGCTGCTGGAGATCGAGGATGGATTGACCGGGACATATCCCTTTGTGTGTAACGTTGACGACGCAGCTGCCGACGGTCGCGGCGCGACTGTATTTCCTGCGGAAAAGCGTTACGGTCCCAACTGCGTTGCCGTGCACACGGTGGGCTATCTTGGAGGCGACGGTCAGGGCGTTTCGGGTATCGAGCGTGCCTATGACGATTATCTTTCTGCGGCGGCAGGAGAGCTGTCGGTGCGCTTTACCGTTGATGCGGCAGGCAGCGGACTTACAGGCATTGAACCCGAGGTGACCGACACCACGGATAATTCCCTTGCCGGCGTGGTGCTGACGCTGGACGTGGATATCCAGCGCGCGGCGGAGAGCGCGGCGGACTATATGGACAAGGGTGCAATTGTCGTTATGGATGCCCGTACGGGGAAGATA
>SVPO01000069.1 GCA_015065795.1 Oscillospiraceae bacterium | reverse complement strand
CATGGCGAGAGCAGAGAGGGTGAAGAACAGATCGTTGGAGTTCTGGGTATGCTGGAACTGCAGGCCGGATTTCTCCACGAACTCCCGGCGGAACATCTTGGTCCAGGGACAGGGGGACGTGATGCGGAAGATGTGTTCCGGGCAGTCCTTGTAGCTGAAGGGCTGCTTCTTGGGAGCGATGGCGGTGTTGAGCAGCCATTTGGCATCCTTGTATTCGCCGGTTTTGTTGTTATAATGCTTGGCGCCGTAGAGAACGATATCGGCGTCAGCCAGCTTGGCGGCGGTGTACGCCTGCTCGGCAAGTCCCTTGGCAAAGAAGTCGTCAGAATCGAGGAATACGACATATTCGCCCTTTGCGTGGGAAAGACCGAGATTGCGCGCCGCGCCTGCGTACTGATTCTGCTGGGTGAATACCTTCACGCGGCTGTCGCGCGCTGCATATTCGTTGAGTATCTCCAGAGAGCGGTCGGTGGAGCCGTCGTCCACGCAGATGATCTCGATGCGCTTGAGGGTCTGCTGGAGAAGGGTGTCCAGTCCCTGCTCGAGGAATTCCTCCACGTTGTAGACGGGCATGATGATGGAAACAAGGGGAGCGGAGCCGCCCAGCTTCTGCTTTGCGCGCAGCTTCATGGCGCGCAGTCCGTAGGAAAGACCGTGACGCTTTACGCCGCGCACCGCGAGCACTGCCATACGCGGAACGAAGGTAAGTACGTTGCCCACTCGGTAAGCCACAGAGGTGCGGTATTCATCCTCCACCGTCTTGAGACGGCTGCGCAGGCTGGCGTTCTCCGATTTGATATAGCTGCGCTCGAACTCGGTCTCGCCGCTGCGCTTGATCATGTCAAGGAAATGAGCGGCACAGAAATCGCCCTTGTCCAGCACAGCCTGTTCGCTGGGAATGTCCAGTGAATAGAATATTCTGCGGGCGTTGCCGAAGATGCTGTTGAAAAGATATTCGGAGACGTGCTCGGCGACCTCAGGCTCAAGCTGACGGTTGCGCATGAAGGCGATCATTTCGGCGTAGGCGACGATGTAGCCCTGCACGTTCTTCATGGACTGGGAGGCGGTCATGGTGGACTCGCCGCGCACACGTCTGTGGTAGTAGCTTTTGCGGACGTAGGATACGCGCTGAGCAAGCATCATGCACTGGAAGGAGAACAGGTTGTCCTCGTGGATGATGCCCTCAAAGAAGCGCAGACAGGCGGATTCGATAAGCTCGCGGCGGATGAGCTGCAGGCAGACCGAGGCGAAGAATTCGCGGTTGGGACGCATTTTGGAGAACATGACCGGACCGCTGTGAATACCCGAATAATCACCCTTGCGGTCGTAGTAGTCGATGAAATTCTGATTGTCGTTCTTGATCTTGTCGCTCTCAAAGAACGGCACGCAGTTGAAGCAGAGGATATCGAGTTTATCTGCCTCTGCCCGGGTGTAAAGCTCCTCGAGGGTGTTGAGGTCGAGATAATCGTCGCTGTCCAGGAAGTATACATACTCACCACGGGCGACGTCAAGACCCATGTTTCTTGCGCTGGACTGACCGCCGTTTTCCTTGCGGATGAGCCTGACGGTGCTGTGTTTGGAAGCGTATTCCTCCACGATCTGAGCGGAGCTGTCGGGCGAGCCGTCGTCCACGCAGATGATCTCTATATTGGACAGCGTCTGCTTTACCGCGCTGTCGAGACATTCTCTGAGATAATCCTCAACCATATATACCGGTATGATGACCGATACGGCAGGACGGTTGTGTTCCATTGTGACCTCCGAATGAGTGATACAATATGTAGTATATATAGTAACGCAAAGAGCGGCAAATAGCAATACAAATTGAGCAAAATCCCGCGGTGACGCAATATCAGAGCACTATTCTGTAGATTTCCTTTTCGGTGCTTGTGTGCAGGTGAACGCCGCCGTTCCTGACTATGACCTTTCGGGAGGCATCGTTATCACTGTCGCAGGTAAGGATAACACGGTCAAGCCCCAATGATTTTGCCAGCGGAAGCGCGAGCTTCAGTGCCTGGGTGGCATAGCCTTTGCAGCGCTCCCATGGAGCGATGCAGTATCCGATATGTCCGGCAAAGTTGAGAATAAAATCGGAATCGCCGTAGCGGATGTTTGCCTGACCGATTATCTCACCGTCTCGGAGTATCAGATAGTATCTTGTGGGCACCCATCCTGCAGGAAGCGTATCCTCGCAGGACAGAGCCTTTAATGACGCGAAAAACTCGCTGAAGGAACGGTCTGCGACATTTAGCCCGAAGGGGACGGATTCTGCGCCGCATTCCGCGGAATATCGCTTGGCAAAGCTGATGAACCGTTCCTCGTCGGACGGAAGCAGCTCTCTCAATTCAAGCATCCTGATCACGCTCCGTAAAGAATGTAAGCAGCCAAGCCTGCGCGTTAACGGAGACTCGGCTGCTGTGTATCTGTTTGGTTGTATCAGTCACCGAAACCGATGCCCATGCGGCGCGCGGTGGTGATGATCTCACTGTCGGCAGGAACAAGCTTGGTCTTTCCGGCAACATCGGAGAGCTTGTTGCGCACGATTTTGTCGCCGTCCATGGCAACGGTGTATCCGTACTCGCCGTCACGGATGAGCTTGGCTGCGTGGGCACCGAAACGGGTGGCAAGCACGCGGTCGTAGGGGGAGGGAGAGCCTCCGCGCTGATAATGCCCGGGAATGACCACGCGTGCTTCCACGCCCATCTTTTCCTGAATGTTGGAGGCAAGACGCTGCCCCACCGAGGTGAAATGCTCGGCAGCGCGCTTCTGCTCAAGCTGCTTTTTCTTGAGCTTGGCTTCCTCGGTGTCCATGGCGCCTTCCGCGATGCAGATGATGGCAAAGTTGCGCTTGTGTGTGGAGCGCTTTTCGATGGACTTGATGACGCTGTCAAGGTCGTAGGGAATCTCGGGCAGCAGGATGATATCCGCGCCGCCGCCCAGACCGGCATAAAGGGTCAGCCAGCCGGCTTTGTTGCCCATGAGCTCGATGACCATGACTCTGCCGTGGCTGTTAGCGGTGGTGTGGATGCGGTCCACAACGTCGGTGGCGATATCCACAGCGGTATGGAAGCCGAAGGTGACGTCGGTGCCCCAGATGTCGTTGTCGATGGTCTTGGGCAGACCGATGACGTTCAGTCCCTCCTCGGCGAGGAGATTGGCGGTTTTGTGAGTGCCGTTGCCGCCTAGGGTGATAAGGCAGTCAAGACCCATGGCAGCGTAGTTGCGCTTCATGGCGGCGACCTTGTCCACGTTGTCGTCCTCGATGACGCGCATATTGCGGTAGGGAGTGCGGCTGGTACCCAGAATGGTACCGCCGAGGGTGAGGATACCACCGAAGTCGCTGGGGGGCATGAAGGTGTAGCTGCCCTCAATCAGTCCGGTGAAGCCGTCGTTGATGCCGATGAATTCGGCGTCGAACATATTATAGGATGCGTAGGCAACGCCGCGAATGGCAGCGTTCAGACCGGGGCAGTCGCCGCCGGCGGTCAGCAATCCGATGCGTCTTTTCATAATAATATCCTCCCCGTGTAGTTATTTATCAGACCTGCTCGGCAAATGAGGCAGCGTCAAGGGCGGTGTATTCGTACACGCAGTTGGCCTGAGGAGTGGGGAAGTTCTTCTCCTTGACAAAGACACGGGTCTGGTCACTGGCGATGAAGATGTTGGCAAGGGCAGCACCCACGTCGATGCAGTTGAGATCCTCCATATACTTCAGGGCGACCATGGGGCGCTTGCGGTACACATAGATGTTGGTGCCCTCGGTTATGTACCTGACCGGCTGGCGGTTCATAGCGGAGGGAGCGAGGCGTCCGGCGTCCAGCAGAGGCAGCAGCTCGGGGGAGCTGATCTTGCCCAGAACTACCTCATGGAGCAGCTTGCGGTTGGCTTCCTCGGGGCTGAGACGACGGGGAGCGTTGTCCGAACGGCCGAAGCAGATGGCTGCCACATAAGGCAGCTGACCGGCATCGTCTGCAGCCTTGGGCTTGCAGCAGCCCAGCCAGCAGGTACCCACGTCCTGCTCGGTGAGGAACAGGATGATCTGCTGACCGATGAAGCCGGCATTTTCCAGATAGCCTTCCTTCTCCACCGAACGTATCACGATGTAATGCTGTGCGTTGTGGCTGAGGAAGGAACGGTATTTACGGGTGAAATCCTCACGGGAAAGGATGGAAATGTTGGTCTTGATGCTGGAATGAAGGGGCTTGATGGTGCCCATGAACTTGCGGAGCTCGGCAAGGACGCTGTCCTTGATGGGCTCGGCGGTATATGTGCGAACGGAGCGTCGCGCAACAATAGCATCTTTACGTGTCATAGTTCACATAACGCCTTTCCGGGCGTATACTCCTTTCGGAATGGAATAAAAAGGAACACAGATATTATAATCCATACAGGACGAGAAATCCAGAGAAAATTATGCATCACGGGCACTGTCCGCAAGTCGGTCCAGCTCCGGCTGTGTGAAGCTGTAGGTCTTGTCGCAGAAATGGCACTCCACATGAGCCTTGCCGCTTTCGTCGCAGAGATTGCGCAGCTCGTCGGCGGTGAGGGTGATGAGTGCTCTTGTCACGCGATCGCGGCTGCAGGAACAGCGATAGCAGGTGGACTGGGGGTCGAAGAATTCCACCTCGAAGCCGTCAAGAGCCCTGATAAGGATCTCCTCGGCGGAAAGACCGCTGCTCATCATCTCGGAAAGGGAGGGCAGAGCGGCAATGGAGCGCTCCAGCTTGACGATCTCACGTTCATCGGCGGCAGGGAGCAGCTGGATAATAAGTCCGCCGGCGCGGTCAACTCTCCACAGCTCGTCAAAGTGCACGCTGAGAGCCAGAACGGTGGGGATCTGCTCGCTGGTGGCGTAGTAGCCGGTCAGATCCTCTGCGATCTCTCCGGAAACAAGGGGGCAGCGCGCGCCGTAAGGCTCGCCGACGCCGTAATCCTTGATGACCGAAAGCTCGCCCGAGGTGCCCACGGCACCGGCAACGTCCAGACGTCCGTTGGCATCGGGATAGAGCAGCAGACCGGGTTCCTGACAGTAGCCGCGCACGTTGCCCTGAGAATCGGCAACGGCGATGAGGGAACCGATGGGACCTCCGCCGTTGATGCGCACGGTGATGGAGGCGTTATCCTCCTTGAGCTTTTCGCCCATGATGGAAACGCCCGTGAGCAGCCGTCCTAGAGCCGAAGCGGCAACGGGGGTGCACTTGTGTATGCGCACAGCCTCCTTGACGATATCGGTGGAGTCAAGGAATGCGGCGTGCACAAGACCGTCGGAGGTTATGCATTTCTGAAAAAGTCCCATTGATGATTATTCTCCTTTTTTGCGGCAGACATACACCACGCGCTGGGTCTCCTCCGAGGGGGAGGCTTCGGTGTAATCGTCGAACTCCTCGACGATCATCATTCCTGCGCGGTCAAGCATGTCCGCAAGCTGCCCGCGGGTGTAGGCGCGCTCCATGAAGCTTTCGCTGCTGCGGAAGTACGCGCCGTCCTCGTCGGGCTCGAAAAAGTCAAGACTGATCTCGGTGAAATCATCCTCCAGCAGACGGTTCTGCCAGACGCAGTAGACCTCGTCGAGATCATAAACGTATACATTGTCGCCCAGCACATGGCGGTGCTTGTAGGGCGTGTTGGCATCGAAAACGAATACGCCGTCCGGCTCAAGGAACAGCGCCACGCGGTCAAAGGCGCGCTGCAGCACCGCTTCGTCGGTGACGTGATTGACGCTGTCGAGGGTGCACACCACGCCGTCCACCGTGCCGTAAAGATCCAGCTCATCCATCTGCTGACACAGGAACATCACGCCGGGGTTCTCCTTCATATACGCAGCCGAGAGCATATCGGCAGAGCCGTCCACGGCAATCATATCGTATCCCAGTGAAGCCAGCTCAAGGGAAAGAGAACCCGTGCCGCACGCCAGGTCAACGACCAGCGCGCAGCCGGGCTTGTGTCTTTTCAGGATGTCGCTGAGGAAGCGAGCCTTGGACGGATAGTCAACATTCTCCGTCAGAGCGTCGTAATACCGGGCAAATACGCCGTAGCTCATTATTTGTCTTCCTTGCTGGGGAGCATGGCAAGCTCGTCGGCGGTCATGCGCTCAAAGGCGATGTCATAGCCGTTGCAGCCGTAGTTGAGGGAGCGGCTGACGCGGCTGATGGTTGCGGTGGAAGCACCGGTGCGGCTGACGATGTCGGCATAGACCCAGCCGTCCTTGAGCATCTTGGCGACAGCCAGACGCTGTGCCATGGCCTTGACCTCGGGCACAGTGCAGAGATCCTCGAAGAATTTATACGCCTCTTCAAGGCTTTCAAGCTTTAAAACTGCAGAAAGCAGAAAGTCCACGTTGTTGTCTTTGATCCTGCTGTCCATAATTCCTCCGTTAAGCCGATTGGCTTTATAGTATGTTTATTGTGCTTCCAGCACTTGGGTGAGCATCTCGCGCAGGGCGTCGGCGCCCTCGCCGGTGACGGACGAGAAGGGGATAAGCATATCCTCGTCGCAGCCCAGCTCGTCGGGGAACGCTGCCATTCGCGCGGCACGCTCAGATTTGTTGAGCTTGTCTATCTTGGTAAGTGCGATAACAGTGGGCAGTCCGGTCTCCTCAAGGAAGTCCAGCATGGTGATGTCGTCCGCTGTTGGCTTGTGGCGCGAATCCACCAGCATGACCACCAGACGTATGTCGCGATCCTGGGCAAAGTATCCGTCGATGAGACCTGCCCAGCGCTCCTTTTCGGAACGGCTGACCTTGGCGTAGCCGTAGCCGGGGAGGTCGACAAGCCGCGCGCCTTCACAGGCATAGAAGTTGATGGTGGCGGTCTTGCCGGGCTGCGAGCTTACCCGGGCGAGGGATTTTCGTCCCAGCAGCTTGTTTATCAGTGAGGATTTGCCCACGTTGGAACGTCCGGCAAAAACAGCCTCGGGCACGGTGCAGGGAAAGATCTGCGACACAGTGCCGAACGCGGCCTCAAACTCGGCTTTCTCCAGCTTCATGGCTACCTCCGATTCTGGGAATGTAGGAAGTGCGTTCCGCGGAAGCGGCTGCGCTGCCGCCGTCTGTGGGAACGGGCAGTTCGGACAGAGCGTACTCCAGCACCTCATCCAGTCTGCTGACGGGAATGATGTTCAGCGAGGAGCGGACGGTTTCGCTCAGCTTGGAAACATCCGGCTCGTTCTTTGCCGGGATGAGCACGGTCTTGATGCCGCTGACCATTGCCGCCATGGTCTTTTCACGCAGGCCGCCGATGGGCAGGACGCGTCCGCGCAGGGTGATCTCACCGGTCATGGCGACGGTGCCCCGTGCAGGGATACCGGTCAGAGCGGAGATGATGGCGGTGGCGATGGTTATGCCTGCCGAGGGACCGTCCTTGGGAGTGGCGCCCTCGGGAACATGAATGTGAATGTCCTTGGTTTTGTGGAAATCGGGAGCGATGCCCCAGTCGGCGGCACGGGAGCGGATGTAGCTGACCGCGGTGCGTGCCGATTCCTGCATGACGTCGCCAAGAGAACCGGTGAGCTCCAGCTTGCCGGTGCCCTCCAGGATGGCGACCTCGATCTCCAGCATGGTTCCGCCGACGCTTGTCCAGGCAAGACCGTTGGCGATGCCGGGCTCGGGATGAAGCTCGGGCTCGTCCTTGTCGTAGCGGGCAGGACCGAGCAGTTCACCCAGCTCACGCTCGGCGATACGCACCTTCTCGGCTTCACCGGAGGCGATCTTCTTGGCTGCCTTGCGGCAGACCGAAGCGATCTCGCGCTCAAGGTTTCTCACGCCTGCCTCACGGGTGTAGCCGTCGATAAGGGCGGAAATTGCCTTGTCGGTAATGTGGAAGGTCTTTGAATTAAGACCGTGACGGGCAACCTGCTTCTTGAGCAGATGACGCTTGGCGATGTTGAACTTTTCCTCGTGGGTATAGCTGGAAAGCTCAATGACCTCCATACGGTCCATCAGCGGACCGGGGATGCGTCCGGCGTCGTTGGCTGTGGTTATGAACATGACCTGAGAAAGGTCGATGGGGAGATCAACGTAATGATCGTGGAAGGTGGAATTCTGCTCGGGATCCAGAACCTCCAGCAGCGCGGAGGTGGGGTCGCCGCGGAAGTCGCTTGCCAGCTTGTCGATCTCGTCAAGCAGCAGCAGGGGATTCATGGAGCCGGCGAGACGCAGTCCGTTGATGATGCGTCCGGGCATGGCGCCGATGTAGGTCTTGCGGTGACCGCGGATGTCGGCTTCGTCATGGATGCCGCCCAGAGAGATGCGGTAATACTGCTTGCCCAGAGCCTCCGCCACCGAACGGGCGATGGAGGTCTTGCCCACGCCGGGAGGTCCCACAAGGCAGATGATCTGTCCCTTGATGTCGGGAGCCAGCGCGCGCACGGCAATGAACTCAAGGATACGCTCCTTGACGCGCTCCATGCCGTAATGATCGCGGTCAAGCTTTTTGGATGCTGCGGCTACGTCAAGCTTGTCCTTTGTGGTGATGCCCCAGGGAAGGGACAGGCACACCTCAATGTAGTTGCGCTCAACGGAAGCCTCATGGGATCCGGAGGGCAGACGGGCGAGCTTGTCGCAGGACTTGAGCAGCAGAGCCGCCACGTCCTCGGGGATGTCGCGCTTCTCGATCTGCTCGCGGAAAATGTCCGCGTCCTGAGCAGGGGAATCGCCGTCGCCCAGCTGTTCACCGATGACTCGCAGCTGTTCGCGCAGGTAGTAATCCTTCTGATTCTTGTCGATGTTTTCCTGAACGCGCCTTTCGATCTCGCTCTTGAGTTCGAGAAGCTGCAGCTCGCCGTCGATGATGGAGATGAGCAGTTCGCAGCGCGCGGTGTGATCCAGCTCGGCAAGGAGCTTCTGCTTCCTGTCGCCGGGGATGGGAATATTGTGACTGAGACGGTCGGTGAGACTGCCCAGATCGTCGTCGGAACTGAATAGCTCAGGCAGCTGACGATTCTGCTTCTGGTCGCCCAGCTGAACGTATCTGTTGATCGAATCGCTGAGGATCCGGCGCAGCGCCTGAGCGTGTTTGGTGTCGGTACATTCGGTCTCGGTACACTCGCTGACCAGACCGATGAGCACGCCGCCCTTGTCGATCACGGCGTTGACAGTGGCGCGGCAGAGGCATTCCACACGGATGCGCAGTGAACCCGAGGAGGGGTGATTGATGAGCTGCTTGACCGATGCAATAACACCGGTGGTATATATATCCTCTGCGCCGGGAGTGTCGGCAGAGGGATCTTTCTGCATGGTGATAAAGACCTCCTGCCCGGCTTCTACAGCGCGGCGGACGGCCTTGATGGAAAGGGAACGAACCATATCCAGCTGCTGGGAGATGTGCGGAAACAGCACAGTGTCACGCAGCACAACGACCGGCATGGTGCCTCGTCTGGGGGTGTTGTTCATTTTGAACTCCTGAAAGAAAAATGTTGGGGTATATAAATAAGTATGCCCGGGGCGAAGATACACAACGCCCCGGAAAACTTACAGATGGGGTCAGGCGGTGGTGCCGGAAGGGGGAAGCGCGGCTTCCTCGCCGGGCTCGATCGCCTGAGCTTTGCGCTTGATGCGCGGTTCAGCCTCGCCCAGCACACAGTCTCTGGTGATGGTCACCTTCTGGACGGTGGGGTCGGAGGGCACGGAGAACATAAGGGGAGTGAGCAGATTTTCCACGACGCCGCGCAGTCCGCGTGCGCCGGTTTTCTGCTCCAGAGCCTTGCGGGCGATCTCCTCAAGGGCGGCAGGTTCAAAGTCGAGGACAACGTCGTCCATCTTGAACAGTGCGCCGTACTGACGGAGGATAGCGTTCTTGGGCTCGGTCATGATCTTGATAAGCGCGTCGCAGTCAAGATCGTTCAGCGAGGTGAACACGGGCAGTCTGCCGACGATCTCGGGGATAAGTCCGAAGCGGATCAGATCCTGAGGGATGGCTTTGCCGATAAGCTCGCTGTAGGCGGAATCGCCCTTGGCATGGATGGGAGCACCGAAGCCGAGGGAGGAATTGCCCACGCGCTTTTCGATGATCTTTTCGATGCCGTCAAATGCACCGCCGCAGATGAACAGGATGTTGGTGGTGTCCACCTGAATGAACTCCTGCTGGGGGTGCTTGCGTCCGCCCTGAGGCGGTACATTGGCAACGGTGCCTTCGAGGATCTTCAGCAGAGCCTGCTGAACGCCCTCGCCGCTGACGTCACGGGTGATGGAGGGATTCTCCGATTTGCGGGCGATCTTGTCGATCTCGTCGACGTAGATGATGCCCGATTCGGCGCGCTCCACATCCCAGTCGGCTGCCTGAATGAGACGCAGAAGGATGTTTTCCACGTCCTCGCCGACGTAGCCTGCCTCGGTGAGGGTGGTGGCGTCGGCGATGGCGAAGGGAACATCCAGTATCTCGGCAAGGGACTGAGCCAGCAGGGTTTTACCCGTACCGGTGGGACCCAGCAGCAGCACGTTGCTTTTCTGCAGCCTGACGTCGCTGTCGGACGCGGCGCTGCGGATGCGCTTGTAATGATTGTAAACAGCTACCGAAAGAGCGATCTTGGCGGAATCCTGGCCGATGACGTGCTGGTCGAGGTGAGCCTTGATCTCAGTAGGCTTCGGCAGACGCTTGAGGTTGGGCTTGCGCTTGTTTTCGCGATATCTGCCGCCGTCGGAGATGATGCTGTAGCAAAGCTCGATGCACTCATCGCAGATGTAGACGCCGTTGCCGGAGATCAGGCGGACGACCTCATCCTCGCTCTTGTGGCAGAATGAACAGCGAAGGTTTGTTTCGGAATCGCGCTGGGACAATTATATCACCGATCCTATCGTTTGGTAATGACCTTGTCGATAAGGCCGTAGGTGACTGCTTCCTGAGCGGTCATGTAGTTGTCGCGCTCGGTGTCGATGCAGATCTGCTCATAGGGCTTGCCGGTTGCTTCGGAAAGCATGGTGTTGAGCTTCTTCTTGAGCTTGATGATCTGGTTGGCCTGGATCTCGATGTCGGTGGCCTGACCCTGCGCTCCGCCGAGGGGCTGGTGGATCATGATCTCGCTGTTGGGCAGGGCATAGCGCTTGCCCTTTGCGCCGGCGGCGAGAAGGAAGGCACCCATGCTGGCTGCCATGCCCACGCAGATGGTGGAAACATCACAGGAGATGTAGTTCATGGTGTCGTAGATGCCCAGACCGGCCATGACCGATCCGCCGGGGCTGTTGATATAAAGGCTGATATCCTTCTTGGGATCCTGACCCTCGAGATAGAGCAGCTGAGCGATGACGAGACTGGCGGTCACGTCGTTGACTTCCTCGGTGAGGAAGATGATGCGGTCGTTGAGCAGACGACTGTAGATGTCGTAGGAACGCTCGCCACGGTTGGTCTGTTCCACTACCATTGGGACTAAACTCATCAGTGTTGCACCTCCGTGAATAATATATCGTATGATTGGCTGAATATGAGCCGATTATGAATTTGCGACAAAAGCTTACTTGGTCTTCTTGATTTTGGCGTTGTCACGCACGAACTTGACGGCGGCGTCAACAGCCAGATCGCTGCGCAGATCCTTGGCGGCGATGGCGTTCTTGACGGCGTCAACTTCCATGTGATACTGCTCGGCGAGCTTGGCGTACTCGGCGACCACAGCCTCGTCGGTGATCTCGATCTTCTCCAGCTCGACGATCTTCTCAAGAGCCAGACGGACCTTGACCTGATGGGTAGCCTGATCTCTCATGCTCTCGCGAACGGAAGACATATCGCTGCCGGTGAACTTGATGTAGTCCTCCAGGGAGATGCCCTGCATCTGCAGACGATAACCGAAGTCCTGGATGCTCTGGTCGATGCGGTTCTCGATCATGGCGTCGGGAATGTCGGCGTTGAGCTTGTCGGTCAGGGTCTCAAAGAGCTGATCGTCAACAGCGCGGTCGGCTTTTTCCTCAGCAGCCTTTTCCAGCTTCTGACGGGCGTCGGCCTTGTACTCCTCGAGGGTCTCGAACTCGGTGTAGTCCTTGATGAACTCGTCGTCAGCCTCGGGCAGCTCGGTGGCCTTGATGGCGTGGAGCTTGCACTTGAAGACAGCGGGCTTGCCTGCCAGTTCCTCTGCGTGATACTCCTCGGGGAAGGTGACGTTTACGTCGAACTCATCGTTGATGGAGTGACCGACGATCTGATCCTCGAAGCCGGGGATGAAGTTGCCGGAACCAAGCTCGAGCTGATACTGCTCAGCCTTGCCGCCGTCGAAAGCGACGTCGTCAACAAAGCCTTCAAAGTCGAAAACGACGGTGTCGCCGTTCTGGCAGGCGCGATCCTCGATGTCGATGATGCGGCCGTTCTTCTGGAGCAGCTTGTTGAGCTCGGCGTCAACATCCTCGTCGGAAACGGCGGTGGAGGGTCTGGTGAGCTTGATGCCGACATAGTCGTCCAGCTCAACCTCGGGCTTGACGGTGATGACAGCGGTGAACTTCAGGCCATCTTCGCCGACAGAGGTGACGTCCAGATCGATCTTGTCGTCAACATATTCAAGACCGCCTTCTTCGATAGCGGCCTGCAGAGCGGTGGGATAAAGATCGTTTACAGCGTCCTCATAGAAGAACTCCTTGCCGTACATCTTCTCGATGACTCCGCGAGGAGCCTTGCCCTTGCGGAAGCCGGGGACGGCGAACTTGTGGGCGTTCTTGCGGAAAGCTTCGGCACAGGCCTTGGCGAAATCCTCGGCGCTGACCTCGATCTCAAGCTTTTTGCGATTTACACCGGCATCGGTGCAGCTGATAAGACTCATAATTGAAATCCTCCAAAAGATAATATGGTTTGCATACCAAGTAATTATAACATAATCTGCCGCAGAATGGAATACTCAAATCTCCGATATTCACGACAAATTACGAAAAAATATGGAATAATCACCAATAGGATCATTTTTCGATCAGGATCGGTGTGAAATTACAGTAGTCGGAGGACACCAGCTTCATGGAAATGTCCTCTACTGTGCCGATGGATGCCTTGAGGTGGGCGGAACCGTGAAGATGACCGTACACGCACCGCTTTACGTCAAATTCATGGAGCACATCCATGATCTCGTCACAGCGATAATCGCCGTACACTGGTGGATAATGCAGAAAAACAATAGGTTCAAGCCCGGTCTTTGCACCCTCGGTAAGTGACATCCGCAGGCGGCCGGCTTCGCGCAGCAGCACAAGCTGTTCGCTTGCAGGACAGTCATAAGACCAGCCGCGCGTGCCGCAGATGACGTGGCTGCCGTATTCAAAGCAGTTGTTGAAAAGAATGAAAAGACTGGAAAAGCCTTCGTTTTCAAGAAAGGTATCCA
>SVPO01000068.1 GCA_015065795.1 Oscillospiraceae bacterium | reverse complement strand
CCTGCCTCCGCCGCGCCTGCTCAGCCGAAGAAAACCACATGGCAGAAGCTGCGCGAGGAACGGGGATTCTTCGGCGCGCTGGGATATATCCTGCGCATCGTCAGGGAGAGCGCGTCTCTGGGGGCGCATCTTGTGCGCAGGTCTTACGTCAGCCGCATGAAGGTGCACATCACCGTTGGCGGCGACGACGCAGCGCAGATCGCTGTGGAGCACGGGAGATGGTGCGCCGCGCTGTATCCTGCGCTGGGACTGGTGCTCAGCTCGGTCAGGGGCTATAAAAAGAACGATGTGCGCGTTGCCGCGGATTTCCTTTCCGCGGACAACCGTTACGATGTGGATATAAAGCTGCGCGTAAAGCCATGGCACGGCATCACCGGAGGCATCAGGATGATGCTCAATCTGGTGAAGACCGAGGTGGGGGAGCGTCAGCAGCAGTATACCATGGAAGCGATGAAAAAGGCTGCAGACGGAGGTGCAAAGCCCTCCGCGAACTGACAGCGCGATCATATTTCCGCCGCCTGAGCGGCGATGATTAATACTGCCGGTGCTGCCGGCACGGGAGGTACTTTCAATGGCTGAACATCCTATCAATAACCTCATGCAGACCACTCTGCAGAAGATCAAGGAGCTGGTGGACGCTTCCACCGTTGTGGGCGATCCCATCGTGGTCGGCTCTGCGACCATCATTCCCGTTTCCAAGATATCCTACGGCTTTGCCTCCGGCGGCTCCGATCTGCCGGCAAAGAAGGAGGGCGAGCTGTTCGGTGGAGGCGGCGGTGCAGGCGCAACCGTTGCTCCCGTGGGATTCATCGTCATCACCGAAAACGACGTCAGGCTCCTGCAGGTGGAGGAGAACAGGAACTCCGCCTCCAAGCTCATTGATATGGTTCCCGGGCTTATCGACAAGGTCAAGGAAAGTCTGGGCAAAAAGAAGGAGCAGGCAGACGAGCAGGCGGATGATATGCTCCCCATCGAGGAGCCTGTGGTCACTCGCGGCCTGAAGAACAAGGTGCGCGTAAATCCCAGAGAGAAGAACAACCGTAAGTGATTTCTGTCGTAACGCCGAGGAAGGGAGTGAACGGCTGCAGAGCCTGAGTTATGTACAGCAACACCCGTTTGATTATTAAACGAATCGTATCGGTCATCATGGCTGCGGCTATGCTCGCCGTGACGCTGCCGTCGCTGTCCGCGTCGGCTGCGGCGGATATGCCCGATAATTACGGCGAGGGCTATGTGATTCTGGGAAGGGACGAACCCGGCGAGGAAGTCCCCACCGAACAGCCTGAGGTCAAATACGGCTCGGCTATCGTCATGGACGCCACCACAGGTGCGGTGCTTTACGAAAAGGCGGCCTATATGCAGCGGCCCATGGCGAGTACCACCAAGATTATGACCTGCCTGCTGGCGCTGGAATCGGGCGACATCGGCAGAAATGTCATCATCACCCAGGATATGCTCGCCTACGACGAGGAAGGCTCCACCAAGCTGGGACTCAAGCTGGGCGACAACATCACCATCCACGACCTGGTTGTGGGTATGCTGCTTCTTTCCGGTAACGACTGCGCGCAGGCGGTTGCCATCGATCTGGGCGGTTCCTTTGACGGCTTTGCATCCATGATGAACGAACGCGCATCGGAGATCGGCATGTTTGACACCCACTTTGTCACGCCCTCAGGACTTGACGCGGAGGGGCACTATTCCACTGCCTACGACATGGCGCTGCTGGGTGCGGAGGCGATGAAGAACGAGGACTTTGCCGAGCTGTGTTCTCTGGCGTCCTATCAGGTCAAGTTCGGCAATCCACCCTCAAATTACCCTCTCAATGCCCATAATTACCTGCTGGAGGGTCAGCGCTACGGCGTGGAGGGCTGCAACGGCATCAAGACCGGATACACCGACAGCGCCGGCTACTGCCTTGTGAGCCACGTTGAGCGCAACGGCGTCAAGCTGGTGTGCTGCACTCTGGGCGCCTATTCCTACTGGGCAAATCACGAACAGCTCTACGATTACGCCTTCAGCAAGTACGTTCAGCTGCAGCCGAATCCCGACCTTGAAGGAGCTCAGGTCAAGCTGGTGGGCGGTGCACAGCAGAATGTGGGTGTCTACTGCTATGTCGATCAGAACTTCTCCGTCCATGAAAATCAGGTGGGCGGCGTATATTATGATGTGACGCTCAACGACTTTGAATACGCTCCCATCACCAGAGATCAGGTGCTGGGTTATGTAACGTATTATTACGGTTCCTCCGAGCTGGCGACCTTCTCGCTCAGGGCTGCGGACAACGTCGAATGTGTGACCAGCGACTGGCTGTCAGCATATATCGACGCGATAAAATTGGATATGGAAGCCGACGGGAACGGGTGATCCGATGTGTCGGCAACAGGCTTAAACTGAAAGGAAAAGAGAATTCAAAATGGCGGATAATACTGTAAGACTGCAGAAATACATGGCCGACAACGGCATTGCCTCCCGGCGCAAGTCCGAGGAGCTGATCGCCGCAGGAAAGGTGCGCGTCAACGGTCGCGTCGCCTCCATCGGCGACAAGGTCAATCCCAGGCTCGACAAGGTCACGGTCAGCGGACGCAAGGTTGCCATGACCAAGGATAAAGTTTACATAATGCTGCACAAGCCCCGCGGCTACGTCACCACCATGTCCGACGAGATGGACAGAAAGTGCGTCGCCGAGCTGGTGCAGAACGTCAACGCCCGTGTGTTCCCCGTGGGCAGACTGGACAGGGACAGCGAGGGTCTGCTGCTGATGACCAACGACGGCGAGCTTGCCAACGCCATATCCCATCCACGCACCCACGTGTCCAAGACCTACCGTGTCACCGTCAAGGGCAGAGTATCTGAGGAGGCGCAGGCATCCCTTTCCGCCGGTCTGATGCTGGACGGCCGCATGACCGCCCCTGCGGATGTGCACACCCATTCCCTTGCCGAGGACCGCTCCACTCTGGAGATCACCCTCTATGAGGGACGCAACCGTCAGATCCGCCGTATGTGCGAGCAGCTGGGCATCGAGGTGCTGCGCCTCAAGCGCATCGCCATCGGCAAGGTCAAGCTGGGCGGCCTCAAGTGCGGTGACTGGCGCAATCTGAACGAAAACGAACTCAGCTCCATCAAGACGCTGGTCAGATCCTCTGCCGGCGGTGAGCAGTGAACAATACAGGAGGTTGACTATGATCGAGGTACACGTCATAGATGACGCAGCCGGACGCTCCGCTGCAGCGGAGAAGTATGGTTTTTCTGCCGACAGCATCGTGCTCGCAGCCAGCGAGAACGGCGATGAGGTCGGCTTTGTCGCGCTTAAGATGCGATACAGCCCGGAGGAGGCTGCGGTTGACATAACCGGAATGACCTGCGATGATGCCGACTACGGCGAGATGCTGGTGCGTGCCGCCGTGTCCTACGGCGAGCGCCGCGGCGCCGAGAGCTGCTATGCCGTTCCCGACGCGTGGGGCGACGAGAGCGACGTGCGCTGCACGGCAATGAAGCGCGCAGGACTTCGTCTTAATGACGGTGTGATGAGCGTGCCTGTGTGCAATGTTGTTCATATGTGCAGAAGTTGCGCCGAGACTGGCAAATAATCCTTGTTATAAGCCATTATTTGTTATATAATAAAACAATAAGCAAAAACCAAGCGATAATAACAAAATCGAGGTAACGCCATGATCAAGAGCATGACCGGCTTCGGCCGTTTTCAGAGCACTGTCGACGGCAAGGATATCACCGTCGAGATAAGATCCGTCAACCACAGATTCTTTGAGTTCTCGGCGCGCATCAGCCGGGGCTACGGCTTCATCGAGGATAAGCTCAAGAATTTTGTCCAGTCGCAGGTCAGCCGCGGCAAGATCGACGTGCACGTTTCCATCGTGTCCGTAGACGACGGCTCGGTGGAGGTTGAGCTCAACCGCTCCCTCGCCGAGGGCTACATCAATGCCCTGCGTTCGCTGGCTTCCGACTTCGGTCTGACCGACGATATCACCGTCTCCAGCGTTGCCCGTTACAGCGATATCTTCACCGTCCGCCGCGCCGCTGAGGACGAGGATGCCGTGTGGGCCGCGGTAAAGACCGTTGCCCAGACCGCCGTGGATAACTTCATCGCCATGCGCGAGGTGGAGGGTGCCAAGCTCAAGGCGGACGTGGAGTCCCGTGCCGACGCCATCATCGCCAACGTGGAGAAGGTGGAGGCTGCTTCACCCGAGACACTGGCTGCCTATCGCGAGCGTCTGTACAACAAGATCGCCGAGGTCATCGGTGACCGCACCGTTGACGAACAGCGCGTCATCACCGAATGTGCCATCTTTGCCGACCGCATCGCTGTGGACGAGGAGACCGTCCGCCTGCGCAGCCATATCGATCAGCTCCGCGCGGTGCTCAGTTCCGACGAGCCTGCCGGACGCAAGCTGGACTTCATCGTTCAGGAGATCAACCGCGAGACCAACACCATCGGCTCCAAGTCCCAGAATTCCTCCATCGCTCACACCGTGGTGGATATGAAGGCGGAGATCGAAAAGATCCGCGAGCAGATCCAGAACATAGAATAACTTCGGGGAGGACGGAATATGGAGCTTCTTGACATCGGCTTCGGCAACATGGTTTCCGCCGACCGTCTCATCGCCATCGTCAATCCCGATTCCGCGCCGGTCAAGCGCATCGTGCAGGATGCCCGCGACCGAAATATGCTCATCGACGCTACATACGGCAGGCGCACCAAGGTGGTCATGGTCGCCGACAGCGGCCATGTCATTCTGTCGGCGGTGGAGATCACAGCCGAGGGCAAGAAAGCCGCAGAGTAAAGCACAGGACAGACCAGAGGAATCAGGGAGAGGAGAATCGGTATGAAGAAAATAATGACAGCCGCGCTTGCCTGCGCCATGATAGTCGCCTCGCTGTGCGCCTGCTCGCAGGAGCCGGAACAGCAGCCGACAGGGCAGCCTGCGCCGCTGCCTGCAAGCTACAACCTGCTGGACGAGGGCAGAGTGACATCCACCAAGGATCAGAGTGCTACCGGAATGTGCGCGTCTTTCTCCGCAATCAAGGCTTCGGAGTCCAGCATTATCACCGATGGATATGCCGATGCTGATATCGACCTGTCTGAGGCTCAGTTATTCTACTACTGCTTTTCCTATCAGGACGAAAAGGTTCCGGAGAATGTCAGGGATTCGATTTTCCTGCCGGGTGACCGGACTGATTCGGACGGTACGACCTTTCGTTACGGCGCGCATACCTTTGATTTGTTGAATGAATTTGCCAACGGACATGGTCCGGTCAATGAATCGGTGGTGGAATTCAGCACCAAGAATTTTATGAAGGATGTACACAATCTTCACGATGCCCATGAGAATGGAGACATAAGCTATGATATGTCCGGTGATTATCTGCTGACCGACATTAATGTTTTCAGAGGTCTGGATAACGACGATTGTTATCAGAGAGCCTCCATAGATGTGATTAAGAAGGCAATTATTGATGATGGTGCCCTGGTGGCATCCACAGCGTACGCAGATGGTCTGAGACGAAATACCAAAGAGTACACCTCGTTTTATGCCGGTGTATGCAATGATAATATCTTTGATTTTGTTAACCACGGCATAGCGATCATCGGCTGGGATGATAATTTCTCAAAAGAAAACTATGGCTTCTACAAGCCGGAAAACGACGGCGCGTGGCTGGTTCAGAACAGCATGGGAACAATTTTCGGCAAGGATGGACTGTACTGGTCGTCCTACGAGGAAGCGCTTGCCGGAATGACTACCCTCAATTTCTGCCCCCGTGATGACTACGGCGACATCCTGTACCACGATTCACTGTGGATGGGCGGCGTGATCAGAAACGACAGCGGCGACACCGTCACGGCGAACGTGTTCACCGTGGACGAGGACTGCGCCCTGAAGGCGGTGGGTGTGCCCACTTCCGCCATAGGTCAACCGGTGGTCATCCGCGTGTTCCGCAATTCCGACGCCAACTGTCCCGATAACGGTGAGCGCGTGGCTAAGCTTGAGACCACCATCGGGAATCCCGGATATCATGTTGTGGATCTGGAGGAGACAGTGAAGTTCAGCAAGGGCGACCGGCTGAGCATCGTGATCACATACAAAGCCGATGAGAACGGAGAGAACGAATGGCTGGGCAAGGTGCCTGTTGAGGCAGACCTCACCGAAGAAGAAAAAGAATTGTATCTGCCTATGGAATACCGGTTCTGTTCACAGCCCGGTCAGAGCTTCGTGGTGTACGAAAACAAATGGTACGACACCTCCGTGCCCGCCACTGCAGAGCTGTTCGGTCTTGATGTCACGCTCAACAACTTCGGCATCAAGGCGCTGATGGAAAACACGCAATAAAAGAGTCAGGATTTTGGAATATAAACAGGAGAATCGGCATGAAAAGGATAATCACCGCTGCGCTTGCCTGCGCTATGATAATATCCTCGCTGTGCGGTTGTGCTCAGGAGACCGAGCCGGCTGAGCAGCCGGTGCAGCTGCCGGAGAAATATATCCTGAGCGACCTCGGACTGGTGACAATTGAGAAAGATCAGAAATATACGGGTCTTTGTGCTTCATATGCGCTTATCAATGCCTGTGAATCCAGTCTTCTGGTCAACGGATACGAAAATGTTGATGATCTTGATCTTTCAGAGGCTCATCTGTACTACTATTGTCATTCCTTCAATGATGACAAGGCTTACGGAACAGATGGGTATTTTCAGAGTATAAACAGAGAGGAAAGCAAAGGGAACTTCCTTCTGGATGGAAGCGAGACGTTCACGCTGGTTAATCAGCTTGCAAACGGCTGTGGACCGGTTGACGAAACTGTGGTTGAGTTTGATCCGGAACACAGGGAGCAATCCACGGCGAACCTTAACGCCGCTCATAAAAGCGGTGCGATGGAAAAATATATGGGTGAGTATCTTCTCACAGGGGCGAATTATCATAATAACGAGACATATGAGCCGATATATGAAAATTCGTCCATAAGGGAAATGAAGCGCTCGATTTTTGCAGACGGTGCGGCTTCGGTCAGTACCACTACAGCAAAATATAGCTATAACTTTTCCGATGCCGGTATTGCGTATTACGAAGGAATCTATTCTGCTGAAGATATTGTTGAACATGCTGGACATGCGGTAAGTGTTATCGGCTGGGACGACAATTTCTCCCGTGAAAATTTCGGACGAAACAAGCCGGATAATGACGGTGCCTGGTATATTAAGGACAGCAGCAGATTCAAAAACGGCGAGTATTACTACTGGTCATCCTATGAACAGCCTCTTCCCGGATTTACCACCGTGGAGTTGACTCCGCGGGATGAGTATGGCGATGTGCTTTTTTACGACAATTTACGGATGGACCGGAACATCAGGGCCGACGGCGAAGAGACTGTTGCGGCAAATGTATTCACCGTTGATAAGGACTGCGCTCTCAAGGCGGCAGGTGTTCCGACTGCAGCCAAGAATCAGCCGGTTATTATCGAGGTTTACCACAATCCCGATGAGTATGATCCCCAGAGCGGCAGAAGGGTGGCCAGGCTGGAAACCACCATTGATATGCCCGGATATCATGTTGTTGATCTGGAGGAGAGTGTAAAGCTTAATGCCGGTGACAGCTTCAGTATACTGATTCGTTACAGGACTGACAGTTCAGGTGTTTCCGACTGGTTGGGAAGAGTTCCTGTCGAAGGAGACGTGACCGAAACTGAGAAGAAGATCTTCGATGTTTTAGGTATCGATTGTGTTCTTGCTTCGCAGCCGGGGCAGAGTTATGTGGTGTACGAAAACAAATGGTACGACACCTCCGTGCCAGCCACCGCAGAGCTGTTCGGTCTTGATGTCACTCTCAACAACTTCGGCATCAAGGCACTGATGGAAAAGGAGTAATTGCATCGCAGGAGTGAACGGAAAGGGGGATGAGACGCGATATGAAAAAGATAATCACCGCGGCGCTTGCCTGCGCCATGATAATATCCTCACTGTGCGCCTGCGGTCAGGAGCAGCCGGGCACTGAGCCTGCGACCCTGCCGGAGAAATACAGCCTTGCTGATGAAGGTCTTCTCACTCCTCCGGAGAATGATCCGAGCATTGTTGGAATGTGCCTGTTTTTTTCTTTGCTCGACTCCTGCGAAAGCAATCTGATCAAGGGCGGATACGAAACAGCTCACGAGCTGAATCTGTCCGAGGCATATCAGTATTACTGTACCTTCTCCTTTGATGAGGACAGGGATTCCGGGGAGGATGGCTATTACATCGGAAATGATCGTCAGGACACTACGAATTGTCTGGGACCCACCTTCAGCGAAATGCTTGCTCAGGTCAGTATGTTTGCCAACGGATGCGGTCCTGTGGACGAATCGGTGATCGGGTTTGATGCCGCAGCGTCCATTGTTGATGATATGGATATGACCGACATGAACTCAGCCCACACAAGCGGTTCCATTGAGAAATACATGGGCGAATATCTGCTCACAGGAATCGATTTCAATTGCGACTGCTTCTTCGAGCCGGTTTATCAGAATGCTTCTACCGAGGAGATGAAGCGCTCTATCCTTGAAAACGGCGCAGCGGCGGTTCAGACCACTACAGCCCAGTCAAACATCCGTAAATCCGAAGCGGGAATCGCATATTACCAGAACAACTATCCCGAAGATATAATATATGAATATATGAACCATTCGGTGAGCGTTGTGGGCTGGGATGACAGTTTCAGCCGGGAGAATTTCGGCTACATCAAGCCGGAAAACGATGGAGCGTGGCTTGTTCGCGACAATTGCAGGAAATACGGGGAATATTACTACTGGATTTCCTACGAGCAGCTGCTTGCCGCGTTTGTTACCGTTGATTTCGGACTCCGTGAGGATTACGGCGACATTCTTTACTACGATTCCATAGGAATGAAAAACAGCATAAAGGCAGAGGGCGGCGAAACGGTCGCAGCCAACGTGTTCACCGTGGACGAGGATTGCACTCTGAGCGCGGTGGGCGTTCCGACTTCCGCGCAGGATCAGCCGGTCACCGTTGAGGTCTACCGTAATCCCGATAAGGATATGCCGGACAGCGGTGTGTGCGCTGCCGTGCTGGAGACTACCATCCACAAGCCGGGATATCACGTTGTGGATCTTGATGAAGCTGTGAAGCTGAGCGAGGGAGATTCCTTCAGCATCGTCATTCGCTATCCTGCCGACAGCACCGGCGCAAATGAATGGCTTGGCAGAGTGCCTGTGGAAGGCGAATACAGACAGTACGCGGGTGACATCATTGATATGGCAGAGCATTACGGCTTTGAGCTGGAATGTGTTCTTACCTCCGCGCCCGGTCAGAGCTATGTCGTATACGACGGAAAGTGGTACGACACCTCGGAGCCTGCCACCGCAGAGCTGTTCGGTCTTGATGTCACCCTCAACAACTTCGGCATCAAGGCACTGATGGAAAAAGAGTAATCAATCATAATTAATCTATAGATTTCAGTACATACTGAAAGGAGAATCACCATGCACGACAAGGGCGTACTCGCCATCGTATCCGGACCCTCCGCCGCCGGCAAGGGCACTGTGGTGCGCAGAGCCATGAACATCGCCGCCGAGATCGGTCAGGATGTTCAGCTTTCCATCTCCATGACCTCCAGAGGCATCAAGAAGGACGAGGAGGAGGGCGTCACCTACTACTACGTCACCCGTGAGCGCTTCGAGGAAGCCATCGCAGGGGATGAGCTTATCGAATATAACTGCTACAATGGCAACTACTACGGCACTCCCAAGAAGGCGATCGCCGACCGCATCGAGCGCGGCACCAGCGTGGTGCTGGAGATCGACGTCAACGGTGCCGATCAGGTGGTAAAGCTGTTCCCCGAAGCGGTGAGGATCTTCGTTATGCCCCCCTCCATGGAGGAACTGGAGAAGCGCATCCGCCTGCGCGGCAGAGAAACCGAGGAGGAGATCGTCCAGCGCCTTGCCAAGGCAAAGGAGGAGATCCCCAGAGCGCTGGATTACGATTACATCATCATCAACGACATCATCGAGGATGCCGCCGGTGATCTGCTCAACACCATCGTGGCGGAGAAGAACCGCTCCTGCCGCAAAAAATGGATAATCGACGAGGTTCTCGGCAAATAAGCCCAAGCCCATTCAAGATAAGGAGAATAAATCAAAATGGCTATCAACACCAAGAAAAACATCGACGAAGTGTTCGCAATGTGCGACAACCGCTACGCTCTGGTCAACACCGTTGCTTCCCGTGCCCGTGAGATCTCCGAGGAAGCCGACCGCCGCCACGAGCCCCTGCTGGAAAAGCCCGTCAACATCGTGCTGGGCAACCTCATGACCGGCAAGTCCACCATCGTGCGTCCCAGCGGTTCGGCAAGCATCTACCGCGACACCGACTTCGAGGTCTCCATTTCCGTCGAGGAAGAATAATCAGCGTCAATTTCCGTTGAGCAAGTGAGGTGGTTTCTATCTGCGCGCTGATAATCAAAGCGGCTGTGGAAAAGACCGCCTATCACTTCGACAGGCTCTTTGACTATATGGTCCCGACGCAGCTTGCTTCTGACTGCCGCAGGGGATGCCGCGTGATGGTTCCCTTCGGCACAGGCAACGACCAGCGTCAGGCGATGGTATTTGACGTGGAGGAAGCCGCCGAGCTGCCTCCCGGAGTCAAGCCTGTGCTGCGTCTGCTGGACGATGAGCCGGTGCTGAGCGATGAACTGCTGCGGCTGGCAATGTGGCTGCATGAGCAGTGCTTCTGCACCTGCTTCGAGGCAGCGAGGGCTATGCTGCCCACGGGTCTGGATATGCGTGTGGTCAGGTGCTATGTGCCTGCCGCCGGAGTGACCCTCGAGGGCATCGACGCAGCTGCTGAGCTGAGCGAACAGGAACGCATGGCTGCCACTGCTGTGGTGTGTGCTTCCGAGCCTGTGGTTCGCAGCCGTCTCATCGATATGTTTGGTCTTGAGGAGGACAGCACCCTGCCCGAGCAGCTGGTGCGCAAGGGCTTCATCGTGCGCAGTGACGATGCCGTGCGCCGCACGGGCGACGCGTCCATACGCATGGTGCGCATTGCCGCCGATGCAGGGGAGGAGTGCTTTGAAAAGCTCACTCCCAAGCAGCGTCGGGTGGTCGAGCTGCTGGAACAGGTGGGCTCGGCTTCGGTAAAGGAAGTGTGTGCCTTTGCCGGCGTGACCAAGGTCATCCTCACCAACCTGAAAAAACGCGGCGCGGTGGAGTTCTTCGACAGCGAGGTGCTGCGCCGTCCAAAGTCGGTTCCCGTAGCCCGTGACAGCTCGGATATCGTGCTGACCGCAGGGCAGCAGCGTGCCTATGAGAACATCAGCGCGCGTTACCGTTCGGGAAGCTTTTCCACCACCCTGCTGTACGGTGTCACCGGCAGCGGAAAGACCTCCGTTTTTATGCGCACCATTGACGATGCCGTTGCCGACGGCAGGGGCGTTATCGTCATGGTGCCCGAAATATCTCTCACCCCTCAGACCCTTGAGCGTTTCCGTGCCCGTTACGGCGACCGTGTGGCGGTGTTCCACAGCGGACTGTCCCTGGGACAGCGTCTGGACGAGTGGAAGCGCGTGAAAAGGGGAGAGGCACTCATCGCCATCGGCACACGCTCGGCGGTGTTCGCTCCCTTTGACGACATCGGACTGATCGTCATGGACGAGGAGCAGGAGTATACCTACAAGTCCGAATCAACGCCCAGATATCACGCGCGCTCCGTTGCCCGTTTCCGCTGCGCCTATCACAAGGCGCCGCTGCTGCTGGCTTCGGCGACCCCCTCTGTGGAGAGCTATTATCTTGCCGGCGCGGGCAGCTATCACCTTGAGGAGCTGACCGAGCGCTACGGCGAGGCAAAGCTGCCGGTGGTGGACGTGGTGGATATCTCCGAGCAGAAGCTGGCTGACAGTATGTTCAGCCCCAAGCTGATGCAGGCGCTGGAATACAATCTGCAGAACGGCTATCAGTCCATTCTGCTGCACAACCGCCGCGGCTTCAATACCTTTGTTGCCTGCCGTGCCTGCGGTCATGTGCTCACCTGCGAGCACTGCAGCGTGTCCATGACCTATCACCTCAACTCAAACCGCCTGCTGTGCCATTACTGCGGAAAGAGCCTGCCCTTTGCGACAAAGTGTCCCGAGTGCGGCTCGGAGCAGCTGCGGTACGCAGGTCAGGGCACCCAGCGCGTTGAGGACGAGCTGGCGCGGCTGTTTCCCCGGGCGCGGGTGCTGCGCATGGACGCCGACAGCACCCAGCAGAAATTTTCCCATGCCGACAAGCTTGCCGCCTTTGAGCGCGGCGATTACGACATCATGATCGGCACCCAGATGGTAGCCAAGGGGCTTGACTTTGAACGGGTGACGCTGGTGGGCGTAATGCTCGCCGACCAGATGCTGTACAGCGACGATTTCCGCAGCTACGAGCGCGCGTTCTCCCTGCTGACGCAGGTGGTGGGGCGCTCGGGCAGAGGGGAATTCAGCGGCAGGGCAATAATCCAGACAATGACACCGGAAAATCCCGTCATCGCCATGGCGGCGCGGCAGGATTATCCGGAGTTCTATAAAAACGAGATCATTGTGCGCGAGACCATGCTCTATCCGCCCTATTCGGATATATGCATGGTGGGCTTCGTGGGCATTTACGACGATATGGTGCGCAAGATGGCGCACTGCTTCATGGAGATGCTCCGGGAGCGCGCTAAGAACGACTACCCCGGCATACCGCTGCGTGTGCTGGGACCCTCTCCGGCTTCCATCTCACGCATCAAGGGCAAGTACCGCTACCGGCTGATCATCAAATGCCGCAACAGCGCGCCCTTCCGTGAGCTGCTGTCGTCGCTGCTGCGCGACATCGGGCAGAGCAGGGCGTTCGGCAGAACAAACGCCTTTGCCGATATGAATCCGGACAACATACTATAATATTGTAATACACTCAAAAGGGGAGATCATCTTGGCTCTGAGAAATATGTGCTTTGAGGGCGAGGAAGTCCTCAGAAAGAAATGCAAGCCGGTGACCGAGTTCAACCGCAAGCTGGCTGTAATGCTGGACGACATGGCGGACACCATGCACGACCGCAACGGCGTGGGTCTTGCCGCGCCTCAGATCGGCATGCTGCGCCGCGTGGTAGTAATTGACACCACTCCCGATGAGGAAGTGGGCGTGTTTGTGGAGATGATAAATCCCGAGATCATCGCCCGTGAAGGCTCCCAGACGGGAACCGAGGGCTGCCTTTCCGTGCCCGGCAAGTACGGCATAGTGGAGCGTCCCATGAAGGTCACCGCACGCTATCAGGACCGTGACGGCAGGTTCC